>CP064999.1:2823000-3136666 GCA_016700115.1 Sphingobacteriales bacterium | reverse complement strand
GGTCTTGACGAAAAAACACAGGACGGCAGTGCTTTGGAACATGGCAAACTTCATGATAAAGCCCATAAATCATGGAGCCGTCGAAATTTCCTGTTAACCGGAGGTTTGGCAGCAATTGGTTCTTCCTTAACTATCAACGGACTTAATATTCATGCCCTGGCCAGATCTCCTTTATTGGCGGCATTGAGCAATGCCAATACTGATAGGGTTTTGGTGCTAATCAGGCTTAAAGGTGGTAATGACGGACTAAACACTATAATACCGGTTTATGATTACGGTACTTATACCACTCATCGTCCGGATATTGCTCTGCCTATGGGAAACATTGTGATGCTTGACAATGATGCCGGAATTGGAATGCATAACGGGCTAACCAATCTGCACCCTTTATGGTTGGCCGGCAAAATGAAAGTAATTCATAACGTTGCATATCCCCAACAAAACCTTTCTCATTTCAGATCATCTGATATATGGTCAACTGCAAGTAATACTAATGAATATTGGTCTTCAGGTTGGTTGGGACGTTTTCTTGAACAAGAATATCCGGCATATCTCGAAGCCCCCCCAAGTGTTCCCCCTGCAATTCAGATAGGTTCAGAAAGCAATCTCATGTTTAGAGGTGAAAACACAAGCATGTCTTTAGTAATTAATAATCCAAACGAGTTTTACCAAATAGCACAAAGTGGACAGCTTTACGACACCGAAAATCTTCCTGATTGTTTCTATGGAAGCGAATTAGGATTTATGCGTCAAGTTACCAATAGCTCTTTTAGGTATTCTCAAGCTATTAAATCTGCTTATGATTCTTCAACTGCCGCAGTTACTTATCCCTCTAACAATTCCTTAGCCACAAATTTAGCAATCATTGCCCGTTTAATAAAAGGAAACCTGGGCACAAAAGTGTATATGGTATCTATAGACGGTTTTGATACACATGCTAACCAACTAACAGGTCAAAACACGCTCTTTAACCGGATAGGCAATGCAGTACAAGCCTTCTATAACGACCTTCAGGCTACAGGGCATAATCAGGATGTCTTAATTGCAACCCATTCTGAGTTCGGAAGAAGAGTTTTTCAAAATGGTTCTTTTGGTACTGATCATGGAGAGGCAGCACCTGTAATTTTATTAGGAGATGGTTTAGAAGGAAACGGCTTTGTTGGAACTGCTCCTAATATTGCACAAAGCAATTGGGTTGGACCGGGTAATATTCCTTATGAAATTGATTTTAGACGTATTTATTCTACTTTACTTCAGGATTGGTTTTGTATGCACCCTGCAATAGTTGATGCAGTCTTGGGACATGTTCATACAAGGATAGAAGGATTGGTAAACGCTTGCCAACCAAGTATTGGTTCAAACGACACTGCAGTGTTGCTCGGACATCAACCTGATTATTCAGAATACGGGGCAACAACTATTAAATACGCTATTTTGTCAGGAGGCACTGTACGTTTACGTATTATGAATAAAGCATCCCAACCTTTGGTTACCTTGTTCAACAGCTATCATGACAAGGGAAGTTATAAGTTTCATTTTAACTGGCTGGAATACAATTTGCCTGCGGGAGAATATATATATCAGCTTGATTCAGGTGGTAAAACTTATAATCGCCTTTTTGCTGTTGGTGAGTGATAACCTATCTATAAAATCAAAAAGTTATTTTTTTCATAAAAGCCGCCTCATAGTTCAATGGGGCGGCTTTTTTAGCGCTTAGATTTATTAAAAAGAAAATTTGAACCAAATTAACCCACAGATTTTACTTTTTTTTAAATTTTTTCCTATAATATCCATATCTTTGTGAAAATTTTTGCGGTCATTCTGTAAATTTTATCCGATGCCCGCACGTACCAATTTAAAAAAATATGCAATTTAGTTCACTTCAAATTATAGATCCTATTTTAAAATCTCTGAACGATGAAGGCTATACTAACCCCACTCCTATTCAAGCACAAGCTATTCCGATTGTTCTAAAAGGGATTGATTTACTTGGTTGTGCTCAAACAGGAACCGGAAAAACTGCTGCTTTTGCAATTCCTATTCTCCAGCTCTTAAACGAAAATAAGTCTTTAGATAGAAACAGGAAAATAAAAAGCCTGATTGTTACACCAACCAGAGAACTGGCCATTCAAATCAACGATAGCTTTAACGCTTATGGAAAATTCCTTAAAGTAAAATCAACAGTTATTTTTGGAGGAGTAAGCCAAAACCCCCAAGTACTCGAACTTCAAACCGGAACAGATATTCTGGTAGCAACCCCCGGAAGGCTGTTAGATTTGATGAACCAGAAAATAATCAGTCTCAATGACATAAAAATATTTGTGCTTGATGAAGCAGACAGGATGTTGGACATGGGATTCATTCATGATGTTAAAAAGATATTAGCTGCATTGCCTAAAAAGCGACAGTCTTTGTTTTTCTCAGCAACTATGCCCCCTGAAATTATCAAACTTGCCGGGACCATTTTGCATAATCCAATGTCTGTTTCTGTTACTCCCGTTTCTTCCACCGTTGACTTGATACAACAGTTTATTTATTTTGTTGAAAAAGACCAAAAACCTGAGCTTTTAGTGGATGTGCTGAATGACTCTTCAATTAAAACCGCATTAGTTTTTACGAGAACAAAACATGGTGCAGATAAGGTAGTCAAAATTTTGCAGAAGAATCAAATTAAGGCAGAAGCAATTCACGGTAACAAAGGTCAAAATGCAAGACAAAGAGCTTTATCTAATTTCAAAGCTCAAACCACCCGTATTTTAGTTGCTACAGATATTGCAGCACGAGGTATTGATGTAGATGACCTTGAATATGTCATCAATTATGACATGACCAATGTTCCTGAAACTTATGTACACAGAATAGGAAGAACCGGAAGGGCCGGTGCTAAAGGAACAGCACTTTCATTTTGCGCCGAAGAAGAAAAACCTTATCTTCAAAGTATAGAAAAACTAATCAGGAAAAAAATTGCCGTTAATGAATTGCCTATTTTAAGGAAAAAAGATACCCCGATAATTATTCTTCCTCAGCAAGAGCCTGTTCTATCTGGTAATGTTAAGTCAAAATCGAAGTCGGCTTCAGAGAAGGAGTACTTTACCAAAAAAATTGAGCTTCGAAGAAAACTGACTTTGGTAAAAAACAAATAAGGTCTGAATTAAAATCAATCCCTTTTTTTATGATTGATCTATATTGGGTTCAAACACTAAAGTTTGGTCATCCATATTGAAGGCACACAAGTACCCCATCCCATGAAAATTGTTGTAAACGCAACCTGCATCAATATCTAAAACCAAAAAAGGGGTTGCTTCCAACATTTTTTCTATTTCATTCTTAGGAGTAGGAGTGTGTCCGTGTATTATAACTTTTCCTCCTAATAATTCAGGACGAATAGTATAATGCCAATTCCGAATCCAAAGCATAGACATTTCATCATCTAAAAAACCACTTTTTTGAAATCTGAAACCTGCATGTACTAAAAAATAATCTTCCAACTCGAAGAATAATGGTAGATTTTTAATAAAACTTAGGTAATTGTCAGGAATATCCCCAATATAATTAGTATTGAAACTTTTAAGTGTTTCTTCTCCACCTTGAAATCTCCAGTTAAATTTATCATAGTTTCCTTCATCTAAAAGGCTAATCATCATCATTTCATGATTGCCCATCAAACATTGAACCTGATAATCGTCTTCTTTCAATTTTAAAATAAGATCAATTACCCCTTTACTATCCGGACCTCTGTCTATATAATCTCCGAGCAAATAAAGCTCATCCGTTTTCTGTAGTTTTAAAGTGTCGAAAAGCAGTTTTTTAAAAGTGTGGCAACAACCGTGAATATCCGAAATCGCATATCTTGCCATAATTCTTCAATATAGAAAATTTGATAAATTAAGCCCTAAAGTTACTGTTTTTTTTGATACTCCGGGCTTAACCCATTTCATTACAAATTGAAATTGCCCCTCCAATCAAAGATCGGAGAGGCAAAAACTTTTTTTAGAAATTCTTTTTGTAAAGACTATCTTGTGTTATCTTCTGGCAATTACCGTGCAACTTACTCCGTTAATTGTTACTGTTACCGTCTCACCTTGTGTAGCATTTAATCCGCCGCAACCAATATGGAACGAACCGTTTGCATTTGCTGTACCTGTTGTTGTGCCACCTTTTCCATCGGAAACTGTAATGCTTGCACCGGCAGGAGCTGAGCCCGGTAAACCCACACATATAGCTCCACCTGTTGCAACTGTTCCCAACCGATAGCTGATTTTACTGCAATCTACTGCACAATTGGCGTTAGGATTATTATTAACCGGATTATTGTTGGTGGTAGTCGGATTTGATATTACAACATTTTCACCGTTTGTGTATGGAATGTCTGTGTTTACTGTTACTACAGTAGTTCCATTGGGATTGATAATAACACCATCTGTATTCGGAGTAACGGAGGTTAATATTGTCTGACCGGCTTGAGGGGTTTTTACTGTTCCCAACATAATGGGTCTTTTCGGATCGTTATTTTGCATTCCTTTAGACCAGAACCATTTTCTAACATCAGGGTCTGTACCATCAAAGCTGAAACAAACTTCAACAGATCCTCCAACAGGTACTGTACCGTTATACAAATCTATTTTGTTTGAACCGCCTCCTGCTATACCTTTAAACACGCCGCCCACTCTGCCTTGAGCATCAATGTTTTTAATAGTACATGATCCTTTGCTTAACTCAATATGAAGGTCTGAGGCATTTTGGCTTTCTCCATTAGTAAAAGTGAAACACTTTTGAGATTGTCCAAATGCAGAAGAAGTTAGAAATAGCGCAAAAATCAGCGCAACGAAAGAGAAACGAACTAAGTTTTTCATGGTAAATTGTTTTGAAAAGTTTTTAGAAAAAAAGGTTAAAGATTTAATTGAAGAAGTGAAAGAGGTTTTCATGTCAGTTTTGTTTTTTTAAATTTTAAATGATTTTTGTTTACTTACAATCATCAAAGGCAGGGTCTGAGAAAAGGTGAATATCTGCAAATATAAAATCTTCACTTTTTTTCATTTTTTTTTGACAACGCTCAACTATTTTACTGATTATACCTATTATTGCCTTTAGAATGAAAGCCAAACTATTTTAATAGCACATTTTATGAGAAACCTTTTGGTTCCTACAGATTATTCTGTTAATGCCAACAATGCTTATGCCTTTGCCTTAGGACTAGCTTCCAAATTCAATGCAGACATCACTGCTGTTCATACTTTTCAATTGCCTCTCATAGACCCAAGAGCACCATCCAGAACTGCACAGGCTATCATTGATAATGAAAAAGAAGAACAACTTTATCAAAAGAATATTGAATTTAAAAAAATGCGTGAAACAGCAGCTGCCTTGGGTATTATAGGTCAACCTGTGGATTTGCTGCTGTTGGAAGGCGATTTAGTAACTAATGTTTGCCACGCAGCTTTGGAAACCCAAGCTGAATTAGTTGTAATGGGAACAAAAGGAGCCGGCGGCATTAAAGAAGTTTTTTTGGGTAGTAATGCCTCTCAAATGTTGGAGAACGCCACAATTCCAATACTTGCTATTCCTGAACATGCAAAATTTAAAAATATTCACAAAGTAGCTTATTTTTCAAATTTTGACGATTCTGATATTGAGGTTCTTGCTCGGTTGCTAGAAATAGTAACACCTTTTAATGTAGAAGTTCACCTCGTTCATATAGTTCTTAGTGAAAAAGCCCGAACTATTGCAACCAACAATCTGCGAATTTTGGCAGATGAATTAAGAAGTCTGACGGAACTGACTATTTGCGCCCAAATTCTTTTAAACACCGATCTCTATGATGGCATGATGAGTTATGTTGGGTTAGCAGAAATTGACATAATTTCCATGCTTTCTCATAAAAGAGGATTTTTTGAAAAACTTTTTAACCCCAGTAACACTCAGAAAACTATCCAACATACAGAAATACCACTATTATCTTTTAGAAAATAAGCCTGATTTATACAGCATAATCTACCCTCAAAGTTGTATTAGCTTTGAGGGTTTTGTATTTTTGCCTTTTTATATCCAACTTCAGAACACATTGAACATGAAATTATTAGATGGGAAATATTTAGCAGAAATTATTAAAAAAGAAATCAAATCCGAAGTTGATTCCCTTGTATCAGCAGGATTGAAAACTCCACATTTAGCAGCAGTGTTAGTAGGTGATGACGGAGCAAGTCAAACTTATGTACAAAGTAAAATCAGGGCTTGTAAAGAAGTTGGTTTTGATTCGACAATTCTCAACCTAAGTAAAGACATTTCTGAAAGTGAACTATTAGCAACCATTGAACGGCTCAATAAATCCACGGCAATTGACGGTTTTATTGTTCAATTGCCTTTACCAAAGCATATTAATGAAAATAACATCACCCAGGCCGTGAATTTTCGCAAAGATGTGGATGGATTTCATCCCATCAATATAGGAAGAATGGCTCAAGGTTTGCCATGTTATTTGCCTGCAACTCCTTTGGGAATCATGCTTCTGCTTGAAAGAAACGGCATTGAAACTTCCGGCAAAGAATGTGTGGTGGTAGGAAGAAGTAATATCGTAGGAACACCAATGAGTATTCTTTTATCGAGAAATTCCTATCCCGGAAACTGTACGGTAACCCTATGTCATAGCCGCACAAAAAATCTTCCAAAGTTCACAAAACGAGCTGATATACTAATTGCTGCACTTGGCAATCCAGAATTCATTAAAGGCAATATGGTTAAAAAAGATGCCGTAGTAATTGATGTGGGTATTACGAGAATAGAAGACTCGAGTAAAAAAACTGGATATAGGATTGTTGGCGATGTAAAATTTAAAGAGGTCGCCCCAAAATGCAGTTTTATTACCCCGGTTCCAGGAGGAGTAGGGCCGATGACTGTGGTTTCTTTGCTGCTCAATACCTTAAAATCGGCGAAAAACATGGTATATTTACAGTAACTATCACAAACTATTGCGCCGATCTCAGTGATTTTAATTCTTAAAACATGAATCACCTTGCTCAAATTTCTACTGTACCCGGTTATATTCTTGCGGGAGGAAAAAGTTCGCGAATGGGGCAGGACAAGGGGTTGATGTTATTTGGGCAACAAACACTTGCCGAATTTATAATTCAAAAAATCAAACAAGCTCTCAGTTCTATAATTATTGTTACCAATAACGATAGGTACTCGAAATTTGGTTTTGAGGTAATACCCGATTATTATCAGAATAAAGGGCCGGCGGGAGGCATCTATAGTGCATTAAAACATAGTTCTGTTAGAAATGACTATATCTTTATTTTCAGTTGTGATATGCCTTTTATTACATCTGATTCTATTCTATGGTTCTTAAATCAATCCAATTCTGCTCAAATTATTCTGACTCAATTTCAGGGAGTTCCTCAACCACTTTTTGGCATGTATCATACCTCTTGTTTAGATGCCTGGGAAATTCTATTGCAAAAAAATGTTCTTAAACTTCAAAATATAATCTCACATTTTGAAACTTCCATAATTGATATTGAAAACAATCCATTGTTTTTTCCTACTTTTTTCACAAATCTCAATACGCCTTCAGATGTAACAAACGCCTTAAATAATTTAACCCATGGAAATTAACATTCTGTCCTTCGGACAAATTGCCGATATTTTTGGAAACAATTCCTTTAAACTTTCTAATATTCATTCAACTACTGAACTTATTAATTATCTCTCCCAAAAGTTTCCTCAACTCACTACTTCAGATTATGTTCTTGCTGTCAACCAGAAAATCATATCCCAACCAACTGAGCTAAAAGAAAATGATACAATAGCCTTTCTCCCACCCTTTTCAGGTGGATAGTTCGGGCTAATAAAAGTTGAACCCCGAACAAAACTAATTTTCCATGAATTTCAGAAACATTGAATTTAACAGGAATGAATTAGCAGGTGCTTTTGGTGACATTGGAACCGACTTTCCACTACTGACCGCAATGATTCTGGCTGCAGGTCTACATACTCCGGGTGTTTTGATAGTGTTTGGGGTGATGCAAATATTGACGGGTCTGATTTACAAAATGCCAATGCCTGTACAGCCCCTGAAAGCAATGGCAACATTGGTCATTGCTCAAAAAATAGCCGGTAACGTTTTATTTGGAGCAGGCTTGGCTATTGGATTAACGATGCTTATCCTTACTTTGACAGGGGCTATTGAGAAACTCGCAAAAATAGTACCTAAAACAATAATAAGAGGACTTCAATTAGGGTTAGGCATTAGTCTTTGCTCTTTAGCTTTCAAACAATATATCCCTACAGGCAATCTAAATGGGTACATACTCGCAGGTATCTCTTTTTGTCTCACTATTTTTTTGATTGACAATAAGAAGTTTCCGGCTTCAATTTTAGTAATCAGCACCGGGGTGATTTACTCACTTTTGTTTAATTCAAACTTTTCCAATATTGACGTTTTTCCAAAAATATATCTCCCGATTTTACATGTGCCAAATATTGATGACTTAACGACCGGATTTTTATTACTGGCAATACCACAAATTCCGCTCTCGCTTGGCAATTCAATATTAGCAACAAAACAAGTTGCGCATGACCTGTTTCCTAAAACACAACTTTCAACAAAAAAAATAGGTTTTACTTATGCATTGATGAACTTAGTTACCCCTTTTTTAAGTGGAATTCCTGTTTGCCATGGAGCAGGCGGGATGGTTGGTCATTATACTTTTGGTGGAAGAACCGGTGGATCAGTTATTATTTATGGCTTTTTTTATTTAATTCTAGGATTTTTTTTCGGGAGCAATATCCATTCACTGATCAATATTTTTCCATTGCCGGTTTTAGGGGTTATCCTTTTATTTGAAGGTCTGGCAATGATGTTTCTCATCAAAGATCTTTTCACTGAAAAAAGAAACCTACTTATTTCCTTACTAACAGGCATCATTGCATTTGGCTTGCCCTATGGATTTTTAATAGCTATGATTATAGGAATGGCTATTTATTATTCTCCTTTTCAGTTAAAAACTCTGATAAGCATAGGTGATAACAAAAATACCTGACCAATATATTTAACTTTCCATATTGTATTCTTAATATTTTTAAACAAAAAAACCTATATCCAAACCAAGTTTTTCATGTACATAAAACTGACAACTTATAGACAGTAACTAAAATTTAACCATAGGCAAAAAATATTAATCAGTTTTAAATTTGAGCATTATAAACCAAAAATATCATCGCCAAATCTTACTCAAGGAACTTGGTACTGAAGGGCAAGAAAAATTGCTTAAAGCAAAAGTATTGGTTATTGGTGCAGGCGGCTTAGGTTGTCCTGCCTTGCAATATCTTGCAGCAGCAGGAATAGGGCATATCGGTATTGTTGACTATGACATCATTGAAATCACCAACTTACATCGTCAAATTTTATACAACACACTTGATATAGGATTACCCAAAGCAATTATCGCAGCTAAAAAGTTGCAACTCCTCAACCCCGATATTATTATTACTCCATATCATTTTAGATTAACTAATCGAAATGCCTTAGAGTTGCTTAAAGATTACGATGTCATTATTGACGGATCTGATAATTTCGCAACACGCTATCTAATCAATGATGCCTGCTTTCTTCTCAAAAAAACACTGATTTATGGTGCCATATTCCGATTTGAAGGTCAGATTGCAGTCTTTAATCAAAACCAACCTACTTCAGTTAATTTCCGTGATTTGTTTGCCAATCCCCCAAACCCTTCTAACAGTCCTGCTTGTAATATTGCCGGAGTTTTGGGAGTAATACCCGGTATTATTGGCAGTTTACAGGCAACTGAAGCAATTAAAATAATTGCAGAAATAGGAGTCCCTCTTTATAATTGTCTGCTTACTTACAATGCGTTATACAATCAATCCTATCAAATTCAAATTACACCAAACCCGGCATCCATTCAATTTATGCCTAAAAACCGAACAGAATTTGAGTTTTTCGACTACTTCGGCTTTTGTTCTACATACGATGATTTTCGCGAAATCTCACCTCAAACTTTTGAGACATTACTTCAAACGTCCGATAAACTTACCATCATAGATGTCAGAGAGCCCTTCGAAATGCCTCTAATTTCACACTTTCCACATCTAAAAATTCCCCTCCCCGAACTTGCAAAGCATATCAATTCATTACCTTCAAACAATACTATAGTTGTTTTTTGCCAATCGGGGCAACGCAGTCGTCAGGCTTACTCCATTATTAAGCAGCACCGAGACGACCTGAGTATTTTTAGTCTGGCTGGCGGAATCGAAGACTGGCTAATCACTTATAAGTCCAGGATAGTATAATTTTATTTAAACGAAGGGACTTATAACAGAATTGTTATACGGATTTTAGGTGTTGAAGGTATGATTTGTAACTTGAAAAGGAAAATAATAAAAGACAAAATTGTCCGAAATAAAACCAAATCTTATCTTTGCAGATAAATTAGCAGAAATGTTTTCTAAAGCCTGTGAATACGGAATCAGAGCAACGATTTATATCATGCAACAAACCTTGAATGAAAAGCGAATAGGATTAAAGGATATTGCCCGGGAAATAGATTCTCCTATGGCTTTCACAGCAAAAATTCTGCAACAATTAGTAAAACATCAGCTTATTGATTCGGTAAAAGGTCCAACCGGTGGGTTTGAAATTAATCATCAAAAAAAAATGGATCTCAACCTGCGGGATATAATTGGTGCAATTGAAGGCGAGCAATTGTTATTCAATTGCGTACTTGGGTTAAAACAATGCAATCCAGATCATCCGTGTCCCTTGCATGACCAATATATAAAAGTGCGCAACCCGCTTAACAAACTGTTCGAAACCACAACAATCATTAATCTAGCAACCGAATTAAACACAGGACAAAGTCATCTTAAATCGAACGTTTAAAATTCTGAAAAAACATGAATCAAACAGAAATACTTACTGTACAAGATATAATTAAATTGGTATCAACTTTTTATAGCAAAGTACAAGACGATGAATTACTTGCACCAATCTTTAACGCTGTGATTCAAGAAAATTGGGAGAAACATCTTGAAAAAATGATTCGGTTTTGGCAAACCGTATTGCTCGAAGAGCACACGTATTTTGGAAGTCCATTTCCACCACATTCCCGATTACCAATAACAAGTCTGCATTTTGAGCGATGGGTTTCAATTTTTAACCAAAATATAGATGAACATTTTACAGGAGCCAAGGCAGAAGAAAGCAAATGGCGGGCTAGTAAAATGGCACAACTATTTCAAACTAAAATTGCCTATCATCAAAAATTTGAAACTGATGCACTTTTTTAACCCCACACAATTAGTATAGAATACAATCATTAGGCAATACCCAAACCAGAACAATTTTTCAACAAGACTAAATCCAACAAGTGAATATGGAACAAAATCAAATTATACAGGACATTAACGAAAAATATATCAAACTTGGCGAAAACCCTGAGACTTATTTGAAAGGCCTCCTTCAAACAAAACCCATCAACTATTGGGATTATGTTTCTTTGGATACTCTCTTAACACTACAGCAACCAAAGACTGAATTTAAAGATGAAGAAATCTTTATCATGTACCATCAAATCACTGAGTTGGTGCTTAAACTTATTTTACATGAAATCAGACAGATTGTTGAAAACAACAACCCCACAGAGCAGTTCCTGTTAAACAAGCTCAACCGGCTAAACCGCTATACCGGTTTGCTGATAAACTCGTTTGACATAATGAAAGATGGCATGGACTACAATGACTACAATACGTTTCGAACTGCATTGGCTCCTGCGAGTGGTTTTCAGTCGGCTCAATTTCGTTTTATTGAAATTTACTGCACCCGTCTCGAAAATCTTATCAACTTAGAAGGTAAACAGAGACTTCCTGAAAACCCGACGGTTGAAGAAATGTTTGAAAATATTTATTGGCAGGATGCCGGACTTAACCGCAAAACAGGTAAAAAAACTCTTACACTCACGCAGTTTGAAGAAAAATATCTCGATAGTTTTATCACTCTTGCAAAAAAGACAAGAGGGAATACAATAGAAGATAAAATATTACAGATTGACACTCTTTCGGAAGAACTACTACATCAACTTAAAACTTTTGACCGCCTCTATAACATAGAATGGCCGCTTGTGCATCTCGGCACAGCCAAACATTATTTGGACAGCAAAGGAGAAAACCAAGCTGCCACAGGTGGATCTGAATGGAAAAAGTACCTGCATCCCAAATTTCAGCAACGCAAATTTTTCCCAACTCTTTGGACAGATATAGAAAAACAAAACTGGGGTATATAAATTTGATGCGTTTTTCAAATTTCCTTAATATACATTACCTTCAGTTTATCAAAAAAACTTTGCAATGGGAAAGCCTTTAAAAAGGGATAAAGCCCTTCAGCCTTTGAGCCGAGAACACCACCATGCTTTATTATTCTGTTGGAAAATCAGAACCGGACTAAACAGGAATATAGAACTATCCCGTATTAGAAATTATGTTTTTTGGTTTTACCAACATCATCTTCTCCCTCATTTTGCAGAAGAAGAAAACTTGCTATTTCCCCTATTGGGAAACAATCATGAGTTAGTAAAAATTGCTATTGGACAGCATCAAACTATTCATCACTTGTTTGCCCAAAATCTCGAAACTGTTGAAAACTTACATCTCATTGATAAAACTTTGGAACAGCATATACGTTTTGAAGAGCGTATTTTATTTAACGAAATTCAAAATAGTATATCTGCTGAAGCGATAAAACAATTTGAATTATCTGCCCGCAATCAATCATTCATAGAAGATTGGAAAGACCCTTTTTGGAAGTAATTATCATTGCTTTACTGAAAAGACATATAAAACAGGAATAAAAAAAACGCATCTGTGAAGGCACAGATGCGTTTTTTTAATTAGAACCAAATGAACGGCACTATTTTAGTTTGCGACCATTAAGCGTTTGGTTTCAGTATGTCCGTTGCTGCTGAGTGTGTATAGATAAACACCTGAAGGCAATTGACTTGTATTTAAACGGATTTGGTGGCTACCTGCTTGAACTAAATTCATGGAACGTTGCTCAATAACCCTTCCTGCAATATCAGTTAACGTAAAAGTTACCGGGGCATCAGAAATTAACGAATATTGAATTAAGGCTTGATTAGTAGAAGGATTGGGGAAAGCTTCTTCAAGGTTAAAAGCAGCGGTTTGATTTGGGTTGTTAATGCCAACCGGAAAATCTGTTTTCTTGACAATTACACGAATGTATAAATCAGAAATATCACCGGAACGGTAAGGTGCCCAGGCATCGCCCAAAATTTCATAAGAACGTCGTGAGAAAGGTGGATCTAATTCAGTAGCCAACTGAATATCTGTTGCCTCCATTAACCACGAAACATAAACACCACCATCTTCAATCATCGGCGGGCTGTCAAAGTCAACTCTGTTCCATGAAAGTGACAAAATTTGTCCGACAGGAACATCTTTACTTGCTATTGCCAAACCGGGACTATTGGCAGGTCCATTGTCATCCTGAACTCTGGCTCTAAAACCAGTACCTGCACCGGTAGTTGCTACATAATATTCAGCACCAACAACTTCGACCGGGTAAAAAGGAGGCTCGATATAAATACCGGCACCATCGTTAAACCCTGAACCACCTGTCCAGGAAACAGCTCCCTGGTTAGCTGTTCCAACTACATAAGAAAGCGTAATCTCTCCATTGGCAAGCGAATCAACAACAACTAATTCAGAAACATTAAAGTCGTTGTTTGGATTGATGTCATCTGTAGTAATGGTAGAAACTTCATAGGTAAAAGCACCTGTGAATAATGCAGGAAAAGGAGTACTAAAAGTTACCAGTTCGCTTTGTCCTTGATCTAAGCCCGGCAAAGTAACGTTATCAATCACAAATGGCATACCAGAAGGGTCAAACACCGTTGTATTGACTGTGATTGGAGTTGTAATGTCCACACTGCCTACATTTTTTACATTGGTCTGCAGGTCAAAAATTTCATTTTTAAAGACGAAAAATCCACCGTTTTCAGGATTTTGGTTAAACGTAGGAGCTACATCTTTTACGTCAATTAAAGGTACCGCAGGAGGGTCAAACCGAATACATGAATTAGATGGAGGCATTGCTGTATTGCTCACCTGAATACCTATATCGCCCGAAATATTTTCTATACCTACCATTACCGGGTTTTGAGCAGTTGCATACTCAGTGGTCAGGTTTGGTTCCATTGTCAGGTAATTAAAGGTGATTGATGAATCAATAGCAGAAAAAATCACCTGAAACGTATTACTGCCTACCCATTGAAATGCATTATTCGTCCACTGAGGCACTCCAAGATAAGTAACTATAAATCTGTCTGCATCGTTGTACACATAGCATTTACCCGGATTATTGACACCTCCAAAAGTTAAGTCAGCCAAACATGGGGCAACGAAATTATTCCGTTCATCGGGGGTAGGGATAAACGGAAAAGCAACCGTTCCTGTTGAAGATATTTGAATAGGGTCAAAAGACACATACCCATTAGAGCCAATATATACCTGGCTTTCTGTTGTCCAGTAATATTGGAAGTCTATACCCATCGGAATAGGACCAACATAGTTATCGTCAGCAAGCCCTGTAATTTCTGTGCCAATATCAACTATGTCAACCCACTCACAGTTCAGACCTTCGTCAGAGGTGATGTAACTATACCCATAGTCATCAGCCACACTCAACACAAAAGCATAATTGAGCACTGAAAAACTGGCAATAGTACCAGATTGATTAGTTGTACCGGTTTCATAAACCAATAAAGGATAACGTGAAGTTTGGTCATACCATTCATATCTGGTCGATTCTCTTTCAAAAAACTGAGCAGGATTTGGTGTGGTATCGCGATAGGTTTCTTCAATGCGAACACGCAAAACGTTTTCATATACCCCATTTGGCAAAGTCAAAGTGCCATAACCATCGGCAATCACATCGCGCGTCAAACGCGAGCCAACCACAACACCAACATTATATTGCCGGTCGCCAATATCAGAATAGGTAGATCCGTAAGTAAAGGGGTATTGCATTTGAATCAAAGGGTCTGAAAAGGTAATTGCTGTTCCGCCGTTATCGGCTCCAATCCAGCTTGAAGCACTGCTTGTTACATCGTAATAAGCGACAAAGGTGCCACTGATATTGGCCACATCTGCAGCAGGAAAACTACCGCCCATTGTAGTGGTATTAGGGGCTACATAGGTTCCGCTTGTTGCACCGGAAGCAGGCACTAAAGAAGCAAAGTTCCAAAACACGTTTGCGCCGGCAGCACCGGGCAAAACTGCGCTTGGAGCAGCGCTGATACGGTTAAATTCGTCTCCTACAACCGGAAAGTTTGCCGAAGTAAGCGTAGGTTGTGCTACTGCTAAAACAGATACCAAAACCAGAACCAAAGAGGCGAATGTTTTTGATAGTGTAAAGTTTTTAAATTGCATAGCTCATTTTGTTTTTGTTTATGGATATTATTTAGTTATTTTTGAGAAAAAACGGGTTTGTGTTTTCAACAATCCAAGATAAACACACCAGTTTTTAAAATGTTCCTGTTTCAACTTGTTACAACCAGTCTGTCCTATAAAAGACTTTTTCATTTAACTTAACTCTTTTGACTGCTTGAAAACCAACGCATTTGCTGCAAATATCGTTTATTCAGTTAAGTTTCGGTAAAAGTAAGTATAATTTTAACCCTCACAAACATAATTTGTATGAAATCATTTTATCTACATGTCTTATTTCTAACAATTTTCCTCACAGTATCGCATCAGCAATCTGTGGCACAATCCGGAATGCCCTGTGGTGTTCAAAACCCGGTAACTGAGTTGCCGTTCTTAACTCAATTAGCAAACAGCATCTGTGAACCATGGTCTTGTGTGAATAATATTTCACAGGGATGGTACAACGGGCAATATGTCTTTTTCACCTCTACTAATCCTTTTTGTGCAGATTTCCCGTCAGAAGTATTTTTATGTGATGGAACTTTGTTGTGCTCTATGGGGGGATTTGCTGGAACAATAGGCGAATGTCCTTTATTTTACGAAACAGTTACTGACGTTACGGTCATCGCAAATGCAGAGATTATGTGTGGTGCCGACAATTGCTTTGATCCTGATATGGTTAATATTTTTTTCTGTCCGGAAATTTACAGCCCCGTTTGTGGATGTGACGGAAATACTTATTCTAATGGTTGTTTTGCTGCAAACAGTGGAATAACGTCTTTTACTCCGGGAGTTTGTGGAGTGGTTCCCGGATGTTTTAATCCCGATCAAACCGGAATTGGTCCCTGCCCTACTATTTATGCTCCTGTTTGTGGGTGTGACGGAGTTACCTACGACAACGATTGTATTGCCATTTACTCTGGTATCACTTCTTTTATTCCGGGAGCTTGCGAAGATCCTCCTTTTTTCGGTCCATGTGTTATTCCTGAATTGATTCACTACAACCCATGCCCAAGCGAGTATGAGCCTGTATGTGGTTGTAATGGTATTACCTATGCCAATTCCTGTTTTGCTTCCCGCGAGGGCGTTGTGTCATTTACTTCGGGAGAATGTCAGTTAACATCCTATAATACTTGTATAGATGTGGGTGTGGAAATTGGTGTGCCCTATTCGCCCAATACCATATATGTATGGAGTCCCTCAGAAGGATTAAGCTGTGCTAATTGTCCAAACCCAATCGCTACGCCCGATGAAACTACCACCTATACCCTTACAACCCTGACTACTTTAGGCGGTGGTCCAATCGTGAGTCATTTTTTAGTAACCGTTGAAAATTGTGGAATCCCAACTTATTATCTTACAATTTGTGATGGTGATAGTATAGAACTTGGAGGCATTTTTATTCCTAATACTTTATATTCCTGGGAACCAGAATACAATATCAGTTGCATAAACTGTCCTAACCCTACCGTATGGCCGTCAGTAAATACCATATATACCCTGACTATGTTTACCACTTTCGGTGGTGGTCCATATTATGAAATTTATGAAGTAACCGTAGAGCCTTGTCTGATTCCCGATACTTTGTATTACGATTTATGTTTAGGAAACAGCATACAACTAATACCTCCTGACTATCCCGATATCCCGGAAACAACTTTTGAATGGACTCCTGCAGATGGGTTGAGTTGCACTGACTGTCCCGAACCAATGGCATCCCCTGCAGATACTATCCTTTATACATTTACAGCAACAGATTGGGCAACAGGTCAGATAGTCGCCACATCTTTACATTGGGTCTATGTAGATGTTTGCGAATCTCAGAATGATGTAAAGGCATCTCCTCAACTCATAGTTTATCCCAACCCTACTCAGTCCGATGATCTGTTTATCAGACTGCCTCAGGAAATTGTCGGCTCACTGACCTTAACCATATTTGATCTGTATGGAAGACAAATTTATTTAGAGGAACGGGTAAACCTTTCGGAAACAATTAACGTCAAAGTAAACAATATGCCTTCAGGGTTGTATTTCTTACAAATTCAAAATGAATTCAGCATTTTAAGCGCATCTTTTATTAAGCAATAATTAGTCTTGTAGTTACATTGTTGGTTGTAAATGGGTTACCCCCAGCCTTTTTTAATAGGTTGGGGGTTTTTTATGCACTTTTTTTTCCTTGAAAAATACAATTTTCAAAAGTATGTATCAGTTTAGTATCGGTTAAAACCAATTTATACTTATGAAGTCTTTTTTTACCACTCTTTACTTTATTTTTTATACTTGTTTTCCCACCCAATCTCAACCTGTTTTAGAAGATGTTTATGAGGCCGATGAAAACGGCGTTTCTATCCGGCAGGAGCTAATGAATGAAAATCAATTTGCAGAAACCGACGAGCCGGCAGATAGTGCAGGCATGAACGGTCTGATATTGCAATATCTCAATTCGGGTTTTGCCTCTTCAAAACGCTCTTCAAATTGTGCATTAAGTAAAGAAGTATATGGTTATCATCCTTTTTGGTATGGTTCTTCGTACTACAACTATTATGACTTTGAATTACTAAGTACATTTAGTTATTTTTCTTACGAACTGAACCCCAACACCGGTGGCTATAAAACGGTGCATAGCTGGTCAACTACCAATTCCATCACTTACGCTCAAATGGCAGGATGTAAAGTTGAACTTTGTGTTACCAATTTCGGATTTGACAACAATGCCCGGTTTTTGAGAAATCCAAAAGCCTGGAATAACCTTGCCGATCAGTTGATTAAATTACTCAATCAGCGTCGCGCCGACGGAGTTAATCTGGATTTCGAACAAATCTATACCGGGGACAAACAAAATCTGATCAAATTCGTCGCATATCTTCACAATAGGTTTAAAACTGACAGACCAAATACTACGATTACTATGGCTGTCCCTGCTATTGACCACCAAGGGGTTTTCGATGTTTTAGCATTAAAAAATTATGTCAAACAGTTTGTCATAATGGGCTATGACTACTTTTGTGCCAATAGTAAACATGCCGGACCTGTTGCTCCTTTAGAAGGAAAATATTCCCAAAAAGCTACCTTAAACACCTATCTCAATTCGGGTGTTCATCCTCAACACTTTATATTGGCTGTACCCTATTATGGCCGTGAGTGGACAACACAAAGCTATGCTGTTCCTTCTTCTGCAAAATCCTATGTGCAGTCTCCCACATATTCCCAGATTAAAAATGTTTATGGAGGCAAATACAAAGAACGCTGGGACACGAGAAGCGCCACACCCTATATTATAAAAGGGCCTAAAGATAAAGTTACCCAATGCTGGTTCGAAA
Source organism: Sphingobacteriales bacterium (assembly GCA_016700115.1). NCBI lineage: Bacteria > Pseudomonadati > Bacteroidota > Sphingobacteriia > Sphingobacteriales > Sphingobacteriales bacterium. Next base: position 3,117,890 of record CP064999.1, on the reverse strand, counting down.
ATACGGAAAGCCTGAATCAAAAGTATGATCTGGTCTATGAATATCAACTGGGAGGAGTTGGAATCTGGGCTTTAGGGTATGATAATGGCCATACCGACCTGTGGGATTTATTGGAACTTAAATTTATGGATTGCACCGGAAACAGTAGTAACAATCAAAGAAAGCCCTACTACTTAAAACTCATCGAAGATTATTTTAAGAATTGAGTTGTTAACCAGAATATTCATTTGATGTCCGGTCATATTAGCTATGTTAGTACACCAATCATAAGGATTATGGACTAATAGCCCTTGGTTCAGATTTTATAGATGTACATCATTGAACTATAATATCTACATTCACCAAATACTGCACCGCGTTCAATCTCAAAAAAATGGATATGATATGTGTGAAGCAAACTTTGGGCGATAATATTGAATATTATCCACTGCATTAACCTATTGCGCTTCTGTTTTAACATCATGCACCCCTGCAATGACTTGTTGTACACCTGCAATGTCTCATCGCGCATCTGCAAAACTTTTATTCACCTCTGCAATGAATTATTGCATACCTGCATTGACTTATTGCATAGTTGCACAGGCTCATTGCGCATCTGCAAAACTTTAATTCGCCTCCGCAAAGACTTGTTGCACCCCTGCTTTAACATGATGTGCACCTGCAAAGACTTAAAGAACCTCTGCAAAGGCTCAATGCACCTCTGCAAAAGTTTATGGTAACCCTGCAATAAACTTCGATCAATTGATTTTGAAACTCCAAATTTTGTTTTTATTCAATGTTTGACATTCAGGAAAAGTCTGTTTTTTAAAAAATGGCAGGTGAATTTAGAACTATCAAAGTTGGCTTTATTTTTACGAGAAAGTATGATACTTAACTGAGGTTAAGCACTATGGAAATGACACACAACCAAACTATGAAATCTTTTCTTCATTTGGTTGAATGTGGTACACTTGCTTAAAGTCTTCTATTGAAAATTATGAGTTTTGGTTTTCAATGAAAAACATCTGGAAACAAGATTATCCCGTACATTTGAAAATTCAAAAACTCTCAAACGATGATCTTATCGTTCGATATATTAAAACAGGCGACTCCGATAAAACAGTTTGTCATCGTTTTATTGGTTACGGGTATTTTAATGCTGCTTTGTCAGTTATTTTGTGAAAATCCGGAAATGGTATGGTTTATTGCGGTTTCATCATTGGGGTTTTATGTTTGGGCAAATGCAGTCTTAGGCTTTTTTAGCAAGTCAAGCCGGTTGGTTTATGTCATCCAATCTTTCCTCCTTTTTTGTGTGATGGCTTTTCTTATTATTAAAGCTGCATCTTACTTATCTGGACAAACTTTAAACAGCCTCAGAGAATATCAAATTATGGTATTAGCCACATTTGTTTTCCATATTGGTGGCATTATAGTCTGTACAATTATTAAAAATGTTGCTGAACTCATGGAAATTAACTATTAAGGAGGCAACCCCCTTTAAATTATTTTCGTTTGAGGGGTTAGATTGCATTTATTTACAAGAAAAATAGAGTGAATTACCAAGTAGGGTTGTAAGTTTGCAAACTTTTTAAAGTGTGCACTATAAATCAACCAAATTTTAATGAAAGGCAAAGTGCTCATTACCGAAGTGGTTCACCCAGTTTTGAAGACAGAACTTACCGGATTTGGCTTTACTTGCAATCATTTTGAAAAGATAACTTATGAAGAAGTCCAGCAAATTATAGGCGATTATACAGGGCTTGTAGTCCGAAGCAAAATCAAAGCCGACAGACAGTTAATTGACAAAGGAAAAACGCTGAAATTTATTGCACGAACAGGTTCGGGCATGGAATTGATAGATGTCCCGTTTGCTTCACAAAAAGGTATCACCTGTTTTAACTCACCGGAGGGAAACCGGGACTCAGTTGCAGAACATGCAACCGGAATGGTGTTATCACTTTTGCACAATATTAACAAGTCGCATGCCGAATTGAAAAATGGAATTTGGAGCAGAATTGAAAACACAGGCAGCGAATTATCAGGTAAAACAGTGGGAATAATTGGGTTTGGCAATACCGGAAGCGCATTTGCAAAGCGAATGAAAGCATTTGAAGTAAACATTCTGGCTTATGATAAATATAAGTTCGGATTTTCAGAGCATGGTGTCAAGGAATGTAATTTGAACCAAATTTTTGAACTAGCAGAAATAGTCAGCTTGCACATACCCCTTACAAATGAAACCCATGCAATGATAAACAGTAATTTTATTTCGCAATTTAAACGTCCGATATACTTAGTTAATACTTCAAGAGGAGGGATTGCCAAAACCGATGATTTACTAACAGCCTTACAAAAAGGACAACTAAAAGGGTTAGCAATAGATGTATTTGAAAATGAAGACCTGAATACCTATCAACATGAAGATTACAGGTTGCTTGTAGAGTTAGGAAAGTGTAAGAATGTTATTATGACCCCTCATATAGCAGGAGTTACCCATGAATCGACCTATAAAATAGCATACGTTCTTGCTAAGAAAATAATTGAACATTATACTGTCTCCAATAACTGTTAAAATTATAAGTGCATCACTCAAACATAAAAAAGCAATACTATTATCAATAGTTCGTCAGATTTTGAACAAAGTGGGTAAAAATCGAAACAAACTTTCTATTTTTACCTATCCATTAAAAATAGGCTAAATCTTTAGTAAAAAACTGCCTCCGGCAACCAATTCACCATAAAATCAACTACAAATCATAAATTATTGCGTATGAGAAAATTTTTATTCTTGTTAGCTTTCTTTTTATTTGGCTCGGTGCTTGCCTTTGCACAACAGTCGGGTGAAATTCAAGGAAAAGTTACCGATAAGGATACAGGCGAACCCATTCCGTTTGCAAACGTATCATTAGTAGTAAACGGTACCATGCAGGGCGCACAATCAGATTTTGATGGATTTTATTCTATAAAACCACTACCGGCAGGTAGTTATACCGTCAAAATTTCGTATGTTGGCTATCAGGGAAAACAATATGATGGCGTGGTCGTCTATGCAGACCGGATTACCTTTCTCGATGTCCAGATTAGTCAGGAGTCAGAGCTGCTGAAAACGGTAGAAGTGGTTTCTTACAAAGTTCCATTGCTTGAAGCCGACAAAACCTCTACCGGACAAACCGTAACCAAGGAGCAAATTATGAAGATGCCTACACGTAATGTTGCATCCATAGCTTCTCAAACTGCGGGAGTTTTTCAATCTGATGAAGGAGGAGGATTAAATGTAAAAGGTCAACGATCTGAGTCAACAGACTACTATATAGATGGTATCAAAGTACGGGGTAGTGCTGCTGTTCCTGCTCAATCCATAGAACAATTGACCGTAATTACCGGCGGATTACCCGCTCGTTTTGGAGATGCCACCGGAGGTATTGTAAATATCACAACCCGAGGACCCTCTCAGTTTTGGTCTGGCGGCATCGAGTTAGTTTCCTCAAAATTTCTTGAACCTTATGGATATTACCTCGGCAATTTTAGTCTTTCGGGTCCTCTGCTCAAAAAAGGTAAAGGTACTCCTTCTGAAAGGCCAATTTTAGGGTTATTTCTTTCAGGTGAATATTTGCATGAAGATGATGACAGACCATCTGCTGTTGGAATTTGGCAAACCAAAGACGATGTGTTAGACAATATCAGAGAAAATCCGCTTGAACTTTCTTCAACAGCCGGTGGATTTTTAAAAAGCACTGATTTAACCAGAATCGACGGATTTGAACAAGTAGATGTTCGTCCGAATGTTAAAAAAGACGAAATTACAGGTGCTGCTAAATTAGACTTTCAACCGGTTCAAAACATTAACATTACATTCGGAGGTACTGCCAACTATTCTGTTGGAGGAACTGATGGCTTAAACATGGATGTTATTCGCCGGTATGAATTGTTTAATCCGCACCATATACCAACACAGAACCAGCAGACCTATCGCGGATATGCCCGTTTGACTCAGCGGTTCAACAATGCCCGAACTGCAGAAGATGCCAAACCATCTGCATTTTCAAATGCTTATTATTCTTTACAATTTGACTTTACCAAAAATTACAGCGTTTTTCAGGATCCGGTTTTTGAAGATCGTCTGTTCGACTATGGCTATGCCGGTAGTTTTTCAACTTATCGGGCACCTGTTTACGGTTATACAACGCTTGAAAGAGATGGCATATCAATTACAGGACTTGAATTTCAAGGTTTAGCAGATACTTTGGTTACCTATCAGCCGGGTGGTGTTAATACAGACAAAGACAACCACAATATGCAATATTTTGCTTTGGCTGGCTCTGATAAAACCAACTATTACACCAATCTTGTTCAATTATCTCTAAATGGGGGTATCCGCAATGGTAATGTACCTGCTTCTTTAAATTCTGCCTATAATTTATGGTACACTCCCGGAACACCTTATGGCGGATATCAAAAAGACGAAAACGATCAGGCGAGAATCGTGTTTAATGGCTCTATTGATATTAAACGGCCCGGTGCTTCAGACAGAAACAAACACGCTATTGAATTTGGTTTTGAATATGAGCAGAGGGTTGACCGTTCTCACGATGTTTTCCCGATGGGGTTGTGGAACCTCATGTTTGAAAGAAATGCAAGATTTGGACGCGATATTATCCGGGATTTAGACAACCCTATTTTAATTATCAACGGACAACAAATCCCATTTTCTGAATATGATGGCGTAAGCCACGTATTTAACCCCTATACCGATACCATTACCTATAATCTGATAAGAGCTGAACAATCCTATTTTGACCGCAAATTCAGAGAACGTTTCGGTTATGGATCAATGGGTATCATTAATATTGACGAAGTAAATCCTGACCAGTTGTCTCTCGATTTATTTTCTCCTGATGAGTTATTTAATAATGGTAACAACTATGTCGCCTATTATGGTTATGATTATTTAGGAAACAAGTTAACCAGCCAACCTGCATTTGAAGATTTCTGGAAAGCAAGAAATGAAGAGGAAGATATCTTTACCCGACCAATTGGCGCTTTCCGTCCTATATATATGGCCGGATTCATTCAAGATAAATTTGCATTCAGAGACCTGATTTTTAATGTCGGTGTTCGGGTTGACCGGTTTGATGCCAATCAAAAAGTGCCGAAAGACTTATATTCCCCGCTTTATGCAACCCGCAAAGCAGGTGAGGTGAGCAACTTAGGAACTCACCCTTCAACAATCGGAGACGACTTTGTTGTTTATGTGGACAACGAAGTAAATCCCAGCAAAATCTTAGGTTACAGGGATGGCTCTCAATGGTATGATTTAACCGGTGCTGCAGTTAATGACCCACGCGTTTTGGTTTCAGGTGGCGGAACTGTTAATCCTTACTTAGCTGCACCACTAACCGATAACCCAAAAGGCGATGTTAAAAACACAAACTACGACCCCAATTTAGCTTTTGAAGATTACAAACCTCAGATTACAGTAATGCCGAGGGTTGCTTTCTCATTTGAAATCTCAGATGAAGCTATTTTCTTTGCACATTACGACATCTTGTCTCAAAGACCACAAGCACGTTTGTTCACTACACCTTATGACTATTATTTCTTTGCAGAAAATGCAATCGGTGGTTTGTTTAACAACCCAAACCTTCGTCCCGAACGTACCGTTGACTATCAAATAGGATTTAAACAAAAAGTAAGCAGTACTTCTGCAATTACTATCTCTGCTTTTTACCGTGAACTAAAAGATATGATTCAGGTCATTAACGTGCCATTTGCATATCCTAGCCCTTACAATACTTTTGGAAACATAGACTTTGGTACTGTAAAAGGACTCGAATTTTCTTTTGACCTCAGACGTACTGGAAACATTCAACTTTCAGCAAACTATACCCTTCAGTTTGCAGATGCAACCGGTTCCGGAGTAACCTCACAAGCAGCACTTATAGATTTTGGTGTACCAAACTTGCGTACCATAAATCCTGTAAGTTATGATGCCCGTCACATGTTAAACATGAATGTGGATTATCGCTATGGAAACGGAAAAGACTATAATGGTCCTAAATTGTTTGGAAAGGATATCTTAGCCAATACCGGTTTGAACCTGATTTTCCGTGCCCGTTCAGGCACACCTTATTCACGACAAGCTAACCCAACCCCATCGGTTCAGTTTGGTGTTCGTTCACAAAGCCAGTTAGACGGCTCTATCAATGGCTCCCGGTTGCCCTTCAGTTTCCGTGTAGATGCCCGTTTAGAGCGCGATATTCCATTGAAATTTGGACGCAAACAAGGACGTTCAGACAAAAACATCAATATCTATATATTGGTACAAAACCTGCTTGATGCAGACAATGTCATCGGAGTTTATGGCTTTACAGGCACAGCAGATGATGATGGATATATCAATTCTGCTGCAGGGCAAGAAGTTGTTAAGGGACAAGTTGACCCAACTGCTTTTTCAGACCAATATACTATGAAGGTAAACGACCCGGGCAACTTCAGTTTGCCTCGCCGCGCACGTTTGGGTGTAATGTTTAATTTCTAATGAAGATAAAAAACAGGAGAGGCTATTTTATTGGTTAATCCTATTCTATAAACGGATTGACTTTAAAGCCTGACTTTACAAACACTTACAAGATTTGATGTAAAAGACAAAAAATTAAACAGCATGAACATACAAAAATTTTTATTTACACTCTTTGCTTGTTTTGCTTTATTAACTATTGCCCAGGCAAAAGAAAACATAGGAGTTAACCCATCATCTCCTCAACCAAGTAGCGGAAAAAACGAAGCCGCTGATTGCAACGCTTCAACAGCGCAAGTAGATTTGAACGTTAACAATGTCAGAGCAAGATTGCTGACAGGTGGTGATTTATGGTGGGATCCGGTTGGAGGTAACCCCCATTATGAAGTTCCTCGTGTACCGGCCGGTTCTGACCAACAATCCATTCATTCCATCTTTTCAGGTGCTCTTTGGATTGGTGGTATAGACCAATTAGGGCAGCTCAAAGTTTCGGCACAAACTTATCGTCAAAGTGGTAATGACTTTTGGCCGGGACCTTTGGATGCTAACGGACAAATTGAGCAAGAAGTATGTAATCAATTTGACCGTTTCTGGCAGGTTAGAGGCACAGATATTGATGACTTTTTAGCCCGACTTGAAGTCGCCGGAGGAACTTTACCTCCCGGTCAGGTTCCTGAAAATATCTTACAATGGCCGGGAAAAAACAATCCTTATTTTACCTCTTTTAATTTGCCTCCCAACAAAGACCTGGCTCCTTTCTTTGACAATGATGATGACGAAGTATATGATCCTACAAAAGGTGACTACCCAGTAATTGATCCGACTTGTGGAGGAGTTTATGGAGATCAGATGATTTGGTGGATTTTTAACGACCGGGGAAACATTCACACCGAAACCGGTGGGGAAGCTATCGGGTTGGAAGTAAACGCCATTGCCTTTGCTTTTGCAACAAACGACGAAGTCAACAACATGACTTTCTACAAGTACATTATTGAAAACAAATCCACTCAACCTGTTGATAGTGTGTTCTTTGGACAATGGGTTGATCCTGATTTAGGACAATATAATGATGACTTTGTGGGTTGTGTTCCTACAGAAGGATTAGGAATTTGTTACAATGGAGATGCAATTGACGAAGGATATTACGGTTCTTCGCCTCCAATGGTAGGAGTTGACTTTTTCAGAGGCCCTAAAAAACTGATAGGTGTTGACTCAGAAGGCAACCCCGAATATCAGGAATTGGGAATGACTTCTTTCCTTTACTATAATAACGACTTCTCAATCGGCGGAAACCCAGAAAATGCTTCCCATTTTTATGGATATTTAGCAGGTGTTTGGAAAGACGGCACCCCATTTACTTATGGTGGAAACGGATATGGTGGTACAACACCCTACCCATTCATGTTTCCTAGCGAACCTTCTGATAACAGTGAAAATGCATGGTCTGAGTGTTCTGCAAATAACACTCCATTCGACCGTCGTTTTCTCCAATCCTCAGGTCCGTTCCAGTTAACTCCGGGTGCAATAAACGATGTAATTATAGGTGCTGTTTGGGTTCGTGACGGATTACAATACCCCTGTCCTTCATTTGAACCCATTGTCAGAGCAGATAAAAAAGCGCAGGCATTGTTTGACAACTGTTTTAAACTACAAGATGGACCTGATGCTCCAAATATTTTGATCCGGGAATTAGATCAGGAACTGATTATTTCTCTTTGGAATGACACCCTGATTTCAAACAATGCATTTGAAAGTTATGCAGAGCCTGATATCGTTTTAGCCAATCAGGGATTCCCCGATTCAATGTATTTTTTCCAGGGATATAAATTATACCAGTTAAAATCTCCCACTATTTCTCCAGCAGAGTATAATGATCCGGATAAAGCCCGGCTTGTTGCTCAGGTTGATATTAAAGATGGGGTAACAAAACTGATTAACTGGTCAATTGATGGTACTGTAGGCGCATTAGTTCCAGAATTAAAAGTTGAAGGAGTTGATAATGGTATCATCAATTCATTTAGAATTATTGACGATCAGTTTGCAACAGGAAGTAAGAGAATGGTAAATAATTCCAAGTATTATTTCTCCGCTATTTCTTATGCGTATAACGCACACGAACCTTACGACCCCGCTTCCCCATCTCCGACTGCACAATTATTGCCTTACCTTGAAGGAAGGAACAATATTAAAGTTTATACTGCTATTCCTCACATTCCAACTCCCCAACAAAACGGGGTAGTTTTGAACAGTAGTTTTGGAGACGGCCCTCCGATTACCAGAATTCTCGGTTCAGGAAATGGTGGACAATTCCTTGACCTAAGTACAGAAAGCATTAATGGTATTCTAGCAAATGGTTCGTTAGATGAAGTAACATACCTCGGTGGTTATGGACCTTTAGATATTAAAGTTTTTGATCCATTCAATATACCCGAAGCCGATTTCCGTTTAACAATGGAAGATGTTACTTTCCCATCATATCAGATGCCCAATGCAGGTACTTTAACGTTAGACAACAATGATGAAGTGTTTCTTTACGGAGCAAGTGGAAACCCGGGAGTTACTTCGTTTTTGTATGATTTGACGGACAAAGATGGGAATACAGATAAGGGTGTAGTAGTTATTACTATCGGAGCTCCTGAGTTTACTGAAATTTATGCTTTTGACAATACTGCAATTTTAGCGAGATCTGTCAGTACTTCAGTCAACATTCCCGTATTTAACAATGATTTTGCACCATCCGGCGCATCTCTAATATTAGACGAAGTTTTTACCCCGGAACATGGAAGTGTAACATTCGATACCAATACCGGAGTAATTAATTATGTGCCGGATGCCGAATTTATTGGCTTAGAAAAATTCAGCTACGAAGTTTCTGCGGAGGGATACCCTGCTAAGCGTGCAGACGTTTATGTCAATGTTTATGACTCTGAAGTGTTACCGGCAAATGCCCTGAATGCACAAGACGATTTGGTCAGTGTTGAAGCAGGAACCAGTACCGTGATAGATGTATTGTCAAACGATACCGGAAATGATTTACGTGGCACCTTGATTTCACCAAAAACCCGATGGACATTACAAAATCTGACCTCAGGTCAGGTTTATCAATCTGAGCAGGATATATCCGGCGGATATACACAAGCTATTGGTGGATGGCAGGCGCAATCATTAGGTTTTTCAGTTTCAGTTCAACAACAACCAATACCTAATAACAAAACCAGTGCTGTTTTAGGTGCCAGCCTGACTTTTGCAGATGTTCAGCAAAGTTGGCTATCATTGGTAACCGACGATGAAGGCTCATCACCATTTAACTGGATTCGCTCAGGAACCGACGAAAGTTCTACCAATTCAGAAAACAATGATAACAAAAATTCAGCAGGCGAATTTCACGATCCTAACCAACTATATGAAGCAATTCTTGATGCAAGAGTAGCGCCCTATTGTTTAACAAACAATAATTTTACATCTGCTTCAACTTTTAAACCATTATCTCCTGCATGTTCTGATTGTTTTGGCGATTCTTCATCCGACCCGATGCTAACCTTAGATAATATGCACAGTATTGACTTAGTTTTTACCTCCAACAAAGCGCTATGGACACAATGCGTGGTAGTAGAAATGAGTAAAGATGCTGCTATTGCACAAGGTAAGTCTCCAAAAAACAGTTTGAGAGCTCATCCTTCCTGGAATTCCAATGATACTTATTCCAGCCCGCTTACAGCTACCAGTCTAACTCCGGGAAACGAATATTTTATAGCCGGAACTACCGCCGCAGGGATTTCCTATGTAAATTCTTCCGGAACAACCGTTATAAAAAACGCCAATACTTTTTTCCGTGCAAGTGATATCACCGCAGCCACTTCATTCACTGCAATTAATGGAGCACTTTTGTACGCCTCATCAGATGTTGGTCGTTCCTGGTTCCCGGGTTATGCCATCAATCTTGAAACGGGAGAAAGGTTAAACATCATTTTTAGTGAAAATTCATTTTTCAGCAGTGAAAATGGGTCCGATTTAAAATGGAATCCAACCAATACATTAATTTCACCGCAAATTTCTACCAGTCGTTTGCGTGTAGGTGGAGAACATTTTGTTTATGTGATGTCAACGCCCTATGATGGAGGTGCTGCATATCAGGAAATGTTGGTAGATGCGGTAATTGATAACGATATCACCAAAAAAAGAGCCGTATATCACGATGCCATGTGGGTTACTTTGCCTTATGTAACACCCGGTTTTACGCTTAAATCTGCATCTGATGGTTTTATCCCGACAGAAGTTACTATGAAAGTCAGAGTTGCCCGTCCTTTTGTTCAATCAGTGGAAGACAATCCCAAATTACAATACGAGTTTAGTTTCCGCGATTTGGCAGCTAAAAAGCAACAAACAGAAGTAGCAAAAAAAGCAGTTGATTTGATTAAAGTGGTGCCCAATCCATACTATGCTTTTTCACTTTATGAAACTACTCAATTAGATAACCGTGTTAGAATTACGAATCTTCCATCTAAGGCAAATATCACTGTGTTTTCATTAGATGGCACTTTAATCCGAACAATTAAAGTTGATAACAGTGGTCCTGGAATAGACACTGCTTTAGGCGGCGAATCCGGAAAAGAGCAAATTAACTCGGTAGATTGGGATATGAAAAACCAAAAAGGCATACCGATTGCCAGTGGAATTTACCTGATACATGTTGCTGCTCCGGACCTTGGTGAAGAAGTAACCTTAAAATTCTTCTGTATTGCAAGGCCTGTTGACCTGGATATATTCTAAAATGTTTCACAAAGGACAGCGGTTTTTCATGCCGCTGTCCTTTTAATAACTTTTATTTTTAGCTTTGAAAATTAAAATTGTATGAAAAAAGTCCTTACCTTATTTATAATATTTGCGCTCTGTTTTATTACTCAATCCCATATTTTTGCCGGAAACAAAGACCGGGCAGGTCAGGCAGGTGCGACTGAACTGTTGATTAATCCATGGGCACAAAGTACAGGTCTCCACGGCATGAACAGCTCTTTGGTAAAAGGAGCAGAAGCAATGCGCAATAATGTTGCCGGATTGTCATTTATCAATAAAACACAACTCGTATTTGCTAATACCATGTGGTTACAAGGTAGCGGTGTAAATATCAATGCGATTGGATTTGCACAACGCATCGGAGAAAGCAATGTATTGGGTGTCAATGTTTTTTCAATGGGTTTTGGAGAAATACCGGTTACTTTGGTTTCAGCTCCTGAAGGCAACTCAGGTGCAACTTTCCGTCCCCAGTTATTAAATCTCGGAATCGCGTATGCGCGTGCTTTTTCAAACAGTATTCACGTAGGGTTTCAATTAAATTTAATCAACCATTCTATTGCCGATGCTTCTTCGACCGGCGCAGCTTTTGATATGGGAATTCAATATGTAACCGGACCTGATGATAATATACATTTTGGAATCTCATTGAGAAATGTCGGTACTCCGATGCGCTTCGCAGGAGATGGCTTAGCAACTAAATTAGAATCGCCACAAGGATATACCTTTACAGTTAATCAACGAGCAGAAAGATACGAGTTGCCCTCTGCTTTAAACATAGGTGCGGGATATGATATTATTATGGGTGAATCACATCGTATCACCGTAATGGGCAATTTTACCTCTAATTCTTTTTCGCGCGATCATATAGGTGGTGGGCTTGAGTATGCGTTTAAAGAATTATTCATGATCAGAGGCGGCTATAGATATGAAGACGGGATCTCAAAAACATTGGATTTTGAACAGCGTGCTACAGCATTTACCGGATTAAGTGCCGGAGTTAGTGCAGAAGTTCCGTTTAAAAAAGGCGGTGAATCGGGTTTAGGAGTTGACTACTCATATCGTACAACCAATCCTTTCAATGGAACTCATACTATAGGCGTTCGTATTGAACTGTAATTTAAATAGGTTTTGAACAATTTCAGCAATTAGGCTGTTATTGACAGATATTACTTTATGAAGAAACGTTTCTTAAATGGAACGTTTCTTCTTTTTTTTAACCGCCGGTTATTGTTACGTTTGAAGTTAGACAGCCATAAATCATGCACTCTAACACATCGTTAAATAAAATCGGTTAAGTTTTTCTAACGCCATTTTCTGCTCTCCTCTTCTGAGTTCGGTTGAGAGAGAGTTTTTGTTTTTTTATATTGAATTGAACTATTTTAATCACCAAATCATGGAAATCAAATATTATACACCTGAAGGGTTGGAGAATTTGAAAAAGGAATTACAAACTCTAAAAACAACAGGCCGCTCTGAAATGTCTAAACAAATTGCTGAAGCCAGAGAGAAAGGCGACTTGTCGGAAAATGCAGAATACGATGCTGCTAAAGAAGCACAAGGAATGTTGGAACGAAAAATAGCTCAATTAGAAGCTGAATTAGCAGTTGCCAGAATTTTAGACGAAAGTAAATTAGATATCTCTAAAGTAGCAATTCTGTCTAAGGTTAAGCTAAAAAACCTTTCCCTTAATAAAATAATGGAGTATATGCTTGTAACGGAAGTTGAAGCAGATGTTAAATCAGGTAAAATCTCAGTAAATACACCAATTGCCAAAGGGCTGCTCGGCAAATCAGTAGGAGAAGTCGTTGAGGTTAATGTTCCTTCCGGTACACTGAAGTTCGAAATCCTGGAAATATCGAGATAGTAAGATTAAATTTCCCGGACAGTAAAGGGCTACTTGCTACAAATTGCATGTAGCCTTTTTTATTTAGTTTAATCAATAGTATTATACTATGCCTAAGTACAAAGCTGATTCAATATGTATTTGTACTTATTTGGTTAAATAAATGCTTCTAAAATCTAAAAATTCAAAAACAATGTATAATTTCAAACCCTGTTTTTCGCTTTAACAACAATTAATTGTACATTTTTTTTATCCAACATAAAACTTTGAAATATGCTGTTGCAAAATCGCTATGAATACAATCCTTTAACCGATGCTCTTGCAGATGGAAGTGCTGCGAAAGTATATGTGGCTTACGATAATGTTGCTGAAACACCGGTGATAATTAAATTTTATCATGCTGTTTCTGTTGAACATCATACTTTTCAAAACAACATGGAAAGGATAAAACAATTAAATCATCCTAATCTGGTTCAGCTATTCGATTATTTTGTGTTAGAAACCATTAATCATCTCGGACAAAGTACACAAGTTAAAGTTGGGGTTTGGGAATATGTTCCTGGAAATACAGTGGAGTTGCCGTTAAGCAATGAACAAACCGAATCAACCTTGCGCTCAACTATTAAAGGTTTAGAATATTTATACCAAAACGGCTGTGCACATTTAGATCTTGAATCTGATAATATTCTTATCACATCAGATGGTCAGGTCAAATTAAATAATTATGAAATCACCAATACTGATCCTGAAAATGAACCCAATATTAAAAAAGATCTGAAGGGTATTGGTGAAGTGCTTCATTTATATTGTACCGGCAAACCACCGAAAAATAATTTTCCAAAATCAATTGAAACCGGAATACGGGAAGTGTATGCTGTAATCATCCGAAAATGCTTGAAAAATGAAGCCAACTCCGTTTCAGAAATATTGGATTCTTTAGACAACTATGAAAGAAACAAACGCTTTGAGGAAGTATTGCCTCTTCAAACAAAACAAGCACAGAGCAGATATACTTTTGAAATGACTGAAGATATTCTTCAAGATACCAATCATTCATACTTAATCAGCGCCTATGATAATTTACTAGATAAACCGGTAACTCTTGAAATCTTTAAAGAGGATCCAAATCGAACTTTACTTCAACAAATTAACCAAAGCCAGTATTCTTATCTTTTCAAAATTGAATTGCCCGATGAAGCCGAAGGCTCTAAAACTGCTTTGGCAGGAATCGTTTCAAAATCTTCTGCAGAGTCTGATGACAACCATTTGATTGCCTTACTTTCACAGGAAGAGCCTGTTTCAAATGTTTCCGGAGATACAGCTACCTTAGAAGCAAATTCAGCACATGAGACTGAAGATAAACATCAAGCAACAGAAAATTTGGATGATAACTTAACGGATGTTGAAGCAGATTCTCAACTATCGGATAATAAAACAACTGATTCAAACAAAGAAAATAACAGCATTTTTGTCATAGAGGTCAAAGATTATATTCAAGCCCCCCATGCTTCAAATAACGAAACAGAAGAACTTGAACAAAACGAAATAAGTATAATTTTGCCACCTGACGATGTAAATGAGCTGAGCGAAGTTGCTATAAGCAATGATGAAAACGCAATTCAGAATGCCATTCATGTTGAAATTGGTCAGCATGAGTTAATGCCGGACGGGGAACTTGATGAAAGTCATTTCAATACTGAAGTTATTGTGAAAAAAGCCATAGAGCAAGTGAATGCTGATTTAGGAAAAGAGATTCATGAAATACAAGAATGGCAAAAAATGATTGATGAAAAAACAGGTGAAAACACAAATAACTCCAACGAACAAACAGAGATTACCGGAAACTTTGCCCCAACCGGACTTATAAAAATAGAAGCACTTTCACAATTGCGGGAAGATTTAGATAATGCGAACGAAAACGAGGACAGTGTTGAAAAGGACCGATATATAGACATTGCCATTAATACTCTTAAGAATAATAAGGAAACAGAAGAAACAGATACCACTGATACTCAACATTTTGAAAATGAAGCTATGGAGCAGGTTAGAAAAGATCTGGAAAAATTGCTTTCGGAAAACGATAAGGACGAAACCAATAAAGAAGTTTAACCAAACATTTTATAACATTGTCATCATATTAGCCGGTAGTCATTTATTGAATACCGGCTTTTTTTAAATTTCAAGCAAACCTGTAAATCAGTTTGATTTCAATTTAATCCTTAACCCGTTTGCACTTTTTTTGTATTTTTACCCATTCTCTTTAATCAAAAAAATAAAACTGATTAAACATTTTATATCAGCTAAAAAGTACAGGGTTGAATTTTCTTTAAAAGAATCTACCCTGTTTTCATTGAATAAAACTAATATTTTATGAAGCGTTTTATCCAAATCTTTACGTTTTTCATCCTTATTACAAGTTTAACCTCTTCTTGCAAACAAAGCAAAACGGTCCAAAAAACCAAAGACGACGGGATTATTGAAGTTGTTTTTTTGCACCTAAACGACTTATATGAAATAACACCTTTGGAGGGCGGGAAAACGGGAGGTTTGGCCAGAGTGGCTACTGTCAGAAAAAACCTGTTAAAAAACAACCCAAATACTTTTACAATTCTTGCCGGAGATTTTCTAAGCCCCTCTTTAATCGGAACAGTAAAATATGAAGGAGAACGGATTAAAGGACGTCACATGGTAGATATGCTCAACAACTTAGGATTAGATTGGGTTACTTTTGGCAATCATGAGTTTGACATTAATGAACATGAACTTCAAAGCCGGTTAAATGAATCCAAATTCGGGTGGGTTTCTTCTAATGTTTGGCATAAACGGGGAGATTACACTATGCCTTTTGCAAAAGTTAGTAATGGAACCGAAGAGCGGTTTCCTGAGACTGTAGTGTTAGAGGTGAAAGATGCTGATGGAACTTCTGCCAAAGTAGGCTTATTGGGAGTTACTTTACCATATACAAAGACCGATTATGTTGAGTATTCAGATGTGTTTGAATCGGCAGAAAAAGCAGTCAAAGAACTTAAAAGCAAATCGGATATTATAGTTGCGCTGACACATTTAGATGTGGATGATGATAAAAAACTGGCTGCCCATTTACCCGATATTAAATTGTTAATGGGAGGACATGACCACGACAATATGTATTATAAAGTCGGCGAGAGCATAGTGGCAAAAGCAGATGCAAATGTAAAAACAGTTTATGTACACCGGTTGATTATCAACAAAAACACTAATAAAACTAACATCATTTCCAACCTTGTACCAATAAACGATAAGATTACGGATGACCCTGATATGGTTGAAACTGCTCAGAAATGGAATGATATTGCCAATAGCAGTTTTTCACAAATGGGATTTAACATGAGTGAAGTGCTGATTCATATAGATCCTGCCAATCCCTGGGATGGAAGAGAGAGTACCGTCAGGCACAAACCCAGCAATCTTGGGCAATTGATAGCAAAATCTATGAAGGCCGCATATCCCTATGCTGAATGTGCTTTGCTTAACAGTGGGTCAATTCGGGTTGACGATCAATTGAGTGGGGACATTACTCAATTCGACATTTTGCGTACTCTGCCATTTGGAGGTTATACTGTTGGCGTAGAGATGAAAGGCAGTCTTTTGGATAAAGTTTTACAAGCAGGTTTAAAAAATAAAACAAAAGGTGGTTATCTGCAATGGGCAGATATTATACCCGATGCCAATAATCAGTTTTTTGTCAGCAACCAACCTATTAATCCCGACAAGGTTTATTTTGTTGTTTTGCCTGATTTTCTGCTTACCGGTGTTGAAACTAACCTACAATTTTTGAAACCCGATAATCCCGAAATTATTAAGATACATAAACCCGATCCGAATGACAAAACTGATTTCAGAAATGATATCAGACAGGTTGTTATGGAATATATCAAAAAATTGTAGAAACTAGATTTAAATTTTTTTGACTTATCTTTGGATAAATTCTTTGAAAAGAAATGACCACAGTCAGACAATTTTTAAGTGCTGAAGAAATCAGCAGGCTTCGCAAGAAATCAAATCTGAAAGCAATTTTTGAAATTCTCCATACGTGGGGTTGGATTGCTTTTGCTTTCACTTTGGCCGGTTTGTTTCCAAATATCTTTACAATTATCATTGCGTTATTTATTTTGGGCGGAAAGCAATTAGCCTGCGCTATCATTATGCACGATGCCTCGCATTATGCGTTGTTTAAATCAAAAAAGTTAAACGAATGGGTAGGAAACTGGTTGGGTGCTTATCCTATTTTTCATAATGTTTCCCAGTATCGCCCATATCATTTACAGCATCATATAAACACCGGATCAGAAAGAGACCCTGATCTGAACCTTACTAATGGTTACCCAACCACTAAAGCCAGCATGGTCAGAAAATTTTTGCGGGATTTATCAGGAATTACCGGTCTAAAAGGATATATCGGTGTGTTTGCTATGCACTTGGGTTTATTACAATACAACCTGGGTGGTGAAGTGATCAAAACACCCAAAGAGCAGAGAACGTTAAAGCATATAGCTGCAAATGCCTATAAAAATCTGACCTATCCTTTCCTATCTCAGGCGGTACTTTTTTTAGTTTTCTGGTTGGTGGGCTCGCCTTGGTTATATTTGCTTTGGATTGGGGCATTGCTTACGACCAATAATTTTTGTTTGCGGGTCAGGTCAATGGCAGAACATAGTATGGTGCCCGACCGAACGCAGGAACTTACTAACACCCGGACTACTTATGCCAACTGGTTAGAGCGTATGTTGTTTGCTCCACACTATGTCAACTTTCATGTTGAACATCATTTACTGATGAACGCTCCTCCTTACAATTACCCGCTCATGCACAAGTTGTTAAAAGAACGCGGATATTATAAACAAGGGGGACTTTTGGAAAATGGGTACTGGAAAATTATGAAAATGGCAGTCCTTACTAATTCCTCTGACATTTTATGAACAAGGGGAAATTACCCAACCTACCTGCTGAAAATTGGCATTTACTCGATATTGAAGAAGTTTTAACCCGTCTTAAAACAGAAAAAACAGGGTTGGACAGAGAAAAAGCTGCTCAACGGTTTATTCAATACGGGGCGAATGAGTTAAAGATAAAAGGGCAAAGCAATACCTTTTCTATCTTAATCAGGCAGTTTACCGATTTTATGATATTGGTACTGTTTGGTGCTGCTGTAATATCCGGAATAATCGGTGATATAACAGATACCTTGATCATTCTGGCTATTATTATACTGAATGCAGCGATTGGATTTTTTCAGGAATATAAAGCAGGGCAAGCCATGAACGCTTTAAAAAAAATGGCTGCTCCCAATGCTAATATTCTATGTAACGGGCAAATAAACACAATATCTGCTTCAGACTTAGTGCCCGGCGACCTGGTTTTGCTTGAAGCCGGAAATATAGTACCCGCAGATTTGCGGCTGATTGAAACTGTAATGCTTAAAGTTGATGAATCTACTTTAACCGGCGAATCTGTTTCCGTAGAAAAACATACACTCCCCATCGTTGAAGCAATCATAAATACCGCCGATTTTTTAAACATGGCATTTAAAGGAACCGTTGTAACAACCGGTACCGGTTTGGGGGTAGTAACCGCAACAGGAATGAATACGGAGTTTGGCAAAATTGCCCGGATGCTGCAAACCGATACTGTTAAAACTCCTTTACAAAAAAGATTAGCCCTTTTCAGCCGCCGCTTAGCCTTTGCGTTCTTCATAATATGCGGTATAGTTTTTTTTACCGGTATCTTTAAAGGTGAAAAGCCGGTGCTGATGTTACTGACTGCCATTTCATTAGCGGTAGCTGCTATTCCTGAAGCATTACCGGCTATGGTAACTATTTCGCTTTCGCTTGGCGCAAAACGAATGGCTAAAAACAATGCCCTGATTCGTAAATTGCCGGCAGTTGAAACGCTTGGCTCTGTTACCTATATCTGTACTGATAAAACCGGAACTTTGACCTTTAACAAAATGTCGGTTAAATCAGGTTTGATAGGTGCCAAGCAATATACAGATCAAGACTTAGAGTGTGTTAAAAATCTGCCTGATGCTAAAATGTTGTTGATTGCAGCGGCTCTCAATAATGATGTGTCCAAAAACGAAGCTAAAGAGATTATTGGAGACCCTACAGAAATTGCCCTATTTGACTTTGCTCAAACCAACGGTTATTTTAAAAATGAGTTGCTCAAGTCCTATCCTGAAATTCTGCATTTTCCATTTGAGGCCGTTCGTAAATGTATGACCACCATACACCGATTACCGGATAACGAAGGGTTCATTTCATTTACCAAAGGTGCAGTAGATGTTTTACTGGATTTTTCAACAAATCTGAATGCTGAAGAAAAAGCAGCAAAGGAAGAATCTGTAAACCAACTATCATCCAATGGATATCGGGTAATTGGTTTTTCAATGAAAACAATGAAGGAATTACCCCAAAATCCCGTTGTCGAAACCTTTGAACAAGACACTACTTTTTTAGGAGCATTGGGTATGATTGATCCAATTCGACCCGAAGCTGCCAAAGCCATTGAGATTTGTAATAAAGCAGGTATTAAAACTGTCATGATAACAGGAGATCATCCTGCAACAGCAAGGTATATCGCAAAAAAATTGGGCATTTTACAATCTAAAAATGATTTGATATTGACCGGTGCAGAATTGCTTTCTTTGCCCGACGAAGAATTATCTGCAAAAGCAGAACAGGTAAGGGTTTATGCCCGGGTAAATCCGGAACAGAAATACAATATTATCCAACTTTTGCAAAGCAAGGGACAAGTAGTTGCTATGACCGGAGATGGGGTCAATGATGCTCCGGCACTAAAAAATGCTGATATTGGTGTAGCAATGGCAATTACCGGTTCAGATGTATCAAAAGAAGCTGCAAATATGATTTTGCTGGATGATAATTTTGCGACCATTGTCAGGGCGGTAAAGGAAGGGCGAAGAATATACGACAATATCCGAAAGTTTGTCAAGTTTATTATGTCGGGCAATTCCGCCGAAATTTTCACCATTCTAATTGCCCCTTTGTTGGGACTTCCTATTCCATTGTTACCCATCCATATTCTTTGGATCAATCTGGTAACGGACGGTTTGCCAAGTTTAGCCTTAGCTGCGGAAACATCAGAAGACGACGTAATGAACCGAAAACCCAAAAAGGTTCAGGAAGGATTTTTTGCTGATGGGGTTGGATTGCAAATTGTTATCAACGGGTTGTTTATTGGCATCGTTACGTTGGGGATTCAATACTGGTCAGTTTACCTGCAAAATCCCAATTGGCAAACTTTGGTTTTCACCACATTATGTTTTTGTCAGTTAGCTTTAGCCTTAGCCATCCGGTCAAACCGAAAATCTTTATTCAGTAAATCTTTGTTTTCTAATAAATTCCTGCTTTTTACTATATTGGCAACCGTACTTATTCAATTATGCCTGATTTATATACCTTTCTTAAATTCAGTTTTTAAAACTGCCCCTCTTACTTTGATTGAATTGTCTGTTGCTTTTGGTGCCGGAATGTTGGTGATTTTCATGGTTGAAACCGGAAAACTTATAGATAGATTTCGCTATAAACATCCTGAATTTAAGCGATGAAGCAATATGCACATAAAACAAACACTACAAACTTTTAAGGTTTATGTAACCTTTCAGTTTGTAGTGTTTGTGGGGCAAAACTCAATGATTTATTATTGGTTTATTCCTAAGTAAACAGGGAAACCAACAACTTGAAAAACTTATTTTGAGTTTTCTTCTTTTTCTATTTCAAGAATAATCTTGTTTACCAGTAATTCAAGTCGCTGCATTGCTTTTTCATTCTTAATGATGTAATCATAAGCGCCATTGCGAATAGATTCCAATGCAGTTTCCATATCTTCCTGACCTGACATCATCACAACTCTGGCTTGCGGGCGTTGTTCGACAATTTGATTAAGAATGTCTGTGCCGCTTAATGCATCTTCTTTAATGGCATTTAGAAAATAGTCCAGGACAATAATATCGGGCTCTTCGTCTAGGCGGTCTAAGCAGTTTTCACCATAGGCGAATACATTGACCGTAATATTATGTCCAATTCGTTTTTCGAGGTGGTTTTTGAGCATGATGAGCGTTTTTATGTCATCGTCCACCAAAAAGATTTTAAAATTTCTTGCCATGATGTATAGTTTTTAAAAGTGATTTACAAGGGGAGTTAATCTTTTTATTCTGTTGAGTTTGTTTTAGTTTTTAGCGCTGTAAGTTCTTCTTTCAGTTCCTGACATGCAAGTAAGCAAATATTTTTCACCTCTGCAATCATATTTTTGGTCAATTCGGGGTTTTCTTTTTTTTCGGCGTTGACCTGGATTTTATTGACTACTTCTTTCAGTCCGTTTAGTCCCATATAAGCTACGGTTGATTTGAACTTATGTGCCACAGCTTTGAGTCGTTCCCAATTTTCTTCCTGAAAATATTTCTCCATTTGCTCTACTTCATCGGGTGTTTCACGAAGCATAATTTCCAGCATCTTAATCTTTAAATCTTCATCACCACCAATTGATTCGTCAAGATAATCGAGATTGGTTACATGTTTGTAAATCTCGACTTTTTCGCTCTTTTTGTCAGGTTCTGTATCTGCTTTTGAGTTATTAGTTTCCATTTTTAAAGCTCCGGAATCCTTGGAAGTCATACGGGCAATTTTTTGATATAGTTGTTTGGGGTCAAATGGCTTGCTGATATAGTCATTCATTCCTGAAGTAATGGTTTTCTCAGCTTCCCCGGTTGTGGCATAAGCCGTCATTGCCAAAATCGGCAGATTGGTTTTTCCTAAAGTTTTCCTGATATACTGAGTGGCTTCGTATCCGTTCATTTTTGGCATTTGCACATCCATCAACACCAGATCATAGCGGTGTTTCTTGACTTTTTTAACCCCTTCTTCACCGTTTTCGGCAATATCAATGGTGATATCTTTCCCCCATTTTTTAATGGTGTCAATGGTAACTACGCGATTTAGTTCGTTATCTTCCACAATTAAAAGCCTCAATTTGCCTAAAGGCTTCACCGCCATTTCACTGAGGGTATGTTTATGGTTGGGTAAAATGGTATTGTTAGCTTTTACAAATTTTAAGACGACCAGAAACGTAGTGCCTTCAAAAATTTTACTTTTAACTGAAATGGTGCCTCCCTGCATTTCGATTAGTTTTTTGGTAATGGCTAATCCAAGCCCGGTTCCTCCATAAAGACGGGTAGCACTTCTGTTTACCTGTGAAAAACTGTCAAAAATATTATCCAATTTGTCGGAGGCTATCCCAATTCCGGTGTCGGTAACGGCAAATGCAATGGTGGCTGCCTGTTTATCGTCTGTAAACATTCGAACATCTAACTGAACATGGCCTTTTTCGGTAAACTTCACCGAATTAGAAACCAAATTCATCAATATTTGCCTCAATCTGGTAGGATCACCTATCAAAATATCGGGTATATGTTCGTCAATATTGATGATCAGGTCGAGATTTTTTTCTTTTACCTTATATTTAAACGTGTCAGCAATATTGTTAATCACTTCACGAAGGCTGAACTCTATTTCTTCCAACTGCAGTTTGCCTGCTTCTATTTTAGAAAAATCCAGAATATCGTTAATCAATACCAACAGGTGTTCTGATGCGCTATGGATTCCATTGACATATCGTTTTTGCTCAGTAGAAAGCTGGGTATCCTGTAACAAATGGGTCATTCCCATCACGGCATTCATCGGTGTGCGGATTTCATGGCTCATATTGGCTAAGAACTGGGCTTTCATGGCCGTTGAGCGTTCTGCCAATGCCTTTGCCCGAACCAATTCGTCTGTTCTTTTTCGTTGGGTGATGTCGCGAATTATCCCCTGATAGCCGATTATTTCCATTTGCGCATTGCGCCTTGTGGTTGAACTCAACAGACAATCTATTTCTGTTCCGTCTTTTTTGACCAATATCACCTCATAATTGCTGACAGATCCATGTTCCTGCATTGCGTTTCTGAACTTTTCCCTTTCCTGCGGATTGGCGTAAAGTTTTAATGCGCTCATGCCTAACATTTCTTCCCGCGAATAGCCGAAAAGTTCCAAAGCTGCCGGATTAACTTCGAGCAACTCCCCTTTTAAGCCCGAAATATAGATGGCATCGCGCGATTCTTCAAAGAGTTTTTGGTAAAGAAGTTCACTTTGAATCAATTCCTGCTCCACGCGTTTGTCGTTGGTCAGGTCGCTGAACACAATTACCATGGCATCTATGCCTTGATGAGGGATAAATTTGCGGCGAACTCTTGCGGGAAATCTTGTTCCGTTTTGTTTGACGCATATTGTTTCAAACCAATCTTTATCGGTTTGTTCCGCCTGATGGAGTGCTTCTTTTTGGTGTTCGGGGGCAACAAGGTCTAAGATTCTGATTTTTTCCAACTGGCGATGCTCAATTCCGAATAAATGATAAAAGGCATCGTTGACCAAAACTATCTGATTTTCCTTATACAATACGATACCCTCGAAAGACGCTTTTGAAAGTTGCGAAAACATCAACTGCCGTTCTAAAGCCTGTTTTTCTACCTCTATCATTTGCAGATATAAGGCCTCGTTCTCCTGTTTTAACAGGCGATATTCCTCTTTTAAATATTCTAACTCGGCAGCAAGTGGGGTTAGCATAAAATTAGTCGGGTGGTAGTGTGGTGGTTTATTTTTAAGTTACAGGTAATTTTCCATAAATTTAGAAAATTACTGTTTAACAACTCTGCAAAGTACCCTGCAATATGCAAACTTTTACCGGATTACAGATACAATGTTTCTAAAAAAAAACGGTAGGTGCGCAAGCCTTTTTCTATCCAATCTTTTCGATCCAGGTTGGTTGTGCGAACGGATAATTTACAAAATCCATTTTTTTTAATCAGCCCGGCAAAATCATTTGCTGAAACCTTTTTGGCGGCAATGTAATTGTCCGGCTCAAATTCATGTCTCCAGGGGGTTTCGTCCACACAAACATAAACGGTTTCTAAGTTATTTTGTATTTGTTCGTAGCGAAGAATAAGGATGTTCATAAAATGTTGAAACGCTTTACCACAAATCAACAAAGTAAAACTCAACTCATTTCCCCACCAAAACATGACCCGATAGGCAAATATAGAATCGCGGGAAAAAAGGCGGGGGAAATCCAATACGATATAGGGCAAATGCAGGTAGTTTTCGCCTTTTGAAATTTTAGCGGACTGGCAATCGGTTCCGGGAGGGAATTTAAAGGATTGGTGTTCGGGTAAATGTCTGATGGATTCAGCCAACTCATTAAAAAGCTCCATAATTTTGCCTGTTGCGCTGCGTTTTAGGTAAAAAAATGCTTTGTTTTGCAGCACATCCAACTCGTCTTTTGAAAATAGTTCTTGAAATTCATGATCCATCTTTAGAAATCAAGTGTTGTTTGACAGGAAATTTTAAAATCAGGAAGCCATCAAAAAAGGAATATCCATTGATTTTCCGGCCAGATTTTCGTCTATCTTTAATTTAGCAATCAGATGAGAATAAATCCGGAACCGGTTTTTTTAATACAGAGACAACCAAAGGTAATGAAAAAAATTGACCTGCTTTTGATAAGATCCTTCATTGGTCCGTTTGTTGTTACCTTTTTTATTGCGCTGTTTGTGCTCATCATGCAGTTTTTGTGGAAGTATATTGACGATATGGTCGGCAAAGGGCTTGAGACCATGATCATAGCCGAGTTGATTTTTTATGCTTCTGCGACCGTTGTTCCCTTAGCGCTGCCAATTGCGGTGCTTTTGTCGTCTATCATGACGCTTGGCGGATTGGGAGAACATTACGAGTTGGTTGCCCTGAAATCTTCCGGAATTTCGTTGAGGCGTTTTATGACATCTCTGATTATTATTTCCTTTATTTTGGCAGGAAGCGGTTATTTGTTTTCAAATTATATTTTACCTCGTGCCAACCTGAAGTTTGCCGCTATGCTTTATTCGGTTACTCGTCAGCGGCCGGCTTTAAATATTAAAGAAGGGGTTTTTTATGACGGGATCCCGGGTTATGTGATCCGGATTGGGCGAAAAGACCCGGGCGCTAAAACTGTTTACGACATTAAAATTCACGACCATTCGGACGACCGGGGGAACATCAATGTTTTGCTTGCTGAAGAAGGGGAAATGTACACGGTAGAGGGCGGTAAATATTTGATATTTAATCTGAAAAATGGAGCAAGATATGAAGAACCCCGACCAACTGCCGGCCGGAAACCCGAACAACAAGAGTTTATCCGAATGCAGTTTGATAATTATGAAATGGTGATGGATCTCTCCAATTTTAATTTTGAGAAAACGGATGAAAACCTTTTTAAAAACAACCATCGAATGTTGAGCGCAAAACAACTGATGGCTATGGCGGATTCTATTGAGGCCGGAAATGATATCAGAAACAAGGCAATGATTAAAAACATGCGCATTTATTTTTCTTTTGTTTCTGACTCGGTTTTCAATTTTTCACCTCCTGCAAAAGGAAATATCCAGGTTCAAAAATTAAATAAAGACACTTCCGGTCAATCCTTAAAACAAGACCCAAAAAAGAATCTAAAAATTGACAGCCTCAGAAAAAAATATGAAGCCGAGTTAAAAGTTCTGAAAAAGAATGCCGCATCGCAGGAGGTTAAAAAAGAAAATCAAAAGGAATTGTTGCCCCCTGATACTGCTGCAATGGCCGAAGCCGGTTTGCTGACCCTGCAAGAACCTCCAGACACCACAGCACCTACGCGGTTTTTATCCTCACTCCGGCTGCCTGTGAGCAAACAGGTTGCGCTGATTCAGCAAACATTGGTGAATGTCCGAAATCTTAAAACATTTACCAACAGCGAAACCCGTTATTTTCAAAACGACCGAAAAAAAATCGTGCGCTTTAAAATTGAGTTCCATACCCGCATTGTATTGGCGCTTTCCTGTATCGCCTTGTTTTTGCTTGGCGCTTCGATTGGAGCAATTATCCGCAAAGGAGGATTCGGGATGCCGATGGTGATGGGAATTCTCTTTTTTATTCTTTTTTATATTCTTTTGACTACCGGAAAAAAACTGACCGAAGAAATGGTGCTTACCCCTTTTTGGGGAATGTGGCTTTGTATTTTTTTCTTTTTCCCGATGGGATTATTCCTTTTATATAAAGCCAACAACGACTCGCAGTTGTTTGAAACCGAAACTTATAAAATGAAAATTCAGCGGTGGGTTACTAAAATTTCCAAACGTTTTAACGGGGAATAGAAATCCTGAAGAAGTTTGCAACTACTCAGGTTGGGTAAAAAAAGACAGGGTATTTTTCGGATGATGCCTGTTTACCCTTGCGGCTTAACTCCGTCCGGTTATTCCGTTTTATAAAATGTCTAAGTTTTGAAAAACCTTGTTGGTTTTTTGAGGGGCGGTGTTTGTTAATCATCAATATGGCTGCTTTTTCTTTAAACTTGGTTGGTTTTCCTTCATATCTGCCCGCTTTTTCTTCAAACTTATAAGGTTTCGACATCTGTAAGCAGCACCCACCCACAACCCCGCCCGCACTCCACACAAACCTATAAGGTTTTATTCCAAACCTAATAGGTTTCGCAGCTTATAATTTTCACCAATCTCCCCACCTTTACCCTCGTGCAATCAACATTTGAACCGGTGCAATCAAATTTTACTCTCGTGCAATCAAGTTTCACCCTCGTGCAATCAACATTTGCTCTCGTGCAATTAATATTTGCTAACGTGCTGAGCGGGTTTGCTCTCGTGCAATATCAGTTTGCTAAAGTGCTGAGTAGGTTCGACCTCATGCGACAACAGTTTGCAAAAGTGCGTAGCAGGTTCGCAACATTACTTAGCACATTTGACCTCGTGCAACTAAATTTTACCCTCGTGCAACTATCATTTGCCGGCAAATCTATATCGCACGGCAATATTTTTACTAATCACGTTAGCAAATTGGTTTTGCACGGTTATAAATTGGGTTAGTTTGATTATCAATGCTTTTGCCTCGATAGTCAATTGCAATTGCACGCAATGCTATTTTATAGTTTTCATAGCAAATCAAACCCGCACGTTAACAAATCTGAACCGCGATTTGATAAATCATTATCGCACTACAATATTTTTGTATAAAATAGCGTCTAAAGTGAAGGAAGTTTGAAAGGATATACTATTTTTGTAAAACTATGGGGATATAAAGACATTCACCTGCCAAAAAACAACAACAGATTTAAACCAAACCGATTAGATTTCCCGCTAAAACACCCTTGATATGGATCAGATAGCCCGGAAATTCAACATTTCTTACGACAACTGCCTTCAGTATGCTGGGGATATGCGCAATTTGTTTGTCGCCGACGTTGCCGACTTTACCGCATTTGATGCCGGTTTAGACACCGCTTTTTCAGACGACTGGTTGGACGACATTGAAGCCGCAGAAGCCATTTTGAGCGACGAATCCCTTGTGGACGTGCAAACAGGGCTGACCCAGACGGTCGAAACAGCGATGAGAAAATGCCGCGAATGTTTTCAGGAGGTGAAATATTTTGCCCTCAAGGCGTTCCCCGCCAAAGCCGATGCCCCGAAGCTGCACGAATTGGGTTTCGACAACTACGACAATGTCCGCGCCAGCCAGACTTTGACGTTGCAGTTTATGCGCGATTTGTTCATCACTGCCACCAAATATGCCGCGCAGTTGGATGCGGTAAACTTTGATGCCGCCAAATTGGCCAATATCAACAGCCTTGCCAATGCCCTTGACAGCGCCAATCAGATACAAAACAATTTTATCAAAAGCCGCCCCGTCGCTACTTCCGAGCGCATCACCGCCTACAACAAAATCTGGGATTCCGTAACCCTTGTTGCCCGCGCCGCCAAAATTATTTACCGCAACAACCCAGTTAAATACAACCAATATCTGCTCCCCGCCACCCACGAATCCGATGCGGCCTTGTCGCTCAAAGGCAAGGTCATCAACACCGCAACCTCCGAGCCGGTCGAAAACGCCGCGATAAGTGTCCTGGGATTGGACATTACCGTCAGTACCGACAGCAACGGAAGGTACGGAATTGGACTGATTGAGGAAGGTAGCTACGACCTCACCAGCTACGCAGCCGGCTTCGAAACGGTCAATATTACCAACGTCCCCGTCAACGAAGGCATCTCCACCGTTCAAAACTTCAACCTTACCGAAACTTAGCGCGGATGTAGCATCTAAAAAGCCGGCACAATTCTGGTGAAGCAGCACATATTGCTACACAGAATTTTTTATACCTCCATCCCCATAAATCAGATGGACAGGAGTTGTAGTTTTGGTAAAAACGAGGGGGTATGATTAGAAACAAGCCCGGTTTGGGAACGAATATCTACCGGGGCGCTTCGATGCCTTTCAGAATTTGCTCAATCACCTTGTCGGTGCTGATGCCTTCCATTTCTTTTTCGGGGCTTAAAATGAGCCGGTGTCTCAACACAGGTTTACACAAAAACTGAATGTCTTCGGGGGTTACAAAATCGCGTCCCTGCATGGCGGCATAAGCCTTTGCCCCATTCATAATGGCGAGAGAGGCACGGGGAGAACCTCCGAGGTACAAATCCCTGCTGTTTCGGGTAGCGTGAATGATGCCCACAATATAGTGCAGCAATTTTTCGTCAATCAACACCTGTTTCACTAATTTCCGGTATTCCAGCAATTGTGGAACTGAAACAACGGCGTTGATATCTGCAAACCGAAGGTCGTTCTGACGTTGGTGATCATTAGACAAAATCAACACCTCTTCTTCAAAATTCGGGTAACCCACTTCGATTTTAAACAAAAACCTATCCAACTGGGCTTCGGGTAACCGGTAAGTACCTTCATGTTCAATCGGATTTTGCGTTGCCAGAACAATAAACGGCGGCATCATTTTATATTGTTGCCCGTCAATGGTAATTTGCCGCTCTCCCATCACCTCAAACAAAGATGATTGTGTTTTTGCCGGTGCGCGGTTGATTTCGTCAATCAGTATGATATTGGCAAATACCGGCCCTTTGTTAAAGTCAAATTCCGAAGTTTTGAAATTATACACCGAAGTCCCCAACACATCGGAAGGCATTAGGTCGGGGGTAAACTGTATTCTCGAAAACTGAGTGCTGACGGTTTTTGCGAGCAGTTTTGCCGTCAATGTTTTGGCGATGCCGGGCACCCCTTCAATCAGGACATGGCCGTCAGACAATAAGGCCACAATAAGCAATTCGACAAAATCGTGTTGTCCGACAATTATTTTACCTATCTGCTCTTTTACCTCATTTACCATTCGATTCACACCACTGAGGTCTATCCGGTTTTCGAAGGTATAATCATCGTAGAGGGGCATAAATAAAAATGTGTTTTTGAATATTGAAAAAAGATTTCAGAGTTTGAAGGGTTACTGTGGTTCAGGTTTTTTGTCGAGCGAAAGGCTTTAATTGTCAGAATTCAGCAGTTTATCCATTACGTTTAAAGACAAACGGGAGAAAAATATTCTGAAAAAAGGATTACAACCAACCCTGGGCGCGCATCCACTCGTCGTTATAAAGCTTCGCAACATATCGGCTGCCATGGTCGTGAAAAACAATGACCACCATATCGTCATCTTTGAGTAAATGTCGCATCTGAACCACACCCATCAGGGCAGAACCGGCCGAATAGCCCGCAAAAATTCCTTCCTCCTTTGCAATTCTTCTCGCCATGATTGCCCCGTCTTTGTCGGTAACTTTTTCAAAATGGTCAATCACTTTCATGTCGTAATTGGCAGGCACAAAATCTTCGCCAAACCCTTCCGAGATATAGGGATACACTTCGTTGTAATCAATTTCTCCGGTTTCGTAATACTTTTTTAGCAAAGAACCATAAGTATCAATAGCCCAAACCTTAATGTCCGGGTTTTGCTCTTTCAAAAACATGGCCGTCCCGGTAACAGTGCCCCCTGTTCCGGCGGCAACAGCAAAATGGGTGATTTTACCCTCGGTTTGTTTCCAGATTTCAGGACCGGTGCTTTCGTAATGTGCAAGCCGGTTTGCGAGATTGTCATATTGATTGGTATGAACAGAATTGGGGATTTCCTTACTCAGCCTGCTTGCAACGGAATAGTAAGACTTGGGGTCATCCGGCTCCACATTTGTCGGGCAAACAATCACCTCGGCACCAACCGCCCTTAAAATGTCCACCTTTTCTTTCGATTGTTTATCGGTGGTGGTAAATATACATTTATACCCTTTAACAATGGCCGCAATGGCTAAACCCATACCGGTATTTCCCGAAGTACATTCGATGATGGTGCCGCCCGGTTGAATCTTGCCTTCGCTTTCGGCAACCTCCAGCATTTTCAAAGCCATCCTGTCTTTCACCGAATTTCCGGGATTGACCGTCTCTATTTTAGCCAGTACCGTCGCCTTAATGCCAAAAGATTGCGGGATTCGGTTTAGTTTTACTAATGGCGTGTTCCCTATGGTTTCTAAAATGTTGTTGTAATACATAAAGCCTTCTTTTTGTGCAAAGATAATAAAAACCGTTAAAATGCTTTGATAGAAGCGATGCGCCCGAAGGTTTCCAGTCTGCCGGTTCAGTTCCATCGTCTCCTTGCTGCCGTCAGTTTAAACCAAAGATGCCTGCAAGTTTTATCCGAAAACTAAATCACAAGAGTTATGTTTTTGGTTAAAAAATCGCAACTTGCATAGTTTTACTGATGTTTTACACAAACCCAAAACTTGCCCCATGAAACAAATTTTTACCTTTTGTTTGTTTGTTTGGTTGTTTAATTGTTTATCCGCACAACCCTGCACCTATCTCGCTTATGATGGATTTGACTATCCGGCAAACGTTTCACTTCAGGGGCTGTCCGGCAGTACGGGTTGGAGCACTTTTTGGGATGTTCAAAACTCAAATACAACGGTGCCGGGCTACCAAATCAACAACGGCAGCGGCTCGCTGATGTATAACGACCTTCAGGTTTCAGGCCGGTATGCCACAGGAGGCTATCAGTATCTGACATCGGGCAGAGGGTTAAACACCACGGATACAGGACCCTTCACCGGATTTGTAGCGCAATACGAAAACGGCATCGGAACCCTTACCGGCGATACGCTATGGGTAAGTTTTCTGCTTAGAAAAACCGGCAACAACAATCAAACAATCGGAATTGATTTGCACAACAACAACATTAACTGGTGTTCCAATTGTGCTTCTCAGCATATTGCCGCAGGTTATTTTGGGGCAAACTCAGATGTTGCCGGGCAAAGGCGATGGACTTTGCGGTTAAACGGCAACTTTTATCCGACCTCGGTTCCCGTTGTCATCAGCGAGACTGTTTTTATAGTAATGAGGCTCATTTTTAATGCCGGCAACACTCAGGTAGATATGTATGTCAATCCGGCAACAATAGGCAGTACAATTCCTGCTGTTCCTGCCATGAGTCAAAACACTTCGACTAACAATATCTTAAGGAACCTGTCGGTCTATTTGGGGGATACTCCGGCAAACGGTGCAATAGATGAAATCCGGTTTGCGACTTCTTACCAATGCGTTGCACCCGATGCAGCCACTGCGGTAAATCTTCCCCCCGTTGCCAATATCATGGCCTCTCTTATTACGGGTCAGGTGCCTTTGATGGTAGATTTAGATGCCTCAGCATCTTACGACCCCGAAGGGCAACCCTTAAACTATAGCTGGAATTTTGGAGATGGAACCCCCGCTCAAACAGGCAGTTCTGTTTCTCATGTTTACAATACCACCGGTCAAATTAACCTGACTTTGACCGTTACCGATAATCTCGGTTTGCAACATACCACTTATCAAACCCTGACCCTGCTCGATGAATTTAATTCTTTTTCATGCCAAACCACAGTAACTGCATTACAAATGGCAAGCTGCGACCAAAACAACGGAAGGCTGCGCATCAATGCAGGGAGTAATTCTTTTTCATTGTTTGACATGGGAAACAACCCTTTGCCGGTTGTCAGCGGGAACGAATTTCACAATTTACCCGCCGGTGCTTTCAACCTTTATGTACATGGAATAAACGGATGTACCGATTCGATGCAATTATATATCAGAACCGACAGCACAACTTGTGCCGGATGGCAGGCCTCTGTTTGTGAAATGGATATCGGAACAAATATGAGCGGGTTTACAGATTGGGGATTTGAACGTCCGATGAAAAACCTGTTTAAACATATTCGCCGCGAAATTCTGACCTATTCAACCTCCTGCACCAACTGGAATTGCAATGTCGCTAATGAAATGAGTTTCGATACAGATGGCTATCCAACCTATTTGCCACAAACAACCTCTGTCGGGCCGACAATGGTGAGGTATGTCATATCGGCTGACGGAGGAAATCTGCAGCAAGGGCAACAATATGTTTTGTTATATGACGGAACGGGAACCATACAAATGCAGGGAGGAGTAACGGTAAATTCCAGTACTCCCGGGAGAATCGCTTTTACCATCCTCAACAATGGAAATCAATGGATACATATAACTGCCTCTACATTGGGAAATCATTTGCGAAATATTCGATTGCTTCGCCTTTCCGATGAGTTTGCCGATTTAAGTGCCAACCCCTTTTATGAAGGTTTTTTAGACAAAATTGCCCCGTTCAAACAATTGCGTTTTATGGATTGGGCACATACCAACAACAATATTATCGTGGAATGGTCTGGCAGAATTCCGCTTACTCATTTTAGTTATAGCGGAACAGAGGGAGTTCCCTATGAAATTATGATAGAACTGGCAAACCTGACCCGGAAAGATGTCTGGATTTGTGTGCCTCATCTGGCTGGTGATGATTACCTGAACCAAATGGCCATGCTGTTCAGAGATAATTTAGATCCAAACCTGACCATCTATTTGGAATATAGCAATGAAGTCTGGAACTGGATTTTTGATCAGGCACATTACAACGACCAAAACCGGCCATCCAATTTATCTTATCCAAGAGCTTCGGCCGAAAAATCCAAACGTGTATTCAGAATTTGGCATGACGTTTTCGGCACTCAAAACTCAAGGGTAAAACGGGTGCTGGGTTTACAGGGCGGCTACAACTCCCTGAACGAGCAAATAGTTGCTCAACTGCGTAACGAAGATTGGGATTATGGCTCTCCTACCCATTATTTTGGTTTAGACCATAGCGAAACTGCTAATCCTGTTTTACATGCCGGGTCAACGGTGGCCGACATTATGCTGAATGCCCAAAACACCTGGAATGTGTTTAAAAATTTAGTCAAACAAGACTACAACAATGTCCATGTTTTTGGGAAAGAGGTAATCACTTATGAAGGTGGGCAACACTTTGTGGGAAATGTCTTTGGAATTCCATACTCCTATCAGCAAGCAATGTGGGATGCTCAGTATTCTCCCCAAATGTATCAGATGTATGATCAAATGCTCGACACGATCCGAAACTGGGGCTGCAAGATGGCAACAAATTTCAGCCTGGCCGGACCGCAGGAAAGTATTTATGGTTCCTGGGGCGTTTTGAATGATATTGATATTGCCCCTCCGTTTTTAACCACAGCACCAAAGTATCAGGCCTTATTAGACAATATCCCAATCAGCCCAAATCCGTTTATTACAGGCTCAAACGAAGTTTGCAGCAATCAACCTTATATTTACTCTGTTCCTGAAGTAATCGGTAATACTTACCAGTGGACAATTACAGGAGGCATTATCCTATCAGGACAAGGCACCTCTTCTGTCGAGGTTCTTTGGTATCCGTCCGGAGCGGGCTCTTTGCAGGTAACACAATCATCCGAATAGCATGATGCTTTAAACGGAAGGTTTGCACCGGGCAGCATTAGTAGATATTTTTGCGAATGTTGATGATATTTGCCAGCAGGTCTTTTGCTCTGAACAATTGTGCTTTAACCGTTCCGAGCGGAAGATCCAATTCATCGGCTATTTCTTCATAACTGAGTTCCTGCATAAACCGCAGTTCAATCAACCGGCGATATTTGGGGTTAAGATGATCTAAAACTGTACGAAGATGTAAAATGCGTTGCTCTTTTATCAATGCCTCTTCAGGATCAGGCATATCAGATTCAAAATCATTGCTAAAAGCCTGATTTTCCTCTTCTAAAGGTTCTTCATCTAAAGAAAAAGTTTCAACCCGCTTTTTTCTCACAAAATCAATACAATTATTGATGGCAATCCGGTACAGCCAGGTGCTGAATGCAAACTGCGGACTATAAGAAGATAATTTGCTGAATGCCTTGCCAAAGGCTTCCATCGTCAGATCATCGCTGTCTTCGGGGTTTTTAACCATTTTCTGGATTACAAAATAGATTGAATCGCGGTATCTTTCCATCAATCCTGCATAAGCTTTTTGCTCCCCGTTCAATGCCTTGTTTACTAAAAACACATCGCTTTCGGTGCGGTCGTCTTTGACACCTGCACGCTTGAACAGTTCCAGTCTTAAATTGAGCGGCTGAACTGTTTTTATCGGCTCTTTATACCTTTCATAACCTGCAGCGGAAACAATCAGAATTTCATTGGGCAAATATTCCGTAATAGTTAGGGTAAAATTGCCCAACGTATTTGAATAAGAACTGTTCGTTCTGTCCGATTTCAAATAAGCGTTTGCCCCAACAATTGGTTCTCCGGTTCTTGCATCAAGAACAGTACCTCTTATAACAATCGGGTTTATCGTTTCCATGAAATCTTTTTTGCAGTTAGCATAAAAGGAGCAAACACTATATAGTAAACAGGAAAAAGAAGGTCAAACACCGGAATTAACGCGGTAATACCCTTTACCTTAAATAAACGGGTTGCCCAATAATAAAATACAAACTGCAAAATCATTGAAACTAATAAGAGGGCAGTTAAAAGTAAAGGTGTTTTTGAAATAAAAAACAACGCAATTATCATACCATAAAACAAAAAATCCGATAAGGTAAAACACCCCAAAACCAGGATATGACGAAACGAATAATATTTGCCAACTCCTAAATGTCGTGCTTTTTGCCTGTACCATTCCTTCCATCCGGAAAGCGCTTGCGAATAACAAAAAGCATCACCATGTATTTCAATAGCTGTATTGTCACGGGTGGCCGCCTTATTGACCAATAAATCATCATCTCCCGAAACCAAATGCATTTGTTCTTTAAAACCGCCTGCAGATTCGAACAATTGTCTTGTATAACCAAGATTGCGGCCAACTCCCATATAAGGTATTCCTGCATTAGCAAATGAAAAGTACCGCAATGCAGTATGTAGTGTTTCATAACTTACTAATTTATTGAGGAATCCCTTTCCTTCAATATAGGGCCCATAACCCAGAACTATCTGTTTACCAAGGTGAAAATGAGCAGACATCCGTTCTATCCACAATGGACTTGCCGGAAAACAATCTGCATCGGTCAAAAGAAAGTATGGATAACTGGCCGTTTCAATCGCTTTTTGCAAGGCTTGTCGTTTCCCTGCTCCTTTTTTTTCAGAAGGACTGATTGAAACCACCTTTAGTTGATGGTGCTTATTCTTCAGTTCATTCAAGACTTCGATGGTATCATCCTCAGATGCATCATTGACGACCACAACTTCAAAAAGGGGATACTGCTGCATCAAAACCTTCGGCAGATATTGTTTTAAATTCGAAGCTTCGTTTCTGGCACAAATTAAAACCGATATTGGAACAGGAGTAACCTCTTTATTATGCTGATTTATGACTGATTGTTTCCCGGCCTTTCGCAACAAAGGAAACAGAAAAAAAATACAATAGCAAAACCTGATTAAAGCCGGTAAGACTAACAAAAAACCAAAAATATAAAGCAAGCCCCGATATTCGACAAGATGAAAATAATGTAGCAAAGTTAGTCCATTTAAAAATGAAAACTGCGATTATCACATTCATCAGGCAAAGCATGACCATATTCAAAATCTATGGCTTTTAGCTATCTTTACGCCCGTTTAAAAAATATCCTCAAAAAAATAAACAATTATGAAGATATCCTACAACTGGTTAAAAGCATACCTCCCAATTGATTTGCCTGTACAAAAAGTAGGGGAAATATTAACCGGTACCGGATTAGAAGTAGAAGGCATCGAAAAAATAGAAACTGTTACAGGTGGGTTAGAAGGGTTAGTGGTTGGTTTAGTTCTCAGTGCAGAAAAGCACCCAAATGCTGATAAACTCACCCTTACAACCGTGGATATTGGATCAGGCGAACCCTTGCAAATAGTTTGCGGAGCACCAAATGTAGCCGCCGGTCAAAAGGTTGTGGTTGCAACAGTCGGCACCATGCTTTATCCTGTTGAAGGAGAACCATTTGTAATTAAAAAATCAAAGATACGGGGAGAAACATCAGAAGGGATGATTTGTGCGGAAGATGAAATCGGGTTAAGCCATAACCACGATGGCATTTTGATATTATCGCCGGAAACTGAAATAGGTTTGCCCGCCAAAACAGCCTTAAATCTTACCGAAGACTATGTTTTCGAAATTGGTTTAACTCCAAATCGTTCTGATGCAGGATGTCATATCGGTGTAGCAAAAGATCTTGCCGCAGCACTTGCTATCAATCATGGATATGAGATTAAAACCAAAATACCTTCTGTGGAATCGTTTCATGTTGACAACCATAACTTGACAATTCCTGTAGCGGTTGAAAATACAGAAGCCTGTCTTCGTTATGCCGGGTTAACTATTAGCAATGTAACCATAAAAGAATCTCCTGATTGGCTAAAAGACTGTTTGAAAGCCATTGGTATCCGTCCGATTAACAATGTAGTTGATGCTACCAATTTTGTGCTCCATGATTTGGGGCAACCTCTTCATGCTTTTGATGCCGATCAAATTGAAGGAGGTAAAATTGTTGTTAAAAATCTTTCCGCAGGTACCCGCTTTAAAACCTTAGACGAAGTAGAACGAACCCTTGACGCTGAAGATCTGATGATATGTAACGGCAATAATCAGGGATTGTGTATTGCAGGAGTATTTGGAGGCATTACTTCGGGAGTTACCGAAAAAACCAAACATATTTTTTTGGAAAGCGCTTGTTTTCATCCGCAATATATCCGGCGAAGTTCCAATCGCCATAATCTTCGCACGGATGCTGCTACTCGTTTCGAAAAAGGGGTAGATCCAAATCTTGCTGTATATGCTTTAAAAAGGGCTGCTTTGGTTATCAAAGAAGTTGCAGGAGGGCAGATTTCATCAGAAATCACCGATATTTATCCCAATCCTGTCGAAAAACTAACGATAACACTGACTTATGCCCATTTGAAAAAATTGTTGGGCATCAGTATTCCCCCCGTAAAGGTTAAAGCAATTTTGTCCGCTTTGGAAATGGAAATATTAGATGAAACACAGGAATCGCTAAAAGTTGCAGTACCAACGAATAAGGTAGATGTGCATCGAGAAGCAGATTTAATAGAAGAGGTGATCAGAATTTATGGCCTCAATAATATTCCATTTACCAATACAATAACCTCAGCGATTGCTTATACCCAAAAACCCGATGTGCAGGCTGTCAAAAATGTTACTGCAAATCTTTTAACAGGTTTAGGTCTTAACGAAATCATGACCGCATCAATCACCAATATCAACTATTATTCCGAAAACGAACAGGTTGGATTAGTCCGTCTTTTAAGCAGCGTAAATGCAAATTACAATATTATGCGCAAGAACATGCTTTATTCGGGCCTTGAAGTGATTGCACACAATCAAAATCATAAAAATACGGATTTGAGGTTCTTTGAATTTGGTCATACCTACCATTACGTACAATCAGAAACTCAGGGCAATCATCCAACCCAAAACTATATTGAGTCATCTCATTTATCAATATTTTTAACCGGCAATCAACAAAACGAAATCTGGCGCAGCAAACAACGCGAGGTTAACTTTTACGACCTTAAAGAAATAACCGATAAAATTTTAGAACGTTTCGGAATTACTCCGGTTCAATTGGTAATTCCTTCAAATGAAAACACCGCATTTGAATATACTTTACAATATTTTTATCGAAAACGATTGCTGGCAGAAACAGGCAAGGTAAAAAAATCCAAGTTGCAGTTGTTTGAGGTAAAGAACCCGGTATATTTTGCAAACCTGAATTGGGAAAACCTGATTTGGGCCTTAAAACAAATAAAAACCGGCTTCACTGTAATTCCAAAATATCCCAATGTTAGACGGGATTTGGCCTTGTTGTTGGACGAATCTGTCAGTTTTTCACAAATTGCCGATATTGCTGTAAAAAGTGCAGGCAATCTGCTTCAGTCGGTCAACCTGTTTGATGTGTATGAAGATGAATCCAAATTAGGAAAAAATAAAAAATCTTACGCGGTGAGTTTCATTTTGCAGGATAGCGAAAAAACGCTGACCGATAAAGAAATTGAACGTGTAATGATGCGGATTACGGATACCTGCAAACAACAACTTCAAGCAGAATTGCGATAGTTCCTGATTGTAAAAGCGATCATCTGTTTAAGTAATCAATTCAAAAATTTTTCATTGTTCAAACTACTTAAGGTTTGCAATGATAAATGTTAGGACGATCAACATGGCTGCCACACATTAAAAAAAAGAAGGGAGGCGATATCTTTGTAATTTTGCGAATTGCAAACCCAAAATCAAAGTATATGCCTCCCAACATTCTGCCTTTAGAGTTATATAAAGACATCCTGTCAGTAGCAAAGATATTACAATTAAGGGATTTTCTGTACTGTTTTATGTGTATTCGATATGGAGTAAGTGTACGGAGTTTATGCCGCTATAGTAACTACTCTGTTCGCACTTGGTTTCGTTTTATGTCAGAGGACTACCTGTGGGAGCGCATTCGTATGAAGTTGTTTTTGAAGTGGGTGTATCAACCGGAGGAGAATTATATTATAGCCATAGACGAAGTGGTAGAAGGGAAAAGTCGGGACAAGACCTATGGTTTGTCGAAGTTTTTGAGCAAGATTCAGAAATGCCCCATATTCGGGATTTGTTTTTTTGTGCTTCTCTGATAGCTGTGGGGAAACGGAAATCATATCCGATGGTGGTAGAGCAAGTCGTACAGACAGAGGGGACAGGAAGCGGATAGCGGAACAGAAAAAGAAGGCATTAGCTGGCAAGCGCGCAGTGCCGAAGGCAGATGTTTGGTTCGTGGCAGGAAGCAAGGCAGCAAAAACCGACCCAAGCAGCCCAATCCTACGGCATCCTTTCGGGCATTCACCGCCTTGTTAAACAAGTTGCTTTCGTGCTTACCGGGCATCAACCTGACCTATATGGTAGCAGACTGTGCTTATGCCTCGGCAGATTATTTCTCTGCGGTAACAAAGACCGGACTTCACCTGATTACCCGTTTGCCTGTAAATGCCGCCCTCGTCTATGCCTACTCAGACCCAGTAGCCCCAAAACATCGGGGAAGACCCAAAAATACGGAGAAAAAGTAGATTTGAACAACCTTGATAACCAAGAACTGAAAGACACCAAAACCGAAAATGGTCTCCTTACTCAGATATGGCAACTGCCCTGTTACAACAAATCCTTAAGCAAAAACCTGTTAAATGTGGGGATAGTAAAAATAACCAATTTGAAAACCCAAAAAGTAGCCTTCTCTAAATTTTGCACCACCGACCCTAACCTCGACTGGCAAACTATGATAGATTATTATAGTTTGCGTTTTCAGATTGAGTTTGACTTTCGGATGCAAACAATTTTTCGGACTATCCGATTTCAAAACTACACCTCGAAAAATCTGACCAATTTTGTTAATCTATGCTTTACCGCTACCTTGACGGCTAAAATTTTGCAGGCACAATATCAGGTTAAATACAATAACCCTAACTTTAGCATTTTAGACCTCAAAATACTCTGTAATACGCGTTTTACGGTCAAAACAGTTATTAAATTGGTACGAAAATCGCCCGATTCAATTTTTAATACTCAATTCGCAGACGGGTTTATGCCAACAGATTTGGTCAATGTCGCTTAAATATCTATAATATAGAAGAAAAAACACGACCGTCTTATCTTATATTTGTGGCAGCCTTGTTGACGATTAAAGAAATTTTTATTCAAAAGTTAAATGATGCCTAACTTTATTTAAACAAATTGAATTATCTTTACGAGCTAAGAAACATATTCTTAGATTAGAGGTAATATGCAAAGGCTGCACCAACAGATTGATAAAATCATTTCACAAATGACCGCCATGCTGGAAGATTACATTCAGTTGGAACAAGCCTTCTTACTTCTAAGCGACGAAAGGAATCATTTAACTAAACAATTAGAAGAGCAAAAAAAAACGATACAGCATTTACAACAGCAAATTGCGCAATTGGGGAATCCCGAAATAGAAGTAGAAACCATAAACTCCAAGCGCAAACGCGAACATTTGAAAGCAGCTATTAATGATGTAATTAAAGAAGTAGATAAGTGTTTAAATACTTTGGACACTTAATTTAGCGGGGTATTTGGATGTTTTTTTCCGAAATATCAGCTACAACTATACTTTAACAATGGAGCACACGAGCGAAAAGGACATAAAAGTGATTATTGCCGATCGAACCTATAAACTGAAAGTACTCCCTCAGGATGAGAACAGAGTAGTTCAGGCGGCCAAAGTAATTAAACATCGTATGCGGGAATTGCAGGAAGCATACGGCGCTAAAGATAAATTTGATTACTTGGCAATGGCCGCACTTCTAATATGCGTGGAATTGCTTGAAAAACAAGACCATGCAGAACAGGAAATTTTAGACGTAGGCAGTAAATTGACAGAGTTGGAAGAAATTCTTTCCGATTTCATGTCGAAAGGTTAAAAAATTATTCCGCCTCCCTCCTCTCCTTTCAGGTTTCTTTTTAGAAACCATCATTACAATCCGCAGTTTTCAATTTTCGCGCTTGCCTCAACTTATGAAGCGAGTTGAAAGGTTAATGCTTCGAATGAATAGTTAACCGTTACAATTTTGTTAAAAGGAATTTATTTTAAAAAAACCACATTCATATATATATTACATTACCATTCACAAAACAAACACCTTTATGGAAATATTAACCTTTGTAATTTTAGCAATACTCGGAGGAGGCATTGGATTTTATACAGGGAAAAAGTTAGCTTCTATTGCCGCCAAAGAACTCATGACAAATACAGAAGCCGAATCCCGCCGGATTCTTTTAAAAGCAGCCGATGAAGGAGAAGAACAAAAAAAGGCTTATCTGATAAGAGCTAAAGAAAAAGCTCAACTAATAAGAACTGAATCGGACAGACATGTTGCCAACAACAAGAAAAAAGTAGAAGAGGCCGAAAACAGGTTAAAGCAAAAAGAAAGCAGTTTCAAACAAAGATTAGATCAAATAAAAGCTACTGAAGACGAACTGAACAAAAATGCCGAAGACTTGAAAAAGAAATTGGATGAAATCAAACAAAACAACGATGAAGTTCAGAAAGTTAAAGAAAGCCTGCAAAAACAGTTAGAAACTGTCCATCTTAAAAAACAGGAGTTGGATCGGGAAAGCGAAATGATTCAAGCTAAAATTGGAGAATTAGCTGAACAAACCATAAAATTGGAAACCGATTATGCGCGCAAAATTGAAGCTATTGCCGGATTAAGCGCCGAAGAAGCTAAACAACAACTCGTAAATGCAATGAAACAAAAAGCCGAAACCGAAGCAATGGCATTCGTAAAAGACATTGTGGAAGAAGCGAAACTAAAGGCAAATAAAGAGGCAAAAAAAATCATCATTCAAACAATACAACGAACTGCTGCAGAGCATACTATTGAAAATACGGTTTCGGTTTTTAATCTCGAATCTGACGATATAAAAGGTCAGATTATCGGGCGGGAAGGCAGGAATATCAGAGCTTTAGAAGCAGCCACCGGCGTTGAAATCATTGTGGACGATACTCCCGAAGCTATTGTTATTTCCGGTTATGATCCTGTCAGACGCGAAATTGCGCGTTTGTCTTTACAAAGATTAGTTGCTGATGGTCGCATTCACCCTGCCCGTATTGAAGAAGTTGTTGCAAAAACAAGAAAACAATTAGAACAACAAATAATTGAAATCGGTGAAAGAACCGTAATTGACCTGAATATTCACGGTCTTCATCCGGAACTAATTCGGGCAGTTGGACGTATGCGTTATCGTTCTTCTTATGGGCAAAATTTATTGCAGCACTCCATCGAAACCGCCAAACTTTGTGGAATCATGGCAGCAGAACTCGGTTTAGGTGCTAACAATATTAAACTCGCCAAACGTGCCGGACTTTTGCATGATATCGGAAAAGTTCCCGAAGAAGAAACTGAACTTTCTCACGCTTTATTGGGCATGAAAATAGCCGAAAAACATAAAGAGCATCCCGCTATTGTCAATGCAATAGGTGCTCACCACGATGAAATTGAAATGTCTTATCTGATTTCTCCGATTATTCAGGCTTGCGACGCTATATCAGGTGCTCGTCCGGGTGCAAGAAGAGAAATTTTAGAAACCTATCTGAAACGCATCAACGAACTTGAACAATTAGCCATGTCTTATGAAGGGGTTGATAAAGCGTATGCTATTCAGGCTGGAAGAGAATTACGGGTAATTGTAGAAAGTGAAAAGGTAGCGGATGAACGTGCCGATGAACTTTCATTCATCATCTCACAAAAAATCCAAACCGAAATGCAGTATCCCGGACAAATCAAGGTTACTGTTATCCGTGAGAAACGGGCGATTTCTTTTGCCAGATAGCCCTAACCAATTTCCAATATATTTCATAAATGCCTTAAGGCATAGAGGATTTTATTTGTCCAAAAATTTCCAAATCATCATAAAAACTATAATGGCAAGGCACTTTTTAACTCCCTTCTTTTGAAAGTTTTACTTTCATTTATTTTGGTCAAACTAAAGATTGAACATTCTTGTTTTTTGTTAATACCGAATTCAAGTTGTTCATCGTCATCTATTACTACAAAATGCTCACTATATGCTATTTAGTATCCTTTTGTTGATTGCAGGATTTTTGTTGTTAATAAAAGGAGCAGATTGGTTAGTAACCGGTGCCTCTTCTTTGGCAAAAAGGTTTAACATTTCAGAATTAGTCATTGGACTTACTATTGTTGCATTTGGCACATCAGCCCCCGAACTTGTTGTTAATGTCTTGGCCTCATTCAAAGGTGCTAACGATATCGCTTTAGGAAACATAATAGGCAGTAACATTTTTAACCTATTTTTTATTCTCGGCATTGCCGGGCTGATTTACCCAATCACTGTCCATAGAAATACGGTTTGGCGCGAAATTCCTTATTCATTGTTTGCTGCTTTAGTAGTTTTGCTAATGGCCAATGATGTGTTTATAGATGGAGTATCGGATAACCGAATAGACCGAACAGATGGTATTATGTTGTTGCTCTTTTTCGTAGCTTTTTTGTATTATGCTTATCTTAGTATCCAAACAGAAGACCCAAACACAACAGAAGAAGAAGAGATAAAAGTGATGAGTGGAATAAAATCCGGAGGATTGACGGTAATTGGATTGGGGCTTTTAATTTTTGGAGGAAAATTGGTGGTGGATAATGCTATTGACATTGCAGTCAACTTGCAAATCAGCGAAAAACTAATCGGATTAACCATCGTTGCCGCAGGTACTTCATTGCCCGAATTGGCTACTTCTGCAGTTGCTGCCTATAGAAAAAGGAGCGAAATTGCGATTGGTAATGTTGTTGGTTCTAACATTTTTAATGTCTTTTTTGTTTTAGGCAGCAGTGCTGTGATTAGCCCAATTCAATATAATATTTCGTTTAACACCGACATTTTATTATTTATTGTTGGGACATTATTGCTGTTTAGCGCTATGTTTATCGGAAAAAAACATTTATTGGAAAGATGGGCAGCACTAACACTTATAATCGTTTTTGTGTTTTATACTGCCTTCCTGATTTATAAAAGTTGATCAGGTTTTTCATTACAATACAAATTAACTCCGTTAAAGAGAATTTGTTTAATTTGCATAAATTTTAGATAGATCTAATCTCATGATATTAAGCGTTTTTATATTGATTCTGGGATTTGTATTTTTAGTAAAAGGGGCAGACTGGCTGGTGAGTGGAGCTTCTTCTTTGGCGAAGCAATTTAATATTTCAGAATTAGTCATTGGACTTACTATTGTAGCTTTCGGTACTTCATCTCCCGAATTGGTAGTTAACGTTTTAGCTGCTT
Source organism: Sphingobacteriales bacterium (assembly GCA_016700115.1). Lineage (NCBI taxonomy): Bacteria > Pseudomonadati > Bacteroidota > Sphingobacteriia > Sphingobacteriales > Sphingobacteriales bacterium. The sequence goes on along the minus strand of CP064999.1, from coordinate 3,073,635 downwards.
TCCGTGGCTCCAGCGATATTGCTTTGGGAAATATCATAGGCAGCAACAATTTCAACACTTATGTCATTCTAGGATTAGCAGGAATGATTTATCCGCTTTCTGTTAACAGGAGTACGATTTGGAGAGAATTGCCTTATTCTTTATTGACAGGATTAGTGCTTTTGTTGGTAGCTAATGATGTTTTTGTAAATCAACGCATACCAAATACAATAGACAGAACAGATGGCATTATGCTGTTATTGTTTTTTCTGGCTTTTTTATATTATGCTTACCTCAGTATGCAAACAGATGAACCATTAACTCAAAAAATAGACGTAATGAGTTCAAAAAGGTCTTTAATTTACACTATTGGAGGGTTAGCAGTTTTGATCTTAGGCGGAAAATTTGTGGTGGATAGTGCTGTTGATATCGCCCGTTTAATGGGAGTTAGTGAAAAATTAATAGGTCTTACCATTGTTGCTGCCGGTACTTCACTTCCTGAATTGGTAACTTCTGCAGTCGCCGCTTTTAAAAAACGCAGTGATATAGCAGTTGGTAATGTAGTTGGCTCTAATATCTTTAATGTATTTTTGGTGTTGGGCATAAGTTCTGTTATTCAACCTTTAGATTACAACATTGTACTAAATATTGATTGCCTTATTTTTATCGTTGGAAATATCCTTCTTTTTGGAACTATGTTTGTTGGCAAACGTCATATTTTAGATCGTTGGCAAGCTTCTATACTATTTGCCTTGTTTATAGGCTATACTATTTATTTAATTGCAAGACAGTAATTGAATCAAAATAACTGTTTGCTGAAAAACTAAAAACCCCTTTATTTTCAATTTGAAATAAAGGGGTTTTTGTTTTAGGGGTACCCAATGGGATTCGAACCCACGACCCTCAGAACCACAATCTGATGCTCTAACCGGCTGAGCTATGGGTACCGTTTTGTATGGGCTTGCAAAGTTAAGAAATAAATCAATCCGTCAAGAAAAAAGTTTAAATCCGCGAAAAAAATTCATTGGTTTCATTTATTGCTAAATAGAATATCCTGTATTTTGTATTCTATTTTTTAGCACAGGATTTCTATGAATTTCTATATTGTAATACTTAATACAATGCAAAATTGTCAAATTAAATTCCATTTAATCTGATAAAATTTGAACCCGCAACAATTAGCTCTATTTAAGAAAAAACATCATTTACTTCATTTGATGAAGCAACCTCATTTTTCTACGTTACTAATATGACCGTAAAATTCTTTTCCAACCGGTTTGAGTTTAGAGAATGGTTAAGAGAACATCACAAAATAGAAAGTGAACTGATAGTTGGTTATTACAAAATTAGCAGTGGAAAACCCAGTATGACCTGGTCTGAATCTGTGGATGAAGCTTTGTGTTTTGGTTGGATTGACAGTGTACGGAGGAACATAGACAAAGATAGCTATTGCATACGTTTTACCCCCAGAAAACATTCAAGCAATTGGAGCGAGGTCAATATAAAAAAGGTCGAAATGTTGATTAAAGCCGGTTTAATGCAACCGGAGGGACTTGCATTGTTTGAAAAAAGAACAGAAAAGAAATCAGGTAGTTATAGCTATGAAAACAAACCGGTACAACTACCTTCCGAATATGAAGTAAAATTCAGAGAAAATCCCGATGCCTGGGCTTTTTTTAAATCTCAGGCACCTTCCTATCAAAAAACTATTTTCTATTGGATTTTAAGTGCTAAACAAACCAATACACAAATTTCAAGACTTGAAAAAGTCATATTGGTTAGTGAACAGAAAAAACGGTTGTAGTCAATGACAAAGGTTTAATCTTCAAAAAATAGGAACAACTTTATTGCCTGTTTTTGAGCTAAATTTACCTTAACCCTATGATGCAATTTAGGGTAACCTGTGATAATTAATTCCTGAAACAAAAATGGAAAGACTTTTTGAAATTACTGACCATATTATCATTCGTTCCAAACCGGAAAACGTCTTTGAAGCTATAACCAAAGCTGATTTATTGAGTAAATGGTGTCCTCAATCTGCAATATCCAACCCTAAAAAAGGAGGCTCTCTGATTTTTTATTGGCCTAACGGCACAATAATTGAAACAGCATTTGACTTATTCATACATGGAAAATGTGTTTCCTTTCAATTTGGGCCGGAATACGTTTCTATTCATTTGACCGAAAGGGACAATTCTGTCTTGGTAAATGTTGCCCATTCAAAGATAAAAACGATCCAAAACTTAGATAGTATCGTTCATATAGCTCAATCCTGGACTTTTTTATTGTTTAATCTGAAAGTATTTATAGAACTTGGGTTGGATTTCAGAAAAGACCATTAAACAATAAATACTCACGCTGTTCAGTCTGTTTGGAAGATATTAATTACGAGCCAAACCGATTTCAGAAGTAATTTTCAACCTATAAATAAGAGTTGAAAAAGCCTGAATTTTACCTTAAAACCTGATTTAACAAACTCAATTTCTAATAGGCAAATCTTAAACCCCTTTTTATGAATACTAAATTCAGTAAGGACTTACCCCTTTCTCAACGAGAAACTTTATTCCAAAAATTAAAACTGCGTTTTGAACAAAACATGAGCCGGCATCCCGAAATCTTATGGTCTGAAGTGATGGAAAAATTAGCAACAAATCTTGAAAAACTTTGGTCGCTTGACCAAATGGAACAAACAGGTGGAGAACCCGATATTATTGGTTTTGACATGGCTACCCGTGAATTTATTTTTTGTGATTGCTCAAAAGAAACACCATCCGGCAGAAGAAGTGTTTGCTATGATCGTCAGGCTCAAGATGAAAGGAAAGAACATAAACCTGAAAATAACGCTGTAGAAATGGCTGCTTCTATGGGCATAGAATTATTATCGGAAGCGCAATACCGAAATTTACAACAGCTCGGAACATTTGATACAAAAACATCAAGCTGGATAAAAACCCCTGAAGATATTAGAAAACTTGGAGGGGCACTTTTTGCCGATTTTCGTTACGGTCATGTTTTTGTTTACCACAATGGTGCCCAATCTTATTATGCAGCTCGTGCCTTCAGGGGGTTGCTAAGAGTGTAGCCGTACTACAGTAAATAAAAATATTTTTCACTACCCTTATTCAGAAAGCAAGATCCCTGTTTTTAAATCAAAAAGGTGATGTCCTGTTTTTTCAAAAACACCTTTCTAATCTGTCAACAAACTCCCATTAATTCGCAAATACGATCCATATTTACATATTCCTCAACAATTTCTATAGCTTTTTGAATCTTATGCGGGGCTTTTGTGTTGAGCTTTACATCTAATTTGCTTAGTTTAATAATAGACTCGTAAGTATCATAATGAGTCCTTATTGTGGGTATCTGATAAGTACGCATAAAGTCAAGATATTCGTTTGCAACCAGGGCTTGTCCTGTAAGTATAACACCTGCCAAATTTGGAGCTATTCCATGTTCTGCCCAAATGCCTTGAAGTTTTGATAATGCGTCGTTAAATCTTCGAATGCTAACCACGAGCAGATATTGTTTTAGAGGGTTAAGCGATTCCAAATCAACCAAAGACCCCGCAATGGTACCTTCAACTAAATTTGTCAATTTGTCCGGATTACACAAAACCTCACCCTGAAGTTCACGGGTAATAGTAGATACCAAAGGATAAGCCAGTTCTTCTTCAAAAGGTATAAATCCAAATATCTCTAACCCTGTTTGTGAAATTTTCTTTTCAAGGGCTGAACGTATTTTGTCCATTTTGCTTCTCAATACTTTGTTGATAATTACCCCATGTACTTTTGCGCCAACAGAATCAAAAAAAGTTTTAGCAAGCATCATGTGATCATAAGTATCGCCTATTCCACCTTTTACAACTATAATTACGCCGGCATCTAACCTTTTAGCTACGTCCGCATTTGACAGATCAATTACACTCCCTACGCCCGGATGGCCGGTGCCTTCATATAAAACTACTTCATGTCGTTTTCTCAAAACCTCAGCTGCAAAGTCTAATTTTGCAGTATTAATTTCTTTTTCCGGTTGGTTGATGTATTGCTCAGTATAGCCTGGCAAAACAATGACAGGACTATGAATATGGGGTTCTAACTCAAAACGCATTGCTTCGGAAAAAAGCAGTGAATCTTTATCCACTTTGTAGGCTTCCTTCCAACTGGTAAACTCCTGCCCAACGGGTTTACAATAGCCAACATTTATTCCACGCAACTTTAAAGCATGTAGAATACCAAGAGTAGTTGTGGTTTTCCCGATATGTTGACCGGTGGCTGCCATAAAAATATCTTTCTTCATTGCTTTAAATTAAAATTGGGATAATATTCACAAAAGAAAGGAAAAAATAGATGAACTCAAATCTTAGGTTAAAATAGTTACTATATTTAGGCAATTAATTTATTCAATGTTCATTTTTCATTTTCTATGCCAACTCAATCATTGATTCTGTCATTGCTTCTGCCTTTATTTTGCAAAGTGAGAACAACTTCCCGACTGGTTTTTTTTATTTTTTTGTCTTTTGTTTGTATCACTGAGACGATTTATGCTCAATCTGTCACTTTAAATGGGAAAGTGGTTGACCAAACAAACAACAATCCCTTACCCGGTGCTACCATTATTTTGAAAAATGATCCTGCCACGGGAAGCATTACAGATGAAGAAGGCCGGTTTTCTTTGTCTGTTAACCAACCATTACCTGTTATCGTATTGGTCAGCTATGTGGGATACGATCAGCAGGAAGTGTCAATCGAACAAATGCAAACCTTAGAAATCAAGTTAACCCCATCCGTAATCATCGGGAAAGAAATTGTGGTAACCGGATCAAGAATAAGTGAAACGATTTTATCTTCTCCGGTTTCAATACAAAAAATGACTCTTAAAGAAATTAAAAACACACCTTCCGGCGATTTTTACCAAGGTATTGGAAATTTGTCCGGTGTAGATATCGTAACTGCGAGTTTAGGAATGAAGGTGATCAATATGAGAGGGTTTAATACAACTGCTCCGGTACGGATAGTACAGTTTATTGATGGAATTGACAACCAAGCTCCCGGATTAAATTTTCCGGTCGGCAATTTAGTAGGGGCACCGGATATTGATTTGCAAAATATCGAGTTAATTTCAGGAGCAGCTTCTGCCATGTATGGAGCCAATGCTTTCCAGGGAGTGGTTAGTATGACCTCCCGTGATCCCTATACCAATCCTGGGCTATCCATATCACTCAAAGGAGGCAATCGCCGGTATGCGGATGCACAGTTCAGATATGCTCAATCGCTTGGTAAAAACAAAAATTTTGCAATTAAAGTAACCGGTGCTTTCAGCAGAATTGATGATTGGGAGGCAAATGATACTATTGCAAATTTATATGGAGATATAAGTACAGAACAAAATCTGGCATATATAAGCCGGCAGCTTCAATATTCTGATGATCCGGAAGTAGCCGAAACATTTACCGCAATTAACGGATGGCTCGATTTTAATCCCAAAGCAAACCCTCCAAAATTATTGATAGAATCTCCGGGCTATCTTGAAACGGATTTATCAGACAACACCGCACAAAGTCTTAAATTAGGCTTGGGTTTATACTACAAATTTAACAACAATATCAGGGTTTCCTATCTTTATAAATTTGGAAACGGTACTGCAGTTTACCAAGGCAGCAACCGGTATAGCATCAATAATATCAAATTTCAACAACACAAATTAGAGTTTCAGGGCAACAGATGGTTGGTTAAAGCTTATACTACGCAAGAAAATGCCGGCGATTCTTATGATATGGTCTTTACTGCCATCAATATCTCAAGAGCAAGTATTTCGGACAATTTTATTCCAACATATCTTGAAGAATATTTTAACACCCTTCGGGAACTGACCAACGATTTTGACAACAGTGTCAATGATGGTCAGATTGCCACCGCAAGAGAAGAAGCATTTGCAGCCGCTCATGCAACCTGGTATCAACCCGGCTCATCCCAGTTTGATTCTTTATTTAATAAAATTACAGCCGACCCGGATTTAAACACAGGTTCCCGATTTCAGGATAAATCCTGGCTGGCACACGCTGAAGGCCAATATAATTTTAACTGGAAATTTGCCGATGTCATTGCAGGTGTTTCTACAAGAAGATATGACCCTCAATCTTTTGGGACCATATTCAGCGACACATTGATTGCTGAAACCGGAAAATATAAAGAAATAGCGGTGTGGGAATATGGCGGATTTATCCAAGCCTCCAAACATTACTTTGAAAACAAATTGCGGTTAACAGGATCTATCCGTGCAGACAAAAATCAAAACTACGATTTACAATGGTCGCCCCGAATATCGGCCGTTTATACTAAAAACAACCATAATTTCAGAGTTTCAGCACAATCAGCATTCAGAAGTCCGACCCTTCAAAATCAATACATTTATCTGAATCTGGGCGCAATAGTATTGGAAGGCAACTTAAGCGGACAGAACAATGCGTACTCTGCCCAATCAGTCAGTGATTTTTTAGACTACTATGAAGAAACCTTTGAAATTGACCCTTCCTTGTTGACTGCCGTAACTTTGGAAGCCGTCAGACCGGAACAGGTAAGAACATTGGAATTGGGTTACCGAGGAATTCTTAGCAATTCTTTTTACATTGATGCAACAGCTTATTATTCTGCCTATAAAGATTTTATAGGAGATTACCGTTTTTACAAACCCAACGGAGATGCCGTAGCAGGTCAGGATAGTGGAATTGATGCTGTACTGACCGGTGCTTATACCCTGATGCAAACACCGGTTAATTCTAAAGACAGAGTTAACAGCTATGGCGCTACTTTAGGGTTGGCTTATTATTTTGGAAATGGTTTTGCCGCTTTAGGTAATTATACGTATGCTGCCATTGATACCGCAGAAGTAAAAGACCCGTTAATTGCCGGTTTTAATACGCCAACTCATAAATTAAACCTGGGGATTCAGGGTAATGATGTCTGGAAAAACCTGGGGTTCGGAATAAACGGCAAATGGGTTGATAAGGTATATTGGGAAAGCCCTTTCGGCAACGGAGAACTTCCTTCATACTTTTTATTAGATGCTCAGGTAAGTTTTAATTTTAAAAAACAATATTCAACAGTCAGAATTGGAGGTTCAAATTTACTGAATCAAAACATACAGCAGGCGTTTGGTTCTCCTGTAATAGGAACCACTTTTTATGTGGGTTATTTGTTTGAAATCGGTAAACTATAATTTAGAAATTTAATATTGAACTTTTTTTCGGATTTATTATCCATGTAACAAAAAAAATTGTAGGAATTTTCTCAATTTTATGTGTTGATTTCAAACTTTACTTTTAAACACTTTAAACATGAAGCAATTCTCTACAGTTGCATCCCTTATTTTACTTTTTTGCTGTTTAATTTCTGTTCAAACAATCTATGCACAATGTCCGGCCGGACAATCAGAAGTAAGTATTGTAATTGATCCCGACTATTATGCTGCTTCTGAAACAGATTGGACTTTACACGATATGGACGATAACCTGCTTGCCTCCGGAAGCACAAGTGGAGTAACTTTATGTCTTCCAAATACAACTTGTCTGGTATTCGAAATTACTGATACTTATGGAGACGGGCTTTACAGTTCTCAAGGTGCCGGTAGTTATTCTGTTTATTACAACGGTGAATTGATAGATACCGGCGTAAATTTCGGATATGAAGCCCATGTACAGTTTGGGGGATGCCCTCCCGGTATTTCTTGTACTTTTCCTGAAGTGGCAGTTACTTCAGTAATCTATACTGCACTTGAACCTGATACCTGGTATGAATTTGAACCCGTAGAAAACGGGCAATATGCAATTACCACTTGTTTTGCAACCTGTAATACAGGTATCTGGGTATATGACCATTGTCATGGTTTACATTATAATGAAAGTCAGGAAGGTGCTATCAGCTATACCAGCACCGGTTGCCCAAACGGAACCGGCGATCAGGCTTTATTGTACGTCAACTTATTTGCAGGAGAACATTATTTTATTAGGATTGGCGATGATGATACCGATTGTGAGGGAACTCCGGTTCAATGGGGAGTCATGTATATGGGCCCAATTGTAGGATGTATGGATCCCACTGCTTGTAATTATGAACCCTTAGCCACCCAACACATCCCTTCATCTTGTTTGTATCAACCCGATGCTAACTGTCCGGATGGCCCTGACCTTATTGTTTTATCAAATGTTTTGGCCAATTCTATTTATGCACAAAACAAATCAAATAGCAGTACTTGTTTTGTTAATGAAGGATGTATGGCCGGATACGGTACCCGAAGAATTTTGCGCTTCACCACACATATCCGAAACATAGGGAATCAGGATTACTATATTGGAGTTCCCCCCTCTTCTCCTTCAACGCCCGACCCTCAATGGGAATGGGATGCTTGCCATCAACACTGGCATTATGAAGGTTATGCTGAATATATACTTTATAACAGTGCAGGTGTTGCCATGCCGGTTGGCTTTAAAAACGGTTTTTGTGTGATGGATTTGGAATGTAGCGGAGGTGGTGTAGCTAAATTCAATTGCAGCAACCAGGGAATTACCGCCGGATGTGGTGATTATTATACCCACACATTGAACTGTCAATGGATTGATATCACCAATGTTCCTTCCGGTACTTATACTTTAGTGGTAAGAACCAACTGGGATCAATCTCCCGACAAACTTGGCCGCCATGAATTAAACTACAATAACAACTGGGCACAGGTCTGCATACAAATCACACAAGGTGCTACCAGTGCTTCGGTTAGTGTAGTCAGCACTTGTACCCCTTATACTGATTGCCTTGGAGAAATCTATGGAGCAGCTCAACCGGATTGCACCGGCATTTGTAACGGACCATTTAAAGTCGGTGATTTAAATAATAATTTTCAGTTAGAAACAAATGATGTTAATAGTTATTTAACCGGGATGATAGACGGCACCATGAACTTTGGAACCTGTCGGGATGCTAATACTGACAATAACATTTCACTGACAGATGCAATTTTAGTAAATGCTTGTGTAAGAGAGCAAGCAGAACTGCCACATCCCGGTGGAGAATGGAGAGATTTTTGCAGTCTGGCTACATTTAATATCTATAATTTTCTGGAAGAGGCTCATTTCAGCATCGGTGCAATAAATCCTTCTTTAAGGTATTTGGATGTCTATTTATTAAACCCTTTAACCCATGTTTTGGGTTACCAGATCCAAATGGGCGGAATTGTTATTGACAATATCGAAAGTTTAGTGCCTGATGCCGGATACAATATCAGTTTCTTACATAATGATTCGGGATTATTAATTGGTTTTTCACAAGACGAAAACATCCTTCCCCGATATTTGGAACCCACCCCTATTTTCAGGGTATATTATTCCGAATTAACAGACGATGAAGTTTGTATTGAAAATATTGTTGTCGCTGTTAATAACAATTATGAAGAGATTTATGCGCAGGTGGTTGACAATTGCAGGTTCCCTTATTTGACTGCTTCCATCAGAATTATGCTACAGGGCGCTTATGAACCCCAATTAGGTTTTATGCGCACCGATTTAAGTGCAAATGGATGGTTGCCCGAAACTCAACCTTTTAGTGGTGCACCCTGGAATTATAATGGAACTGAATCCGCTGCAGATCCTCAAAGCATGTTTCCTGAAATAACTGATTGGGTGCTGGTGGAACTACGTAATTCAGAATATCCGGATGTTATTGCCGACAGAAGAGCAGCTTTACTGAGAAACGATGGAATGTTGATGGATGTAAGAGGAAATGTTGGTGTTAATTTTTACAATGCAGACCCCAACAGCAGTTATTTCATCGTTGTCCGTTCGAGAAACCATGTTGCGATTATGAGCAACGGAACACATTCAATCGGTAACAGCCCGTTAATTGACTTAACAAATCCGGGCAATGTAGCCCTTGGAGATTGGACATTGGTCAATGTGGGAACTCCTGAAATACCAATGTTTGCAATGTATGCTGGCGATCTTTATGCCAATGCAGTGATAACCGTTTCAGACTTCAATACCTACATGAGTCAACAAGCCGAATTGAACGGTTATTATTCGGCAGATGCTAACCTTGACGGACAAATCACTGTTCAAGACTTTAACCTTCATGCTGCGAATGCCGGGATTATTGGGGTTAACGGAGTCAGGTATTAGATTTATGTTAGACCAAAACACCTGACAAAAAAGCCGATTGAAAGTAGTTTTCAATCGGCTTTTTTTTCGCAAGAGCCTCCCATGGGATTTGAACCCACGACCTGCTCATTACGAGTGAGCTGCTCTACCGCTGAGCTAAGGAGGCAATCTCAACATTTTCAAAAAAAAGTCGGGGTGACTGGACTTGAACCAGCGACCTCTACGTCCCGAACGTAGCACGCTACCATCTGCGCTACACCCCGATTAATGATAAGAGGCAGCAAAAATAACCAAACCAATTTTATTTTTGTTTCAATTTGCATTTTTTTTGTGATAATTCTATACAATCACAAGTAAGCCTGTTAAGAAAGCAATCCTAAAAAAATCCATTCTTTTATTGATTAAACCATTTTCAAAGCCTGATATAGATGTATGGTCTATATAAATTACATCTCTATCTCAGTTGCTTTTTTTTAACCATACAGGGTTGATAAAACAACTAATCCTCAAAATTCCGGAGTTGATTGTATTTGACAAATAGTATAAACTTTATTGACGAATAACCTGTGTATTGTTCCGGATAGGTAGAACAATCAATGAATTTAGGTTACAGAATTTTAAATTCCTCTCTCAAAAATCAACCAACAAAATTGCAATTTAGAAGGAGCGCAAATCAGATTAAGGATGCTACTATTGGTAATTTGATTGCCCTTGTTCTGATTTTATTAAAAAAACTGTATAATTTAGGGCGAAATCTTGTTTCAAAAACAAATAAAATTGACATTTTAAAGGAAAAGGAAGTTGGATTTGAACCAAATCTTGTTTCAAAAATAAATTCTAAATACATTTTAAAGAACAAAATGATAATTTAACTGGCAAAAATTTCAATTGAAAAGGCAAAAATTTCAATTGAAAAGATAAAAATTATAATTCTACTCCTTCAAATGTTAATCTTAAGACAGAAAATTGACTTTTTAAAAGTAAATGAAACAAGAAATGGTTCATTTCTTATTTCATTTTTGTTTTTGTTTGACTTTTTTTTCTGGGTGAAAATGCCTTTAGTTGAAATTAAGTCTTCATTTTTTCTTGATAATAGTTCATTTTTTCAGAAAAATATGGATTGATATATTCCCGCAAATTTTCGAACAGATGGTTATTGAGATTTATTTTACAAACTATAATTTTACACTGAAAAAGGAAATTTTCTAAGTTTACACCGCTTGTACCCTTTCAAATATACTTAATAAATCACTCAAAACCAAGGTTAAAGATCTAAATCCTTTGTACTTGTTTAATCCGGTATTAAGTTTAATATCGGGTCATACTATGTTATATTGACAATTTTGCATCTTTAGTTTTTAAGAATTTTTAAGTGTTTAACCAACCGTTACCCCTGTTTTTCCGTTTCTTAAGTTGTAAATTGCAAAACAAACTGAAATGAAAAAATTTTCCCTTTTAATGATGGTCTTTTTTGTTGTTTTTTCACAATCTGCTTGTAAAGATGAGGATGATGATGACCAACCCATCATTAACGAAACCGCAGAAGAAGTGAGTTTTGTGGTTAACGGCGGCTCCGCTTATAATGGCAAATATATAACCTTTACCGATTTCAACAGCATAGTTACAAAAGCATATTATAATGACACCACAGGTTTATCGCATGTCAAAGCATTAGGACAATGGGATAATGCAAATGCTTTTCTGGAAGCCTATTTTCCGGACGATACTTTGGGGTATTATTTTATGGAAGAGCCGCAACCTCCTTTGTTTGAAATTCCTGATGATCGCTTTTTCAGCATTACTTTAGGCAATACGGTGCTTTATATTAAATACATGAATTTTCACATCACCGCTTATGGTAAAGTAGGTGAACATATAAAAGGCACTTTCAACGGACAGGTGTATGATTTTGTACATAACCCTGCCGGCGAACTAATCAACATCAATAACGGCAAATTCAGCCTGAAAAGAACTCAATAGTTTACAAAAATACTGACGCTATTCCGTTTCTTTCTTTGTTCTATTTTTTGGCACATTCCCCCCCAACGTAAGACGTTACCCCGTTTTTTTCGGCAACACAACTATTGCTGTAGGTTTTACCGTCACAACCACAAACCGGTGCATACATAGCAATACAAACTGCATCGGGGTCAATTTTTTTAGGATCAATACATGGTTTTTTTGAACCTTCCTTACATTCTCCCGGAACATAAGAAGTAACCCCGCTATTTTTTGCCATACATTTGTTGCCGTAAGTTTTTCCGTCACATCCGCAAACAGGCGCATATTCTTTTGTACAAGGTGCATTTGGATTTATTAGCGCAGGATCAATACAGGCTTTATCCTTGTCAGTACTCTGTACCTTATCTACGGTTTTTGTACCTTTTTGGCCTTTATTGCACGAAACCGAAAAAACAAGAACAGTTATAAAAAGCAGAAAAGCAAAATGTTTCATAATTTAAATTTTAGTTGAGCCAAAGATTTTGAAATATTTAACTAAGTAAGTATGAATTTGGAAAATTCTATTTGCACCCCATTGATTTTTAAAACAAAGACAAATAGTGATAAGGCGATGACTAAATATCGTTTCAATCCAAAGGTTTATTTTTACCGATAAAAATAAAATACTCCCAAACTCCCCAATAGGCTTTATGAATCTGACTAACCAAAGGAGAAAATTGTAAATTTAATCTATTCAGCAAATGCCCCCCGATTAAAACATTGTGCGCTTGCATCCATCTCCAAAACAAGGGGAAAGTACTAAGATGAAAATCAACAACTGCGATAACTCCATTTGGTTTTAAATCTTCTGAGGCCTGTTCTAAGACTTCTAACCATTGTGGGTTGATCATGCTTAAGGAATAGGAGAATAAAATTATATCAAATTTGCGATTCAAGGGCTTTAATTTCCCATAAGGTTGTTCGAGCAACATAGTTTTGTTGGAAACCCCTGCAAGTTTAATGGCAGATTTTGCCAGCATGTCCGAAGAAATATCAATACCGGTCAGGTTGGCTTTGTCATACATTCGGGCAAGCCTTTTAAGGTTATATCCTGTTCCACACCCAACTTCCAGTATATCAATTTCCTGTTTTGAGTTAAAAGGCAATAACTCGAGTATTTGAGTTCGGCCAAAAAGGAATACCCATCGGGTTAAATCATACAAATGTGCATGAAGCTTATAGTAGCTTTTAATATATTGATGTTGGGCTTTGCTCGTCGTTGTAATATTACCTCCTGACATGGATAAAATTTGGTGAATTCAAATAAATACAGCCTGTTAAAATTTAATTTTGGAAAAAACCAAAAATACAGCGTTAGTTCAAAGGTAGAAGTTTTGTGAGAATACAGCACAAATTGAAGCAGGTAAAATTTGTTACATTCAAAACTTCGTTTTTTCAATAAATTTCATTCAGCTAATCAATTTTTAAAAATTTGTGAACCACAAAGAAGAATGCCAATATTTATTTAAACCAAACGTTTGTTTGATAAGTGTCTTTGAAAAATTAGATGAAATTTCATTAAAAGCCGGTAAATGGTTGTTTTTTACAACAAAACTGTAAAAATTTTCGATTTTCTAAAAATAATTTGCCTCTTCTATTGTTAAACCTGAGATTTGCCATTAACTTTGGAGGCGAATTATCAAACGGCAATTCAATTAATCATGAAATTTACATTTTTATTGTCTGATTTAAGAACAACAAAACCAAACAATCGTTTTGTATAAGTGATTTTTCCTCTTGAATTCATCAACATAATTTTTCACATAATTTTCACAAAAAACAATGGAAGCAACCGAAAAATTGAATAAAGTTCTCAGCGGCGGTGAGTTTTTGATCAAAGAAAGCAATGCCCATGAGGTGTTTATTCCGGAAGACCTAAATGAAGAGCAAGTGATGTTTGGGAACATGGCTAAAGATTTTTTGGAAAAACATATTTGGCCGAATGTTCAAAGAATTGACAAACAAGAACCCGGGCTCACCGTTGAACTGATGGATATTGCCGGCGAATTGGGATTGTTAGGTGCTGCTATTCCACAGGAATACGGAGGGATGGGAATTGATTTAAACACAGAAACTTTACTGACCGAAATTTTGGGAGCCAGCCACAGTTTTGGTGTGTCTTTGGCTGCACATACCGGAATTGGGACATTGCCGCTTTTATATTTTGGCACAGAAGAACAAAAAATGAAGTATTTGCCTAAACTGGCAACCGGAGAAATTAAAGCTGCTTATTGTCTTACAGAACCGGGATCAGGTTCTGATGCATTGGCTGCAAGAACTAAAGCTACCCTGAAAACCGATGAAAACGGTGAAGAATATTATTTGTTAGAAGGACAAAAAATGTGGATAACCAATTCGGGGTTTGCCCACTTGTTTACCGTATTTGCTAAAATAGATGGCCAGTTTTTTACCGCATTTTTGGTAGATGCACAATCAGAAAACATACGCCTTGGCAATGAAGAAGATAAAATGGGTATTAAAGGCTCATCAACAAGGCAGGTATTTTTTGAAGGAGTGAAAATCCCTAAAGAGAATGTATTGGGAAAAATTGGCGAAGGGCATAAGATTGCTTTTAATGTGTTAAATATTGGACGTTATAAACTTGGAGTCATGGTATGTGGAGGCGCAAAAAGAGCCATGGAACTCAGCGTAAAATATGCCAATGAACGACATCAGTTTGGCAAATCTATTTCAGGTTTTGGAGCAATACAACATAAAATTGCAGAACAGGCTATTCGCATATTTGCCTTGGAATCAGCCAACTTCAGAGTTTCCGACTTGTTGCAACAAAAAATCCAATCATTGGTAGAACAGGATGTTGATGAAATTCAGGCAAAATTGATTGCTGCCGAAGAATATGCTATCGAATGTTCTATCCTTAAAGTATTTGGTTCTGAAGTGTTGGATTATGTTGTGGATGAAGCCGTTCAAATTTTTGGAGGAAACGGTTATTCAGAAGAATATCCGATTGCCCGCTCCTATCGCGACAGTAGAATCAACCGTATTTTTGAAGGAACGAATGAAATTAACCGCTTACTTACGGTTGATATGCTCCTGAAAAAAGCAATGAAAGGTGAAATAGACCTGATGTCTCCGTCCATGGCAGTACAAAAGGAACTTATGTCTATTCCGGATTTTGGCGGAAACGAAGAACAAAATTTGTTTGATGTTGAGAAAAAAGCGTTACTGAACGCCAAAAAAGCAATTTTGATGATTGCAGGATTTGCGGTTCAGAAGTTTATGAAAAAATTATCTGATGAACAGGAGATTATCATGAACATCACGGATATGCTCATTGAAGTATTTGCTTGTGAATCGGCGATGTTAAGAACTGAAAAGTTGGCTGAACAAAAAGGAGAAGCTGCTTGTGAAACTCAAATTGACATTGTAAAAACCTTGTTTTCTGATGGAATAGAGCGAATAAATCTATATGGAAAACATGCAATTACTGCTTTTGCCGAAGGTGACGAAAGACAAATGTTGCTGATGGGACTTAAAAGATTTACCAAATATGCTCCTTTTAATACCATTGCAGCAAGAAGGAGAATTGCATCAAAATTGATTGCTACCGAAAAATATGGATTCTGAGTTGTAGCCATAAACAATATATTTCAGAAAAAAAAAGCACATCCTCAAGTTAGAGCATGTGCTTTTTCAATTTTTGCGAAATTGATTTTTGATTTTAAGGTTCGCTCAGTTATTTTGCATCTTCAAACATTTTTTTCAACACTCCATAAGAAATTATATTGCTTATATCTTCAACCATTTTAAGATTTTCGGGACTTACGCTTGCAATACCGTTCTTTAACAAAACAGGGGTTAAATCTCTGTCCAATGCTCCGCGATAGGTTGACAAAACGCAGTATTCGGCACAAAAACCGGTCATTATGACCATATCTATCTTGTTTTCCAAAATAATTTCAGCACAGTTTGTTTTGTTAAAACTGTTTCCATAATGTTTATGGATAAAATATTCACCCTCCAAAGGACTTAAAGAATCAATCAGGTCAAAACTTTCTTCTCCCGGCACTACTCCATCTTCGGTGTCAACATCCTGAACCCAAATTACCGGATATTTTTTTTGTCTGAACCAGGGAAGTACCGCATTGATATACTCAACCGCAGAATCGATTGATTTTTGGCTTTCCTGTTGATAGTAAGCCTTTTGTAAGTCAATAATCATTAATGCAAGTTTCATATTCTGAATTTGATTTGTATCTGCGTTTTAAGGTCAGCCAATCTGAGAAATCTTAAACACTTTTTGAGAAATCACTTAAAAATTTATTGGCAAACAACACGCATGTGAACAGTTATTATAGCCGGTTATTTAAAATTGAAATTCAGCCCTATACTTATCATTCCATCGTCTTGTTGGAAATCTTTGTTAGATAGGTTCATACTTTTAAGCAATTGAATTTGAAGTTTTACCTTTTTAAGACCTCCCCTGATAGTTATTGCCGGCTCTACCAGAATATTCGATTTGTTGTCTTCCAAATAGACAGTTTGATCAATACCATCAAAAATTAAACTGCCATCAATATCGTAATAATTTAAGAACATGAGTTTAGTTGAGCCCGTTACTGAAAAATAGGGATGATGATAACTAAGACAGGGTTGAAAACCTAATCGGTAAACATTGGCAGAAATCAGCCCCGTTGTTGTCGGATTTGCATCAACACTTGTTGGAAAATGATTTTCCATTTTACCAAATCCGGCTAAACCATAAGTTTCCACCAACAGGTAAGGAAGAATATTATAGTAATATCCTAAACCGACATCTAAAAGTTTACCGGAACCACCATTGCCGTTATCTTCAGCTTCCGGTGCTATCATAGCAGTATTTGCCTGTATTGCAAGATTCTCCGTAACTCCATAAGCCCCCTGAAACTCCATTTGGTTGTCGTTAATAGCAAAAGTAAGATTAGTTTGCCCCTTAGCAGAAATTACCGGCACATTTTGAGTGTTCGGAATGTAGTAATTGGGATTGCAGCCAAAATTCGTTAAGGTCAACAAGACTGAAAACAACCAAAATATGTTTTGATAATTTTTCATGGCAACAAAAGTGTTAAAAAGTAAAAAACTTGTTTTCACCATGTTTTAGTAATAAGCTGTTAATTTGTCGAATCAAAGTTAAATAAATAAACCGTTTAATTACTTTCACTCAAAAATTGAATGTCCTCTATCTTGAAAACTAAGTTGACAAGATACTAAGCGCACCAAAGAAGAACCTGCATTGTTTATTGCAAAAGTCTTTATAGTATGTTTTCAAATATTCCTCTTGCTGAAAGGATGAGACCCCACTCACTGAACGAATTTATAGGACAGGAGCATCTGACTGCATCCGGTGGTCTGTTGAGGACAATGATTGAAAATAAAAATATCGGTTCAATTTTGTTTTGGGGACCTCCCGGAGTAGGTAAAACAACGCTTGCCAATATTATTGCCAAACAGTTGGAATTGCCTTTTTTTATGTTGAGTGCTATTGACAGTGGGGTAAAGGATGTTCGAAATGTAATATCTCAAGCCCAACAATCAGGGAGGGCTTTATTGTTTATTGATGAAATTCACCGGTTTAATAAAGCGCAACAAGACTCTTTACTCGGTGCTGTCGAAAAGGGAATCATTACGCTTATCGGTGCAACTACCGAAAATCCCTCATTTGAAGTGATTGCCCCTCTCCTTTCGCGTTGTCAGGTCTATGTGTTAAAACATTTAAATCGCGAACATCTCGAGAAAATACTAAATCAGGCAATTGAAAACGATACCTATCTTAAAACCAAAAAGATATCACTTCTGGAAACTGAAGCTTTATTGCGGATTTCAGGAGGAGATGCCCGCAAACTTTTGAATTTATTGGAGTTGGTGGTAACCCATATTCCTGAAAAGGCAGAAATTGAAATAACCAACAAAATTGTTCAACATATTGCACAACAAAACATAGCACTGTATGACAAACAAGGAGAACAACATTATGACATAATTTCAGCTTTTATAAAATCTATGAGAGGAAGCGATCCCAATGCTGCTTTGTATTGGTTAGCCCGAATGTTGGCAGGAGGCGAAGACCCGAAATTTATCGCGAGGCGAATGTTGATCTTATCGAGTGAAGATATAGGCAATGCAAACCCGACAGCTATGGTGATGGCAAACGCTTGCTTTGATGCTGTAAACAAAATAGGATATCCCGAATGTGATTTAATTCTGGCCCAAACTGTGATTTATTTAGCAGCAAGCGCAAAAAGCAACAGTACTTATACTTCTATTCGGGCTGCCCAAAAAATGGTGGAAACTTATGGTGACCTTCCTGTCCCCCTTCATTTGAGAAATGCACCAACAAAATTGATGAAGGAATTAGGTTATGGCGACAATTACCAATATGCCCATGATTTCGAAGGCAATTTTTCGGATCAGGAGTTTTTACCTCAAAAAATAAAAGGGAAATCGTTGTACCAACCGGGAAACAATCAGCGTGAAAATGAAATCAGGAGATGGTTAAAGGAAAAATGGAAGAATAAGTATGGGTATTGATTGGTCTTTAAAATCAATTTTGAAAGCGCCTCAATATCTGAATGAACGTGAGGTTGGAATTAAATCAGGCAAAATCAAAAAAACTAAAAGGGAAAGAAACCTTATTACCTTAGTAACCGGGTAAGAATTAGTCGTTCAGACCTTATTATCTTATTCATCGGACGATTTCAGGATGTTCAAGAAGGTAATAAGGTTTCAATCTCTTACGCCTTTCGATTTGCCGCTTAACAATACCAACAACCCGATAAAATAAGGATTCTATTTCCAACCTCACGTTATTTTATTATTACAATCCGTATAAGTCATCCAAATCTTTCGCTAAGTCGTCCAAATCTTTCGCTAAGTCGTCCAAATCTTTCGCTAAGTCGTCCAAATCTTTCGCTAAGTCGTCCAAATCTTTCGCTAAGTCGTCCAAATCTTTCGCTAAGTCATCCAAATCTTTCGCTAAGTCGTCCAAATCTTTCGCTAAGTCGTCCAAATCTTTCGCTAAGTCGTCCAAATCTTTCGCTAAGTCGTCCAAATCTTTCGCTAAGTCGTCCAAATCTTTCGCTAAGTCGTCCAAATCTTTCGCTAAGTCATCCAAATCTTTCGCTAAGTCGTCCAAATCTTTCGCTAAGTCGTCCAAATCTTTCGCTAAGTCGTCCAAATCTTTCGCTAAGTCGTCCAAATCTTTCGCTAAGTCGTCCAAATCTTTCGCTAAGTCGTTTTGACAAAAAAACAAGTCATAAACCGGGGTGATTTCTGCCAAAATGACAGTTATTTACGTGAGGTTGGAATTAAATCAGGCAAAATCAAAAAAACTAAAAGTGAAACAAACCTTATTACCTAAGTAATCGGGCAAGAATTAGTCGTTCAGACCTTATTATCTTATTCATCGGACGATTTCGGGATGTTCAAGAAGGTAATAAGGTTTGCAGAACGGCTTGTTTTCGTGTTTTTACTAAGGTAATAAGGTTTCAATCTCTTACGCCTTTCGATTTGCGGCTTAACAATACCAAAAACCCGATAAAATAAGGATTCTATTTCCAACCTCACGTTGAATGAATGAATCAAATCAGATTGCGTATGGAGTATCTAAACAATTGAGAATGGTTTCATTTGAAATTAATGCCAACTTGTGTTTTGTTATGCTATTGTTTCAATCTGTGGAGTTGAATGAAAAAAGTCAACCCACAAATGAAAAATTCACATGCCCGGGTTTTTCAAATTACCCTTTTCGCAAAATCTTTTCCATCTTGCGTCCTTTGGCTAACTCGTCAATCAGTTTGTCTAAATACCTTGCCTGTTTCGTCAATGGATTTGTGATTTCTTCAATTCTGTAACCACAGATTACCCCTGTTATCAAATGTGCATTGGGATTTAGTTGTGCGTTCTTAAAAAAGGTTTCAAAAGTTACCTTTTGGTCAATTTGTTCTTGTAGCATTTTCCGGTCAAAGCCGGTCAACCACTCAATCACCTGATATAATTCTTCTAATGTTCTTCCTTTGCTCTCCACTTTTGTAACATAATGTGGAAAAACAGAGGCAAAAATCATTTTTGCTATTCGCTGATCGTGTTCGGGTGTTGTTTTCATTTAAAAAGTTTTTCTAATTGCCCTTTGCGTTTCACAATATTTTTATAATCCCATTGAATTGTTCGCGCCTTTTTTAACCATTTATTGAGGTCGGTCAGATTGATTTGGCTTACCGAAGTATAGCGTATTTCTGCTGCTTTAAACTTCCCTTCTTTCTGTAGTTTTTCCTCTTCAAAAGACTGACCGCTCCAAAAAAGCAATCGAATACAGTCTTTCAGTTTACTGTAACCCACTATAGGATTTCCATTTATAAACCAAACAGGATGTGCATGCCAGATTTTATGTTCAGCATCCTGAAGCTCCTTACAAATAGTATTAGCAAGCAAGTTACAAATTTCTTTGTCTATAATTGATTGTTGTTCGTTATATTTAGTGATTTCAGGGTTCATTTGTTGCCCATTTTATCTCTTTAATAGTCCAAAATCGTTGGTTTAAATTTCAAATATTCCTTAACAGATATTTTCTTGTACAAAGCTAATGGAAAAAAATTGTTTAATCTGATCAATTTTTAATGAGGAACATGCCAATTGCTAAAATTGCTAACAAGATTCCGGTCAGATTGATGAAAGAGAGTTTTTCTCTAAACAAACTCCAGGCAATCAAAGCAGAAAGCCCTACAGTTGCCATATTATTGACCGGAAACAAAACGGAGCTTTGCCAACCTGTTGTATGTAAGGCTTGCAACAAAAAGTAAATCGAAAAATAATTGGGAATACCTAAAACTACACCGGCAAAAATGGTTAGTAATTTTGGACGGGAGCGTTTATAAAAGAGGTACAAAGTCCCCCAAACACCTGCCATTCCAAAGGTTATGGTGGTAAACAGGTGAAACAGATCTTCGTTCAGATAATGAACCTGTGCAAAGTTGAGGATAATTTCTCCCAGCCCACTCAACAAAAAAACAGAAGCCGGCAACAACAATTCCCGATGCCCCAGTTTTTGAGCGGGCAGGGTTTGTTTCACTGAGGTTAGCAAAACTGCAATTACTGCAAGAACAACTCCAAAAATCTTAAACAATGAAAACGTATCGCCATATAAAAAAAAGGCGGCCACAACCGGTAAAACCAAGGATGTTTTACCGGCAACAGATGCCACTGCTACTCCGTTTTGCAAAATAGTTAAGGCCACCAAACGAAATCCTACAATAAAAACACTGCCAAGCAACAAAGCCAAAGGCAACCAATACAAACCTGCCTTTCCCTGTAATCCGGTTTCCGGCATCAGGTTGTTTCCTGCGGTTAATATTCCCATACCCACACAAGCAAAATAATTTGCTACTATTGCCTGAAAACTATCAATACGATGGTTGCCGTAAATTTTCAACAACACAAATATCAACGTGGAACAAGTAACCGAAAAAAACAGAGCTATCATAAGCTGTCAGCAAATTCTGAAAAACAAGCACTAAAACTTTAATTTAGAGCAACTCAAACCAAAATTTTGCTTGCAAAGGTAGCCCATGTTTATTCCGTTAAATCCGGTCTCTGAAAAAAAATCCTGCAACAACGCTTCAGAAGAAAAAAATTTCATCAAAAAACAGCATCTTTACACATTGGTAAATCTACAATTTTTTCACCATCACACACCATATTACATTGTCATGCTGTATTTAAGATTCTCCCTGCTTTTATTATTTTCTGTTTTTTGCAGTCTGAATTCTGTTTTTGCACAACCTACCGGACTAACCCTTGCCACTTTTTCAACCGGATATTCCCGACCGGTATGTATTGAAAATTGTGGAGATAACAGAATGTTTATTGTTCAACAAAGGGGGATTATTTATATCACAGACATGAATGGCGTAAAACTTACTACTCCTTTTCTCGATATAACAAGTTTAGTCAATCAAAGCGGCAATGAGTGTGGTTTATTGGGTTTAGCATTTCACCCCAACTATGCCACAAACGGTTATTTTTACGTAAACTACACGAACGGGACTGACTGCAATACCAGTTATGTCATGCGTTATACCCGTAGTACAGGCGACCCCAATATTGCCAATCCTTCCAGCGCATTTCAAATTATGACGGTTTCCCAGCCTTATTCCAACCATAATGGAGGGAATATGGAGTTTGGACCGGATGGATATCTTTACCTCGGTTTTGGAGATGGTGGAAGCGGAGGTGATCCGCAGGGATATGCACAAAATACCATGACAAGATTGGGTAAAATGCTTCGGATTGACGTAGATGGTGGAAGCCCGTTTGTCGTTCCGCCAACTAACCCCTATGTAGGAGTTTCGGGATATCTGAGTGAAATTTGGGCTATCGGACTTCGCAACCCATGGAGGTTCAGTTTTGACCCGTTGAACGGCAGTTTATGGATTGGAGATGTAGGACAGGATGGTTGGGAAGAAATAGATTATGTGCCTGCTAACAGCGCAGGAATCAATTATGGATGGAAATGTTATGAAGGAAACACAGTGTATAGTTCCGGAAGTTGCAATATCAATCTCACTTATACATTCCCTGTTTTAACTTACCCAAGCGACAATGCCAGTGGCAGCGGTTGTTCTATCACCGGTGGTTTTGTTTATCGTGGAGTTCAGTTTGGTGATATGCACGGAAGCTATGTTTTTGCCGATTATTGTTCTGGTAAATTTTGGGTAGCAAATGTAGATCCTCCCAATGTTTCTCCTTTTAGTTTTACCATGGTTTTGGATGAGGCAAACTTTCAGATCAGCACTTTTGGCACTGATTACCTCGGCGAGCTTTATGTAGCAGCCCTTATGTCTGGCACTATTTACCGCGTTCAGTCAACAAACTGCGCACCTTTATCTAAAATTACAACAGCTTCACCCACGGAAACCCTCTGTGAAGGCGATAATTACCTCCTTGAGGCTTTAACCGGTCAGGGATTTACTTATCAATGGCTGTTAAATGGATCTGACATTTCCGGAGCTACCAACTCTTCTTATTTAGCTACAGAAACAGGAGTTTATACAGTAAGGGTCATTAAAAATCCTTCTTGTTTTGCAGTGTCCAACTCAGTTAACCTTCTGTTTAAAGAAGTACCAGACCCGCAAATATCGGGTGAAAGTATCGTTTGTAATGATGGTTCTACTGAATATGTTTATTCGGTGGAAGATGTTCCGGGTTTTGAATACGAATGGACCATAACTTCCGGCAATGGCACTATTGTTGCAGGTCAAAACACCAATTCCATTACGGTTACCTGGAACAACGGAGAAGTTGGCAATATTTCTGTAGAGGTCATCAATCCATAAACCTCTGTCTTTTACTTGCCATTTGATTCTTCTACTTAATATTTTATTACCAATTCCTGAAAATGCTCTTTTATAGCACGAAGCGTCAAGCAGCCCCAACTAATTTTGAAACTGTCGTGATGCAGGGGTTGCCGCCCGACAATGGCCTTTATATGCCCGAAACCATTCCGAAAATGCCCTTCGAGTTTTGGGACGAAATATCCGGACTTTCCTTTCCTGAAATGTCTTTTCAAATTGCCCGCACCCTGTTGCAGGACAGTCTTCCTCCTGATGTTTTAAAAAAAATTGTCGGGGATGCTATTAATTTCCCCGCACCGGTTGTTCAACTGACCAAACAACTCCGTTGCCTGGAGTTATTTCATGGACCTTCACACGCTTTTAAAGACTTTGGTGCGCGGTTCATGGCAAAGGTTATGGGTTACTATGTTCAACAATCTTCCAAAACACAATATATTCTGGTTGCAACTTCGGGGGATACCGGAGGAGCAGTGGCTCAAGGTTTTTTAAAAACCCCCGGCATAGAAGTTATTATTTTGTATCCTTCCGGTAAAGTCAGCCAATTGCAGGAACAGCAACTAACCACATTGGGCAACAATATTACCGCCTTAGAGATAGACGGCACTTTTGACGATTGCCAACGATTAGTAAAAACTGCATTTTTAGATGATGAATTATTGTCGGTATTAAATTTGTCGTCTGCCAATTCCATCAATCTGGCAAGGCTGATACCTCAAGCCTTTTACTATCTGAATGCTTGGGCTCAGGTAAAAAATGAAGGCGCTCCGGTTATGTTTTCTGTTCCGAGTGGAAACTTTGGCAACTTGACTGCAGGACTTCTGGCTTGGAAAATGGGACTCCCCATCCAACATTTTATTGCTGCCAACAATGCCAATGATGTGTTTACCCAATATCACCAATCAGGTTTGTATGAACCCCGTCCTTCGGTGCAAACCTATTCCAATGCAATGGATGTGGGAAATCCCAGCAATTTTCTTCGAATCCTTGATTTGTTTGAAGGCGATATTCATCAAATCAGAAGTCTGATTACCGCTTATACTTTTACAGATCAGGAAACCCTTCTTAATATTGGTGAGATTTACCAAAAATACAATTACACGATTTGCCCGCATACAGCAGTTGCCTGTTTAGGGGCTTTGAAATATTTTCAGGAACATCCTAATTCGGATGCTACCTGTATTTTTTTAGCTACCGCCCATCCCTCAAAATTTTTAGACATAGTGGAACCGGTTATCCAAAAAAAGATACCTGTTCCAGAAAATCTGGCCAAACTTTTGGACTTACCTAAAAAAGCAAAACAATTGAGCGCAGGGTTTGAAGATTTTAAAGCCTATTTGATGTCATTGGTTAAAAAGGCTTAGGGTTTTATGTTGTGTGGTCTAACCATTTTTGTGCCTGCTATAAGCGTTAAAAACAAATGAGCGCATCCACAAATATCCGAATTCAATTCCTTACTGTTGGAGTAGGCATTACTTTATTAGTGTTAAAATTTTATGCTTTTCAAAAAACCGGTTCAAATGCCATCTTAACCGATGCTTTAGAATCTATTATCAATGTAGTAGCCGGAATTGTTGCCCTGTATAGCCTTATTTTAGCTAATACGCCCAAAGATAAGAACCATCCCTACGGACATGGAAAAGTAGAGTTTTTATCTGCAGCGTTTGAAGGATTGCTTATTTTCTTTGCCGGATTGTTGATTTGCGGAAAATCGGTGTATAATTTATTTACACCTAATGAGTTAAGCAGCATTGATTTAGGATTGATACTGACTGCTTTTGCCGGTGGCATAAATTATATGATGGGTTGGACCTTAGAGCTGAGAGGAGTTAAAACCGGATCATTGACCATGGTTGCCGATGGAAAACACCTGAAATCTGACGCATATTCCAGCGCCGGCTTAGTTCTTGGAATTGCTGTTATTTATTTTACAGGGCTTAACTGGTTGGACAATATTGTGGCGATGCTTTTTGGAGGATTAATTGCTTTTACGGGTTTCAAAGTAATGCGACATTCAATTGGGGGAATTATGGATGAAGCTGATGACGAATTGAATCTGAAAGTGATCAATGTGTTAAAAACAGGTAAAACAGAAAATTGGATTGATATTCATAATTTGCGAATTATCCGGTATGGGGCAAGGTTACATATTGATTGTCATCTGACCATTCCCTGGTATTTCACTATCAGTCAGGCTCACGAAGAGATTGATAAATTCGAAAAGCTGCTTTCTGAGAGTTTTAATGCAAACGTCGAATGTTTTATCCATATTGACCCTTGTATCCCTGAAGCATGCAGGCTTTGTTTAATCAAAAATTGTCCGGAGCGAAAACATCCCTTTGAGTGTGAAATAGAATGGGTTCCTGAAAACGTTTTGCTCAATCAAAAACACGGTTATCAATACTGGAAAACCTGAAAAAATTACAGGAAGATTTACTAAGAAAACTTGCAACCATATTTACGAGAGCATTATTTTTACCAAATGGAAAAAACAGTCATCATTACAGGAGGCAACGATGGAATAGGATTTTCAACTGCTAAGGCATTAGCAGCCAAAAACTGGCATGTAATTATAATATGCCGTAATGAAATAAAAGCTAAAGAGGCGGTTGAACTCATACACAAAGAAACCGGAAATCAAAAAATTGAATATGCTTTATGTGACCTCTCCAAACAATCATCAATCAAGGATGTAGTCTTTAAAATAAGGACAATGGTTGAGAAAATTGATGTTTTAATCAACAATGCCGGAGGCACGTTTTCAGACTTTAAACTGACCGAAGATGGAATTGAACAAACCATAGCCCTCAATCATTTTGCATATCATATTTTAACTGTTCAGCTTCTCGATTTGATAAAAAAAGCCGGTAACGGACGGATTATTAATGTGTCTTCCGGTTCACATTATCGCGCTTCCCTTGATTTTGAAAGTTTTACAAAAAACAAAGGTTATTTTATTTTGAGCGCTTATGCACAAAGCAAATTGTGTAATGTGTTGTTTACTTTTGAGCTTGCCGAACGATTAAAAGACACAAAAATCACCGTGAATTGTCTTCATCCCGGAAGGGTAAAAACAGATATAGGCACCAAAAAAACGATGAACGCTATTCATGCTATTGTTTGGAAACTCTTAGTTTCAGCTATGGGTATTACTGTCGAAGAAGGAGCTAAAACAAGTGTTTTTTTAGCAGAATCTCCTGAAGTTTCAAATATCACGGGACATTACTTCGACAAATGCAAGGTGAGAAAACCGGATTCAAGGGCATTTAATGAGGACCTAAGGAAACAATTATGGGAAATCACCGAAAAATTGATTCATCGTTTTGATTAACTGTTGTTTTTCAGATAAGCCATTTTAATGGCTGTAACTGCCGCCTCTACTCCTTTGTTTCCATGCTCTCCACCTGATCGGGCTTTTGCCTGTTGAAGATTTTGTGGAGTCAGCACACCAAATATAACCGGCAGATTATAATTCAAGCCCAGGTTCATGATTGCATCTGCAACGGAATGACTGATATACTCATCGTGTTTGGTTTCTCCGGTGATTACACAACCTAAACAAATGACCGCATTTAAATCATTGTTTTCAAGCAAAAACTGTGCGCCTAAAGGCAATTCAAATGCGCCCGGAACATGGCTTATTAGAATATTTTCTTCCTGAGCGCCATGTGTTAATAGTGTTTCTATACAACCTCTATACAAAGCACCGGTGATAAGCTCATTATATTCAGAAACCACAATGCCAAATGAAAATCCGGAAGCATCCGGTATTTTAGAAGCATCATAACTCGAAAGTGATTTTAATAAAGCAGGCATAGTCCT
This sequence comes from Sphingobacteriales bacterium, assembly GCA_016700115.1. Taxonomy (NCBI): domain Bacteria; kingdom Pseudomonadati; phylum Bacteroidota; class Sphingobacteriia; order Sphingobacteriales; species Sphingobacteriales bacterium. Next base: position 3,046,350 of record CP064999.1, on the reverse strand, counting down.
AAAAAATAAAAAAATCTGACACTTAGATTTTAAAAATTCAAATCAAGTGTCAGATTTAAAGAATGTAAGTTATAAATGGGATTTTATTATTGGCTGGCCTCAGCACGGGCAATATATTTATCTATTTCACGGCCTTGAGTGCTTTCCGGATATTGGCTTCTGATTTGTTCGTATAGAATTTTTGCATTTTTGAAATCTCCCTGAGTTTCTAAGGCGAGACCGGCTTTGAAAAGGTTTAGAGGAGCTGAAAACTCGTCTTTGCTTAGTTTGGCTGCTTTTTTATAAGAGTCAATAGCCTTGTTCATATTTCCGGTTTCGGAATAGGCATCACCCAAAGCACCTGCAGCCGTTGCATTTAAAAGGGGGTCTTTGGTACTGACTTTAGACAAGTGCTTTACAGCTTCTTCAAAAACTCCTAAGTTAAGGTAACAAACTCCGGCATAATAATGGGCGAGTTTTACAGATTTGGTCATCCCGCTGTAATCATCAATAATTCCGAGAAATCCGGGATAGCTTCCATTCCCGTTCAGGGCAAGATTAAAGGAATCTGTTTTAAAATAGCGCTGCGCCACAAACATATCTTCCTGCGCATTTTTTTCCTGACCGGGTAGATAAATACTGTTAAACCCAACAAGCACAGCTATAATAACGGCAATAGCGCCTAAAACACCTAAAACAAGGTTGCGATTATCACGTATATAATGTTCGGCTTTGCTGTACGATTCCCGCAGGTCTATTTCTTCGTCTAAAAACGTTTTTGCTTCATTCTGCTTGGCCTTCGACATAATTCAAGGTTCAGTTTAGTTTATAGATACAATTAGATTATATACTTACATGTTTAAATGAAGTGCTGCTACGATTAATGCCGGATGAACGGATAATCTGGTTGCAGGTAAACATCGGTGAAAAGTTCGCTATCGTCCGGATAATCCGAATGTTCAGCAAACTCAACCGATTTGTTGACTATTTCATTTATTTTTTCTTCGATTTTTTCGAGATAAGCTTCAGTTTCATACCCATTTTCAAGAATATGGTCATAAACTACTTTGATTGGGTCAATTTTTTTGTATTGGTCAACTTCTTCTCTTGTTCTGTATTTCCCCGGGTCAGACATAGAATGACCTCGATACCTGTAAGTTTGAATGTTTAAGAAAGTCGGACCGTTTCCTTTGCGGGCAAATTCAGCGGCTTCATAAACAGCATTGTGAACTGCCTCACAACTCATTCCATCAACATTAAAAGAAGGCATATCGTATCCCAAACCGAGTTTGCTCATATCTGCCACATTGCTCGACCGTTCGACAGATGTTCCCATAGCGTAATTATTGTTTTCACAAATAAATACTACCGGTAATTTCCAGAGCATGGCCATGTTAAAAGTTTCGTGTAATGCACCTTGTCTTGCAGCCCCGTCTCCAAACAGAGTAATGCAAACATTATCAGTATTCCTATATTTTTCGGCAAATGCTATACCCGCACCAAGCGGAATTTGAGCGCCTACAATACCATGTCCACCAAAAAAATAATGTTCTTTTGAAAAAAAGTGCATCGAACCGCCTTTTCCTTTGGCGCATCCGGTCGCTTTGGCATATAACTCAGCCATACATGCATCTGCAGAAATACCTTTTGCCATTGCCAATCCATGATCGCGGTATGCTGTAATAATCGGATCAATTTGTCGGGTTGCTGTTGTTATTCCGGCAGCAACCGCTTCCTGGCCAATATACAAATGGCAGAATCCCCTGATTTTTTGTTGTCCATACAAAGTACCCGCTTTTTCTTCGAACCGTCTGAGTAACAGCATAAGTTCATACCAATACAAGTAGGTATCTTTGGTAAATTCGGTAACAGGTGTCGAAAAGTTTGGAGTCATGGAACTTTTTTTCAAAAGTGAGCGCAAAGATAATAAAAATACAAAAACAGGGTATTGATACCCTGTTTCTAAAGTAAAAATTTTTAGTGTATGCTGCTAAAGCTGATAATTCGCCCAATCAATACCTTGTTTCAAAAATGATAGGGTTTCGGCCTCTCTTGATCCTTCGGTTGGTGAATAATTGTATAACCATTTTACAGTAGGTGGTAAACTCATAAGAATTGATTCAATTCGACCATCCGATTCCAGCCCAAATTTAGTGCCTCTGTCATATATCAGATTAAATTCAGCATAACGGCTTCGCCTGATATACTGCCAGTTTTTTTCAGTTGTACTGTAAGGTTTGCCTGCATAACGGTTAATAAAATAATTATACGCGGTCATAAATGAGTTTCCAACGTCTTTTACAAATTCAAACAGCTTTTCTTTACTATGTGTTTTGTTTTCTGTCAAATTATCAAAAAATATTCCCCCGATACCTCTCATTTCTCCTCGATGTTTAATATAAAAATAGTCATCAGCCCATTGTTTGAACTTCTGATAATACTTTGAATCGTGCCTTTTACAAACTTGTTGCAATAACTGATGAAAATTTTTGGCATCTTCCGGAACAACATAATGAGGAGTTACATCAATTCCTCCTCCAAACCAGTAAGTTCCGTCTGAAAGCTCAAAATATCGAACATTCATATGAATGATAGGTACTAATGGGCTAACGGCATGTAGAACGATTGAAACTCCGGTAGCATAAAACTTTTGTCTTTTCGATACTGAAAGTGCAGAGGCAAGATAATCGGATAACGGCCCATAAACAGCAGAAAAATTGACACCACCCTTTTCAATTATTCGTTCACTTTGTATAATTCGAGTGATTCCTCCTCCGCCTTCTTTTCGCTCCCAAATATCTTCCATAAACCTAGTTCTTCCGTTTAAATCTTCTATTTCATAACAAATTTTGTCTTGAAGATCTCTGAACCAATTGCTGATGTCTGTTTTATTTAGACTCATTTTTTCCGACTTTTTAGGATTGTTAAATTGAAAACAATACAATCAGCAAAGGTAGAGTAAAGCTTAATAATTACATCTAACAGACCGTATAATTATATCATTTCTTTTTTTATACATAGTTTTTTCCCTCAAATAAAATCGGCTTCACTGCTTTCTAAAACCATGATAGATTTTGCAAATACAATTTGATTTCTAATCAACATACTGTTACATAGTGATACTTTTTATTCATGCACACTTAGATTGACTCAACCCCTTTATTTTATTGAATTTATGTGGATAAATCAAGCTGATTTTTGTGGATAACCTTGTTCAAGGTTTCTCAGATTTGGGATTTTTTGAAATTTATCAGAAATTTCAGATTTAGTTCAATCAGATTACTTGATGTTTTTTTATCTGCGAAAACAACTGATTATCAGTTAATTAGGCAATTTACAATCAATTTCTCGCTTGATAAATCTAATCTTGAAGTTAAGTAAAAAGTTATCCACAATGTTATTAACAGCCTGCTCCTGTTAGCAACTATTTTGGGGGACAATTCTGTGGATAAGTTAAATTTCCGGTGGAAAATTAGTTCAAAAAAGCTTTAAAAATTCCTCAAACTCTTACTAAATCAGGCTTAAGGTTGTGGATATATTTAATTGGGTATTTTTCATTCAACACAATCAAAAAAGTTATTTTTGCAATTTTCTGAATTGTAAAATAACAGATAACCAATTTAAAATAAAGTTGCAAGAATTATATAAAACAGACATTTATAGCGTATTCTAAAAAATAAAAACCAAGTTAACCGGGTAAAGTAATAGGAATAGCAACTTGGCAGGTAAATTGTCTGTTATTTTAAGACAGGTTGGGCAAAGTTTCATTCAATGGTTCACAAATAAATTATCCCTCTATTATGTCAGATACACCAGATAACCTCAAGAACCTGAGAACTAAAACAGGAAGTTTTAATAAAAATACCGACTTGTCGAACTTTGTATTTGATAAAGTTCCTCCACAAGCATTAGATTTGGAAGAAGTTGTTTTAGGAGGAATGATGTTGGATAGAGATGCCGTTGCTGAAATTATTGACGTTTTAAAACCAGAAAGTTTTTATCTGGAAGCTCATCGCCATATTTATCAAGCAATTTACGATTTATTCGGAAAAGCTCAACCGGTTGATATTCTGACTGTTACCGAACAACTTCGAAAAAATGGGAAACTGGAAGCAGTTGGCGGTGCCTATTATGTTTCCAAACTGACAAATCGAGTAGCAACAACGGCCAATATTGAACATCATGCCCGGATTATTTCGGAAAAATTTATCCTACGAGAACTAATCAGAACCTCAACACAGATAGTTCAAGGAGCTTATGAAGAAACAACTGATGTATTTGATTTGCTAAATGTTGCCGAGCAATCTTTGTTTAACATTACCGAGCAAAATCTGAGACGAAGCTATGGAACCATGAACGTATTGGTAGCTCAGGCAATCAAAAATCTCGAAAAATTAAAAGACCACTCCGAAGGATTAACCGGTGTTCCTTCAGGTTTTATGGCTTTAGACAAATTGACTGCCGGATGGCAAAAATCAGATTTAATTATTGTGGCTGCACGCCCAGCAATGGGTAAAACTGTATTTGCAATGACAGTTGCCCGAAATGCTGCTGTAGATTTCAAAAGACCGGTTGCTGTTTTTTCGCTCGAAATGTCAAAATTGCAATTGGTTAATCGTTTAATCTCGGCAGAAACCGGGCTTTCTTCCGAGAAGCTTCGAAGTGGTAACCTTCAATCTTATGAATGGATTCAGTTGACAAGCAGAATTGACAAAATTGCTGAAGCTCCAATTATTATTGATGACACACCGGCCATCAACATGTTTGAACTGAGAGCTAAATGTCGCCGGTTTAAAATGCAACACAACATTCAACTTATTATTATTGACTATCTGCAATTGATGAGCGGCAGCTCAGCAGATAAAAAAAACGTCAACCGTGAACAAGAGATCAGCAATATTTCAAGAACCCTTAAAACCATCGCCAAAGAATTAGAAGTTCCCGTAATTGCTTTATCTCAGTTAAGCAGGGCAGTAGAAACCCGAGGTGGTGATAAACGCCCTCAATTGGCAGACTTAAGAGAATCAGGAGCTATTGAACAAGATGCTGATATGGTGCTGTTTTTATACCGTCCTGAATATTATCATATTGATTTTGATCTGGAAAATCGCCCCACAAAAGGTGTGGCTGAAGTAATAGTGGCCAAACACAGAAACGGACCAACCGATACGGTCAGGCTGAAGTTTATTCCGCAAAATGTTAAGTTTGAAAATCTGGCACTCGACATGACCCAAGGAAATGTTGTTGAACCTTTGGGCGACATCATCTTCAGAAGTTCCCGTTCCGACAACGAAGAAACCAACTCTTTTAATGATGAGGATGAGGTGCCGTTCTAATCTTTCTAAACAAGAAAAAAAGACCAAAAACTTTCTTGTTTTTAAAAGCTACTGTCTAAAACACCTTGATCTTCGATAAATAAAAACTTGAAATCCAAAATTTTGGGTTTAAGATTCCTATTTCTTCTGGTATATTCAAAAAGGTTTTAGATTTGTTAGCATGTGATGTTTTGATATACTGTCAGTGATTTTTACCAATTAGCTCTTTTATTCAGCTACATTCCAGCAAAATCAAACCATATAGTTTTACCTTCCACACATAACTTATATTGCATAAAGTGTCTTTGTTGAAAATACTGATACCCCTGAATAAAATATTGTTTTATGGGTTCAACAAGGCTGCCACAAATATAAGATAAGACGGTCGTGTTTTTTCTTCTATATTATAGATATTTAAGCGACATTGACCAAATCTGTTGGCATAAACCCGTCTGCGAATTGAGTATTAAAAATTGAATCGGGCGATTTTCGTACCAATTTAATAACTGTTTTGACCGTAAAACGCGTATTACAGAGTATTTTGAGGTCTAAAATGCTAAAGTTAGGGTTATTGTATTTAACCTGATATTGTGCCTGCAAAATTTTAGCCGTCAAGGTAGCGGTAAAGCATAGATTAACAAAATTGGTCAGATTTTTCGAGGTGTAGTTTTGAAATCGGATAGTCCGAAAAATTGTTTGGCATCCCGAAAGTCAAACTCAATCTGAAAACGCAAACTATAATAATCTATCATAGTTTGCCAGTCGAGGTTAGGGTCGGTGGTGCAAAATTTAGAGAAGGCTACTTTTTGGGTTTTCAAATTGGTTATTTTTACTATCCCCACATTTAACAGGTTTTTGCTTAAGGATTTGTTGTAACAGGGCAGTTGCCATATCTGAGTAAGGAGACCATTTTCGGTTTTGGTGTCTTTCAGTTCTTGGTTATCAAGGTTGTTCAAATCTACTTTTTCTCCGTATTTTTTGGGTCTTCCCCGATGTTTTGGGGCTACTGGGTCTGAGTAGGCATAGACGAGGGCGGCATTTACAGGCAAACGGGTAATCAGGTGAAGTCCGGTCTTTGTTACCGCAGAGAAATAATCTGCCCGAGGCATAAGCACAGTCTGCTACCATATAGGTCAGGTTGATGCCCTGGTAAGCACGAAAGCAACTTGTTTAACAAGGCGGTGAATGCCCGAAAGGATGCCGTAGGATTGGGCTGCTTGGGTCGGTTTTTGCTGCCTTGCTTCCTGCCACGAACCAAACATCTGCCTTCGGCACTGCGCTGCTTGCCAGCTAATGCCTTCTTTTCTGTTCCGCTATCCGCTTCCTGTCCCCCTCTGTCTGTACGACTTGCTCTACCACCATCGGATATGATTTCCGTTTCCCCACAGCTATCAGAGAAGCACAAAAAAACAAATCCCGAATATGGGGCATTTCTGAATGCTGCTCCAAAACTTCGACAAACCATAGGTCTTGTCCCGACTTTTCCTTCTACCACTTCGTCTATGGCTATAATATAATTCTCCTCCGGTTGATACACCCACTTCAAAAACAACTTCATACGAATGCGCTCCCACAGGTAGTCCTCTGACATAAAACGAAACCAAGTGCGAACAGAGTAGTTACTATAGCGGCATAAACTCCGTACACTTACTCCATATCGAATACACATAAAACAGTACAGAAAATCCCTTAATTGTAATATCTTTGCTACTGACAGGATGTCTTTATATAACTCTAAAGGCAGAATGTTGGGAGGCATATACTTTGATTTTGGGTTTGCAATTCGCAAAATTACAAAGATATCGCCTCCCTTCTTTTTTTTAATGTGTGGCAGCCATGTTGTGGGTTAATTGAACTTTAATCAAAACGGTTTGGTTTTAGAACAACCTTTATATTAAGGTATTTCCGGTCCGGATTGAAAACTTTTTTTGTGTTACGATTTTTCAGCAATTACAAGAATGTAGAAAAAGATATACTATTTCTAATGATGGCTGAACTGTTTTTGCAACTCATCAACAGTTCTTTTACCCTTATTTTAAATATCTATATGACACATAGTGGTTTTAACGACAGTGAAATTGCCACCTTTGTTTCCTATAGATTTATGGCTGCCTTAGTATTTGCGCTTCCTTTTGGTTTGTATATCCGAACAAAAGCAATTCGTCCTATATTGCTCTTGTCATCAGCTATATTGCCTTTTATTTCTCTCCTCATATTAGAGGCGATAGTCTGGAAATCCTCACTTTTGATTGCATTCTCTATGATAATCTGGGGATTTTGTTTTACCGCCAACCAAATAGCAATACTTCCTTTTATTTTGCGAAACACCAAAACAGAAACACATACAGAAAGCATTTCGCTAAATGCATCTGTTTGGAGCTTAGCCACTATAGCTTCCGGTTTTTTGATTTATTTGTTGTCGGGTATCAACGTACAGATTTTTGACGAAAGAACCCTGTTGCAAATTTTTTCGCTCTTGGGGATTTTCAGTTTTTTGTTTACCTGGAAGATTTCAAACAAAGAAAGTATTCCTCAATTCACTTCCAAAGAAAACGGGAAGCGGTTTGATTATGATTGGGTTGTAATTGGAAAAGCAGTTGTCCCGACTTTTTTAATTGCAGTTGGAGCCGGCTTAAGTATTCCGTTCATGAACTTGTTTTTCTTCCATATTTTTAAACTAAGTTCGGGCAGTTTTTCTCTCTTAGGCTCAATTACGGCAGTAGTTGTAGCACTTTTTTCGTTACAGGCACCGGTAATTAAAAACAGGTTTGGATACGAAGCCATTACAGCAACTCAAATGTTGTCCATAGCAGCCCTGATTCTGTTGGGAACCACCGAATTTTTAGGTGCGGGAACATTCGCTTTTTATTTGGCAGCTTTTTGCTACATTATTCGTCAACCTTTAATGAATTTAGCCAACCCAATGACCTCACAAATGACCATGTATTATGTCGGTAAGAAAAACCAGGAATTGGTCAGTGCCATCATTTCTTCAATATGGTCGGGAAGTTGGTTTTTCAGTGCTTTGATGTTCCGTTATTTGAGAGGAAAAGAAATTTCTTACGGTGCTATCATCTATATCACTGCCGCATTTTACCTCATAGCTGTTTTGTTTTATCACCTGCTCATCAAAGATTTCCGTCGAAAAGAACAGTTAGGGTTGGTTTAAGATGGAATAACCGCACATTTTTAAATTTAAGGGTTAAGTATTGCTAACAGTCAGACAGAGTTTTAGTATCTTAACTCTAAACTAAAATGGCCGGTATTCATCTTGGGTTATAGTTTTAAAATCAAACAAGCATATACTAAATCAGCCTAACTTTTTCCTCTATTTGTATTAGATTATGAATTGGTTAAACCATGAAAAATTAAAATGAATCACCCCACTTATTCACTTTTCTGATTATCATTCAAAAACCTCATTGCTGAATTATAAAAAGCTTCCGGTTGTTCAGCATGAATCCAATGTCCTGCATTAGGGATTGTTTCTATGGATGCTAAAGGAAAAAAGTGAATGATAAAAGTTTCGTCATCGGGTAGAGTTATATAGTTGTCCGAAAGGCTACCTTTCATAAACAGTGTGGGCTTGTTGAATTGATCAAAAGGGGTCAAACTGTTTCCAAGAATTTCAAGATAATGTGCTTTTAAAGATGGAAGATTGCATTTCCATCCATAAGAGCCGTCTTTATGTCGGGTCAAGTTTTTAAGCAAAAACTGACGAGTTCCAAAATCTGGAACAAGTTGCCTCATTAGTTCGTCTGCTTCGTTTCTCGAACTAACCTGACTAATGTCGAATGAATTGAAAGCCTCAAATATTATATCATGTCCTGCAGGATATTCTTTGGGAGCAATGTCCACAATAATAAGTTTGTTCACCATTTCAGGATTATTAACCGCAAATTGCATAGCGGTTTTTCCGCCCATTGAATGTCCGATAATATGCGCTGAGGGTAGATGATGATTTCTCATAAAATCATACAAATCATCTGCAAGAAGTTGATAGTTAAAGTCAGGAGTATGAAAAGATTTTCCGTGATTTCTTTGATCAACGGTAAAAACGGTGAATTGTCCGGAAAACCTAAGGGCTAATGTTTGCCAGTTGTCTAACATGCCAAAAAGACCGTGCAATATGATGAGGGGTTCCCCACTGTTTCCAAATTTTTTAAAATTTAAATGCAAAGAAAATGTAGTTAAAAGGGTGTAAATGGTTTAAGTAATTTAAATGAGATTGTTCGTATAAGTTAAGTTTATAAAAGACCGATACAAAGAACTCAAACCATGTTTAAAAAATTTAATAGTTTTCACCGTTGTAATAAAACCTCGCTTCACCATTCAGAATATTATATTTAATTACTCTCCCCTGAACTTCAAAGCTTTCGACAATCTGATCGGAAACCATCACTTGATTGCCCTCATAAAAAGCATAAAGTTTACCGTCAAAATCGGTATATGCAACTATTCCATCAAAAAATTTGAACGCAGGGGGGGTAAACGTGGTGATGACGATATTTTTCCCCTTATAGAACACATTTAAAAAACCCCTTTCGTCAATATAGGTCAGTGTATTATCAAAAATCTCATAACTCCGGGGTAATACAGGAAGCAGTTCTTTTGTTTTGCCATTCCAATAGACTTTAAAACTATTCAGGTTATCAACATAAGCCAAAATATTGTCGCCGGCCTTATAACTAACAGGGCTGACACTTTCTAATTGTTTGTTTTTCCCTTTATCGAACACATACAATTCATTGAAGCGGTTAATATAAGCCACAAAATTATTACCTACCTGATAGTTTAGCGGAGGAGCGTTGTCTATGAGTTGCAATTCATTATTGTGGACGAGATAGAAGTTTTCACCTTCTGTTATATACGCCACCGAATTATCTCCTGCCCGAAATTCATTAACAGGTTCATTTGTTGCTTCAAAAAGTTGATTCTTGTAAAATACTTTTAAAAAACGGTCAAAATCAATGAAAGCAACAATGCTGTCTCCAAGAGCATACGTTGCATTTACCCCAAGCGCTAAGTCCTTTTTTGTATCGTTGCTGATGATTCTCAAAACTCCGCCTTCCAAAGACAAAAGGTAAAATCTGGTGGCCTTGTAAAGATTGATTTGAGGCATATAATTCAGTATTTGTTTTTTACCATTTCTGTAGTAAATCACTTGACTTAATGCATCAACATACAATAAATAATCACCACCCATCTGAACATTTGTTACTTCGCGAGGCTCCAAAGTTTGAACATTACCTTTATCAAAGACATAGAATCTGCCAAATTTATCTGTAAATGTGGCAATTCCTTGTGCGTAAACTGACAGATAGGATAAACCAAGAAGTAGTATAGTTAAAAACAAATTGCGATTCATTATCAGAAATGTTATTTATTTGTATTGGAAAATTGTTTGGGAACTGCGTTAAAAACGGTTAAAAGAATTTCAAAAAAGTAATCTTTTTTTTGCAGTATGAAATTTTTAGTTTTCTAATCAATTTTCTAACAATTGTTTATGAATATTGTTTTTACTAACTTTATTTAAATTCTTGAGTGCAGAAAAAAAGAAAAAATTCAAGGTTGTTTTTTAAAGATAGATATATTAGTTTTGCAAGTCGAATAGTTGAATTTTTCTTTCAAAACAAGTTGCCTGTTGTAGAATTGGTAAAGTTTTTGCAGATAAAAGTTAAACTATTCTCCGGCAGTGTTGTTTAAAAAACAAGTAGTAAAAAATTTAAAAATTCCGCATGAAAAAAACATATACCTATATTTTCTTTGCAGCATTACTAACCTTGTTTATCTCTTTAGGGTTCATACAAGAGGCTTCGGCCCAACAATCAGCGAGAGGAGGTAATGACATTGTGAAAGTAACTTCTTCTTTCTCACCGAATCCTGCAAAAGAGAAGACTACCTTCCATTTTCAAAATACCGGACGTGAAACTTATCGTTTGGAGATTTTTGATATCATCGGAAATCAGGTAAAATTGGTCAATGATATTCAAACAAATGCTGCCGAGGTTGATATTTCAGATTTGGAAGCAGGTATGTACTTCTATTTTCTGGTAAGAGGAAGCGATCGGGTTTCAACAGGAAGGTTAATTATAAAGCAATAAGTTTTCTTTTTTCATTTTGTTTACATCAAAAAGCCACTCACTAAAATAGAGTGGCTTTTTTGTTTGTAGCAATTGAATTAAAATCTAAGGGACCGTTTAAAACCTGATGTATTATTCCCCGGTGAAATTTGGAATTCTTTTTTCGATAAAAGCATTCATTCCTTCTTTTTGATCTTTGCTCGCAAAAGTGAGGTAAAAGTTTTTTCGTTCAAACATCAACCCTTCATCCAAAGTGCTGTTAAAGGCTTGTAACACTGATTCTTTTGCAAGTTTTACAGCGACAGGAGACATTTCAGCTACCTTTCTGGCAAGTTTCATGGTTTCTTGTAAATATAATTCGACAGGAACAACTTTATTTACTAATCCTGCTTTGTAAGCTTCCTGAGCGTTAATGAAGGTGCCGGTTAATACCATTTCCATGGCACGGACTTTTCCGATAGCTCTGCTTAAACGTTGGGTTCCTCCTGCACCGGGCATTGTTCCAAGTTTGATTTCCGGCTGACCAAATTGTGCTGTTTCAGAAGCAACGACCATATCGCAAAGCATGACCAACTCACATCCACCACCTAAAGCAAAACCGGAAACTGCCGCAATAATTGGCTTTTTTGTCTTTTTTATCTGATCCCAGGTACTGAATTGATCAATATGAAACATATCAATAGCCCCTTTCTCCGCCATTTGTTTAATATCAGCACCGGCAGCAAAAACTCTTTCATTTCCGGTCAAAACAATTGCCCTGACATCAGGAAGATTGTCCAATTCCTTAAGTGCTGTTTTTAATTCGCCCATCAACTGCAGGTTCAGTGCATTTAACTCTTTAGGGCGATTTAGTTCAATCAGAGCGATATGTGGTTCATATTCCGGAGTAACCTTAATAAAATCCATTAGTTTCAGCTATTTTAAGATATTCGTTGATTATTTAACCACTATTCCTGGCTTAGAATCTGATTTTGAAGGGGTTAAACTTCCGGTTGGGTTAGCTGGAATGGTTGGGGTGAACTTTTGCATGTATTGTTCGAAAGGTTGATTTCGATAATGATTTTCAGCTATAAATTTCATCAAACCTTCAAATTTATCGGGTGTCTTGTATCCGGGATAAGCATCAATTCGCATCAATTTTTCATCCATAAAGGCAATCGTAGGATATCCAATACGACCGGTTGGTTGGTTACCGAGAATTAATGTGGCCGCTAAACGGTGCGTTCCTTTTCTTCCGTTTGGATTGGGCATAAACTCCCAATTTTGTCCGTTAAATTTGACAGGATTTGTTCCTTCCGCATTAAATTTAACAGCATAAAAGTTCTTATTGACATACTCAGCTACTTCCGGATGTTGAAAAGTCGCCTTATCCATTCTTTTACACCAACCACACCAATCAGTATAAAGATCTACCACCACTTTGCGCGGTTCTTGTTTCATTTTGGTTTCTAATTCTTCAAATGTTATCCAATTAATGAGCGCATTTGATTTTTGAGAATTGTCTCCTACAGTATTATTTTTGGAATTTGCAGGTTGGGCTTTTGAATTTGAGTTGTTGGTGTTATTGCTTTCTTCTTGTTGTGTATTGCACGAACCTAACAAAGCAGCAAGAAAAATTGAGAAAATGGAAAGATACTTCATAGAAATTTTTTTTTGGACTTTTTGGATTTACCAATGAACACATCAACTATACAGATTAGTTGAAATTATTCATAAAGATGGATGTTTTTTTTGAATCTTCATAGCTCAATATAGGTGAAGGTTCAACTATTATGCTATAAGATTAAAATATTGTACATTGTGTTTATTTAAAGTTAAATAGTTGAATTGACTACTCGATTTTGCATGTACACAATCTTTAATGGTTATTACAACATCTTGATTGGCTCGATATTGGATAGGTTAATCAAGGGGTGCAATTAATTTAAAATATTAACTTGTGCTTTTGATGTCCAAACAAGCAAAAAATCTAAAAGTTTATCAACTGTATTTATATTTACGAAAAACATTCTTTGTAAGATTATGAAAGTATCTTACCTTTGTTCCCAAATTAGAACATCGAGTTTGTTTTGGAAAGTATTTGATGAAAAATGATTGTTGTAATACAATCGCAAAAGAAAAGTTCATGCTTAAAAATTTAGTTATAGTTGAATCTCCTGCAAAAGCTAAAACGATAGAAGGTATTTTGGGCAATGACTTTACCGTTGTTTCCTGTAAAGGGCATATTCGCGATTTGCCAAAGGACGATAATGCTATTGATGTGAACAACAATTTTACCCCGCGTTATATTATTCCGGAAGAAAAAACGCAAGTAGTTAAAGAGTTAACAAAACTGGCAAAATCTTCAGCAGATATTTGGTTAGCGACGGACGAGGACAGAGAAGGTGAAGCTATTTCATGGCATTTATGTGAGGTATTGGGTTTGGATGAAAAAAAGACCAAGCGAATCATTTTTCATGAAATTACAAAACCGGCCATTCTACAAGCCGTAAAAAATCCAAGGATCATCAACAGAAATATTGTAGATGCTCAGCAAGCGCGAAGGGTGATTGACCGTTTGGTAGGGTTTAAAATATCCCCCATCTTATGGCGTAAGATTGCAAGACAAGGCGTTTTATCTGCCGGTAGGGTTCAGTCTGTTGCAGTTAGGTTGGTCGTGGAGCGAGAACGTGAAATAGAGCAGTTCAATTCATCTTTCAATTACAAGGTATATGCCTATTTCAATATCAAGGATTACAACGGCAAACAGACTATTCTTAAAGCTGAGCTTTCTGAACCTTTTTCACTTGAAGCCGATGCACAACAGTTTTTACAAAAATGTATCGGAGCAGTTTTTACCATTGATAAAATAGAAGTAAAACCGGCAAAAAAATCCCCATCTCCCCCGTTTACTACTTCAACATTGCAACAGGATGCGAGCAGAAAATTAGGGTTTTCGGTCGCAAAAACTATGCAAGTTGCACAAAAACTATACGAAGCCGGTAAGATCACCTACATGAGAACGGACTCAACTAATCTTTCCAATACAGCCCGGGAAGCAATGGGAAAACAAATTTCCAGTATGTTTGGAACTGATTACTGGAAAGAACGTCAATACAAAACAAAATCCGATTCGGCACAGGAAGCACATGAAGCAATCAGACCTACTTATTTTGATGTGCAGAATGCCGGAGAAAATTCTGACGAAAAAAGACTTTACGATCTTATCTGGAAACGAGCAATGGCTTCTCAAATGAGTGATGCCTTGCTGGAAAGGACTGTTGTTTCGATTGCTATTTCAACAGTAAAAGAGAAATTAGAAGCTAAAGGGGAGGTCATTAAATTTGACGGATTTTTAAAACTTTATATTGCCTCATCGCTCGATGATGATGATGAAAACGAAGAAGAAACCATTTTGCCTCCTCTAAAAATCGGGCAAGTATTGGATCTTAAAAATATGAAAGCCATTCAGCGTTTCAAACGACCTCCTGCAAGATATAATGAAGCCAGTTTAGTGCGAAATCTGGAAGAAAGAGGTATAGGAAGACCCTCTACATACGCACCAATTATCAGTACCATTCAACAAAGGGGTTATGTTGTTAAAGAAAACAGGGAAGGCATTGAGCGTGCTTACCGAATTTTAACGTTATCCGGCCCACATGAATCTAAACCCAATCAAATTGTTGTTACATCGGAGAAAGAAAAAATCGGTGTGGAAAAAGCAAAATTATTTCCGACAGATACCGGTAGGGTCGTCAACGATTTTTTAGTTAAACATTTTGAAAATATTGTCAATTACGATTTTACAGCTAATATAGAAAAGGCATTTGACGAAATAGCAAACGGCAAACAAGTTTGGACGAAAACAATTGGGGAGTTTTATTACCCTTTTAACGAAACAGTTGAATATACTTTAAAAAATGCGGACCGCGAAACCGGTGAAAGGCTTTTAGGAAACGATCCCAAAACCGGTAAACCTGTAACTGCAAGGTTAGGTAAATTTGGACCAATGGTTCAAATCGGGACAAATGAAGATGGAGATAAGCCACAGTTCGCTTCAATTTTACCTCCTGTAACGCTCAACACCATAACACTTGAACAAGCACTAAGTCTGTTTAATTTGCCAAAAGAAATCGGAACTTTTGAAGAAAAAACCTTAAAAGTTGGTGTAGGGCGTTTCGGGCCTTATGTAGTTCATAACAATAAGTTTTACAGCCTTCCAAAAGATGTTGACCCTTTAATGTTTACGGAAGACCAGGCGATACGCCTGATTGAGGAAAAAAGAATTGCCGAAGTCAACAAGGTTATTCACACTTTTGACAACGGAAATATTCAGGTACTTAACGGACGATTTGGACCTTATATTAAAGCCGGAGATAAGAATATTAAAATTCCTAAGTCGAAAGACGCAAAAACGCTGACCTACGAAGAATGTTTAATTTTGATAGATGGGGATGCTGCTGAGCCCAAAAAGGGGAAAAAATCTGCTAAAACCACCACCAATACGAATGCAATTCAATCTTTTGAAAACGGAAACATCCAAGTTTTAGATGGGAGATACGGTCCATATATCAAAACCGGAAAACTTAATATTACCCTGCCTAAAAATGCGGATCCCAAAACAATTACTTTAGCTGAATGTAAAACACTGATTGCTCAGGCAGCTTCTAAAAAAACAAGCACTAAAAAGGTCAAGTAGGTTTTTTACCGGATTATGTACATATCATGAATCCTGAATACAGGCTTTCAACCTTAATAAAATTGCTGGATGATGATGATATATGGCAACAAGTCGCCAAAGATATGATTGCTAAAGGGGTATATATTGAACATGAACTCCGCGATATCTGCTATTCCAATAAAATGGATTTGAATGAAATACAAACAGAAAGGTTGGAGTATGTTCTCCAAAAAATTAATTTTACAAAAGTATATCATCAGTTCGAAGATTGGCTTAGAAATACCGATACTTCTCTTTTAGCTCCATTATTATATCTTACGCAATATATTTACCCCACATTTTCTGTTTCTGAAACCAAAATAGAAGATAGAATCAATGATATTTGTGACGATATAGAAGTCAGGCTTCAGGCAAACATGACCACTTTTCAAATGTTATCACAAGTAACAGAGGTGTTATTTACTATTTATGGTATGATTGTCAACGATGATCCGGAAACTCATAATTTCGCACTCAACTATTTATTAGCTTATAAAAGAGGACATGCATCCTTATATGTACTCCTCTATATTTATATTGCACAACGGGTAGGACTTTCGGTTTTTCCTGTTTGTTATGGTAAGGAAATTTTTGCCGGTGCTTTTAACAGAAGTACCGGTAAATTTTTGAAAAAATCTGTAAAAGAAGTCCTTAAAACCCCAAATCATTCAGACTATTACCGCCCTTTAGATTTGTTGACAGATCCTTCAACAGGAGGGTCAAGATTGAGCAAATCAGATTTAAACAGCATTTTAAAGTTGTACGGATTACAACCTGCCTCCAAAAATATTTATCCCGACACAAATGTGCGTGCAGTTTATACTTTGTTGATTAATTTTAAGATAACAACTGACAAATCGGAGGAAAACAAAGCGGAAGAAGTCAATCAACTTTTAGAATTAACCGGAAAATATTTAACATGAAAAAGCCCTTACGAACCAAAAGTTGTAAGGGCTTTTTTTAATTTTTTAAATGCAGTTTATTATCGAACAAACCGATAGTTGAAACTTGCTCTCAACCCCAATAATAAATGATTTGCGCTGTTTTTATCGGGGATTTCCACTTTAGTGAAACTATCAGAAGAAGTAGAGAAGGCGGCTCTTGCGCCAAAAGAAAGAAAATAGTTTCTACTCAGATAAAGATCATAATCAACACCAGTAACAAGACCCCAGGTGCTTTTTTTGAGTAAATTGGTATGAATTGTCGGATTGTTCAGATTGATTTCTGCTGATTTCAAAATTCCATACTGAATTCCTGCCAATACATTAAGTGTAGTGGGCTGTTTAGTCAGTTTTGCAGTTCGGGTAAATCTGTACTTCACCAACAAAGGGATGTTGGTATAAGTAAGGTTAATCTGAGTTTCCCGATAGGTCACTGATTCGAGGGGCTTATAACTGATTAACTGCCCCTGGGTTGATCTGACTGCCCATTCGGTTTGAATACCCCAGTTTAATGAAAAATCATAACCACTTATAAAACCGTAAGAGTTGCCTGAATGCATTCTGTATTTCAGGTCTTCTACATTTTTAGTGGCGTTTAGTGCTTGGTTATTGAGTAACCGACTAACATGCACACCATAAAAACTACCAAAATAAAGGCCATTTGTTTTATTCTTTTTTGGTTTGCCAATTAATCCGACAGAATTAATAACATTGTGCTTGGCATTATTTGGTTCATAAACCTGAGATAACTCAGATTTGGGTAAACTCTCCAAACGATCGTTATCAGTTTGACTGTCGTTTTCTAAAGCTGGTGCAATATTACCGCTTTTTACCTGATCTGTAGCAATAGCAAGGTCTTTACCTGAGTTAATGTTTGTTAAAACATTACTTTGATGAGATTTAGAGATCTCATTTGACTTTAAATCCGGGCTTTTTGCAACATTACCAACTTGTTTTAGTCCGGAATTTGCTTTTTTTGAATATTTAGAGGTTTTGACCGGAACTTTAGTTGTGCCAACAGAAGGATTTGAGAACTGATTTAGTGTATTGGTTTTATTCGATATCGTATTGATATTTAAAGAGTTAGGATTAGAATTTTGAGTTTTTGAAAGTTGGTTTGATTGGTTGATTTCAGAAACAGCCCATAAACTTTCTTCTCCGGTTGGGTTATCCGGTTTTGCTTTGGGTGAAATAGTTTGATCGGAATTGGTATTATTTGATACCAAATGATTTTCGTCCGGAACCAATAGGTTTTGCCGGATAGTTAAAGAGCCAATTCCTGCGACCATGAGGAAAAATGCAGCCAAACTCACCTTAAAGGCGGTTTGAAAATAAAAAGGCTTGGGGCGTGGCAAATGATGCTGAATTCCATCCCAGTTTTTAAAAGGGGGTGAAATTTCGTGATTTTCAAGCGCTTGCTTAAAAACGTCGTCAATGTGTCTTTTAGACATAGGCTTGTTCTGAGTATTTATTTTGGTTGTTAACTTTTTCTTGTAATAAATATCTGGCTCGTGCCAGTTGTGACTTAGAAGTTCCTTCGCTGATCCCTAACATTTCGGCAATTTCCTTGTGTGAATATCCTTCGATGACATATAAGTTAAAGATTGTTCGGTATCCGGGTGAAAGGGTTTGTATCATTTTTAACAAGTCATTAGCTGCAAGGTGTTCAACTACCTCCTCATTTACGGTGTGATTGTCAGCTTGTGTAACTTCCATGATTGGATACATTGGGGTTGAACGTCTGAAATGTTCAATTGCGGTATTGACAAAAATCCGCCTTAACCAGCCTTCAAAAGAGCCTTCACTTCTAAATTTTTCTATGTTTATATAAGCCTTTATAAATCCTTCCTGTAAGATATCTTCCGCACTATGATAATCTCTTGCATATCGAAGGCAGATTGTAAACATCTTTGCAGAGAATTTGGCATACAAACGCTCCTGATATAGCCTTTTACAGGCTATACACCCTTTAATAATCTCTTCATCTGAATATTGCTGCTGTGGCTTCATTGTTCTGATACGTAGATATAAAAGTAAACAAAATAGTTGTATGGCCTACTCTAAAAAAATTATTTTTTTAGAATTGGTCGGCATTACAGTACAATACACCCGCTTTAACGTGTTAGTAACGCAATCGTTTTAGTTTTGGTATAGCCCTAAATGGAAAATTTTAACCTTTTTTAATCATTTAATTCCTGTTTCCCTGAAACTTAATGTCATTTATGGCAACTGATAAGTATGATAAGTCATGGTGTTAAAATTCCTGTATTTTCTGTTTCTGAAATGATTTTAAGTTCAGAAATAATAAAGACCAAAATTGATTAACATGAACCGGTTTTAGCGTAAAACTTTTTTTTCAACCGCGAATAATTTATTTTGCCTTACCTTTTATTAAAATAAACCGTACCTGATTTATGCCTTTAAATCAAATTGTCGGGCATGTTACAAAGGTAAATTCAGCTATACATCGAGGCATCTTTTGCCTTTAACTTATCGTTATTGTGTTGTTGCAGTCAATTTTAAACACTGCTATACTCAGTTTTTTGAAAACAATCTTAACCCTTATAAATATAATAAAGGATTATGAAACAAGGCAAGTGTTTATCTTTGTGTAAATCTCGTAGTCATCACAAATTATTTTCAGGCTTTATATTGATAAATAAAGCAGGAAGCAAAACCTCCAAATTATTAAAACTTAACTTATTTTTTATGAAAAGTCTTTTTACCTGTTTCATTGCCATAATGTTTGGCAGTTTTTACCACCTGCATGCTCAAAATGTAGTTTTATTGCCTGTTAATGGCGAAGGACCTGTTCAAACTTCAACCTCAGGTATTCTTTTAGATAGTGGTGGAGAGGGTTTATATACCCCCGGCAATTACGGATCAATTGTGATAAGCCCTTCAACTGTTTCTTGTCCTTTAACCTTAACTTTTACCGAGTTCGAACTGGGAATCAATATGGATTATCTGACCATTTATGATGGTCCGAATTATGATATTTATATTGGTTCATATACCGGTAATGAATTACCAAACGGAGGTTTGCCGTTTGTTTCAACTACCGGTTCATTTACCATCGAAATGTACAGTGATATAATTATTTTCCCTCCTCCTCCACCCTCCAATTCCGGATTCAGAGCTGTTTGGCAAGCCGGTGACAGTTCGACCGATGCCCAGTTTACTGTCAGCGAAACTGATGTTCCAATCAATACTCCTGTTTTGTTTACGCCTTCAAATCCTGATTATCAGGATTACTTCTGGAATTTTGGCGATGGGAATACAAGTACAGACATTATTCCTACTCATGCTTTTGCAGGCTCCGGCTCATTTACGGTTAGTTTGACCATTACTAATTGTGAAGGTACTACGGCTACTGAGTCTTTTGAGTTGTTTGTTCAAGAACCACCAACCATTTCGGTTGAACCAAATACCGGATATGATGTAACATTGGAACATGGCGATTCCACCACTTATTCTTTTACCATAACAAATACCGGAACCGGTGATTTGGTGTTCAATATTGAAGGTGCAAACCTGATAGAAAACAAAGAACTTCAAGTGCTTGCCCTGATAAACGGAGCAGATTTAACTCAGGAATACCCCTCCACGCTATTAGCTATTAACAATTATTTTACAGATTATCAACTTACAGAAATAACGACCTATAATGCATCTGAACTTGCAACTGCCCTTCAAAACAAGGATGTGTTATTGATTCCTGAACAAGAAACCTGTAATGCTGCAGCATTTAGTTCATTTGCTCCCATTTTACAGACGTTTGCCGAAAACGGCGGAACTATAATTATTAATGGAACCAATCAGGCAGGCTGTATTTTCAATACCGGATTATTTAGTGGTACTTATCAAAATTTTTACAGCGGTTCTTTAAATGTTAATATTCCTTCAGATCCGATCATGGAAGGAGTGAACGACCCATATAATGCCCTTGCTGTTACATTCTATTACGATATCACCAATCCTGATGCTGTTCGATTGGTTAGATATAGCGGATTTGATGTAGTTACTTATCGCAACATCGGATTAGGAAGAGCCATTTTGGTAGGACATGATTTTCGGTATCATAATGCGGATATGGATCGCATTATGTCAAATTGTGTAAAAACAACCAAAGATTTAATGTCTGTCAATGGTGGGATTGATTGGTTGTATGTTTCAGAAAATACCGGCTCCCTGGCTCCCGGAGAAAGCATTACTATTGACCTTGAGTTTAACGCAACAGATGTTTATGGCGGTTTTTATTCTCAAGACTTAGTGATCAACTCAAATGATGGTTCTGCACCACAAATTGTAATTCCATGCAACATGACTGTTACAGGAACTCCCAGTTTTGCCATCAACGAAAGCACGCATGATTTTGGAGAAGTGTTGGAAAACGACACTGCAAGATATAATATCATTATCTCTAACCCCGGAACGGATTCTCTAAAAGTATTCAATATCACTTTTTCAGACCCTGTATTTAGTACTGAACCTTCTAATTTTTCATTGTACGGTGGAGGAGCAACGCAGAGTGTTGAACTGAGATTTGTACCTACCGAAATTGCGCCCTATTTTGCAACAGCTACCATTGAGACCAATATCATCAATTTTTTTATCACGGTTAGCGGTACCGGAGTAGGTGCACCGGTAACTACGGTAAATCCGGTTGCCATAAACGAGACTTTGAATGTTGGCGAAACTTCAACTATTCCTTTAACCATATTTAATGATGGTCTGGGTCCTCTTTTTTATGATATTGATACTACCTATTTTCAGCAACAGCTCAAGGTTTTAGCATATACCAACGGAAGCGATGCGGGAGCATACGCTAATACCATATCTGCTATCAATGCACATTTTACGGATTATCAACTGAGTACAACCAACACGATCAGTTCAACGGAATTAGACGAATTGCTCCAAAATGTCAATGTGCTGCTCGTACCTGCGATTATTGATTTTAATGCAATGAACCTGTTTAACAGTTTTCAGTCGGTTTTGCAAAATTTTGTCAACAACGGCGGGCATGTAATATTTCTGGGCAACTTTAACTGGGGTGATAATCCCGTGCTACATTCCGGCTTTTTTGATGGGTTCAGCAGTTTCAATTCCGGAATGATGTGCAATATCTTAGACACCTCCCATCCGGTTGTTGAAGGAGTTGACAATCCTTATACTCCAATCGGAATTACTCCCATGATGTTTTTTAATTCAGACATAGTCAGATTGGTTCAACAACCGGGATTTGATATTAATCCGGGAGATGTTGTTTGTTTCAGAGAAATCGGAGCAGGACGTGCGATTTATATAGGTCATGATTTTGGAAGTGCGGATTTATCCGGCTCATTAGTCATTTCTAATGCCTTAAAATGGATTGCCACGCAGAATATTTTGCAATGGTTCAGCATTTCCGGAATTTCAGGAACCGTAGGTTATCCATCCTCTGAAACGCTTAATATCACCCTCGATGCTACCGATTTAGTCGGAGGTACTTATACTACACAAATTGTAATTTCAAACAACGACCCGCTTGCTCCTCAAATCATAGTACCTGTAACCCTTACAGTAATAGGAATACCGGCCATTGAAGTTTCAACTACTTCTTTCGACTTCGGCAACGTGATCATCGGCAATACAAAAACCTTGTCAATGGAAATCAGCAATCCGGGTACGGATAGTTTATTTTTAGACATCAGTTCTTCCTTGCCTCAATTTGAAGTAAATCCTGCAATCGCCACTGTGCCTCCATTTGGAGATATGATGTTGGATATCACCTTTGTACCGACAGAAATAGCTTTGTTGAACGGACAGATTTTTATCAACAACAATGTGAGCGATTTAACGGTAAGTGCAACCGGATTTGGACAAGGGGCACCTGTGATTGGTGTTAACCCTGCTTCGATAGATATTACTTTATTGGCCGGTGAAACTGCGGAAGAAACCATCACACTGACCAATACCGGCGCAGGGCCTTTGGAATTTACAAGCAATGGAGGATCAACCATTCCAATTCTGGCATGGACCTATCAGGTAAATATTTTCAATTATACCGGCGTTGCGGCTGCTTTGGAATCAACCGGATTAGACTATACATTTGAAGAATCCAATACCGAAGATCCATCTACAATGGCGGAATTACTGCAAAATAAACGGGTATTGTTAATACCGGATCAAAATTTTACCGCAAGTAGCAGTGTTTTTGCAGCCATGGCACCTGTTTTAGCCGAATTTGTTCAAAATGGAGGGGCAGTCCTTTATTTAGGTAATCAATGCGATTTTTGTATCACACAATCCGGTTTATTTAGTGGTTTTATCTGGGCATTTTTGTTCAACAATCCAGTTGTTGTTTTAGATGATACCCATCCGTTAAGTACGGGTTTGGGCTCAAACTATACCAGCTCAAATAACAGCATCGCATATCAAATGACAAATCCCGATGCAGTTGCGCTGACCGATGTTTTTTCGGGGGGGTCAACTTTAACCTATCGTCAGGTTGGAAATGGCAAAGTAATTTATGTAGGAGATGTGTTTACAGATCTCACTACGCCGGGAACTACCATGCTCCGCAACGCTTTACTCTGGGGAGGAGCGCCACCAACCTGGATTAGTTTTGAACCTACGGAAGGCACTAACGAAGTTGGAAATTCATTTGACATCAATGTTACTTTTGATGCTTCCGGATTGTTGGCAGGTGTTTATACTTTTGATTTGGTGCTCTTTACCAACGACCCCTTTAATCCAATAGTGGTAATTCCCTGCAATATGACCGTACTGGCATTCCCGCAGGTTCAGATTCTTGCACAACCCACCTATTCCTGCGATGGCAATGTTTATTTTTATGATCAAACGCTAAACAATCCCACCTCCTGGTCATGGGACTTTGGAGACGGAGCTACGGCCGGAATTCAAAACCCCATTCACAGCTACGCTGAAAGCGGTATTTATACCGTAACTCTCGAAGCCTGCAATGATTTGGGTTGTGATGAAATCGTATTTCCCAATTTTATTACCGTTGATTTCAACTCTGTTTACTGTGATACGATAAATATGCCATTTTCGGGAGTAACACCGATCACCGAATGTCATGGAGTATTGATGGATAGCGGAGGCAACCAAAATTATCTGGCCGGTTCAAGTGGTATTGTTACCATTTCACCTCCAGGTGCGACACAAGTCAGCCTGACATTTTCCGAGTTTTCATATATCAACATCGAATTTGCCGATCAAATCATCATTTATGACGGACCGGATGTTAATAGCCCCGTACTCGGATTTTTTACCGGATCTACATTGCCAAACGGAGGAACAGTAACCTCAACCGGCGGGTCTATCACCATTCAGGAATCAACCTTTGGTTGGTTTGGCACAGATATGGGCTTTGTTGCTACCTGGGATTGTGTAATTATTACCACCCCGCCTGTACCTGGTTTTAGCTATGAAGTAACCGATAACTGTTTAGGCATTGTAGAATTTACCGATGCTTCCGGAAATTTCCCCGACAGTTGGTCATGGGATTTTGGAGATGGCAATACTTCGACCGACAAAGACCCGCTACATTCTTATTTACAAAGCGGAACCTATGACGTTGTATTGACTTCCTGCAATATGGTAGGATGTGAATCGGTAACCGTGCCCGTAACAGTCGAAGGAGTATTGTTTGTTAACTTTACTGCACCTCAGTACATACAAATAAACAGTCCCATTATGTTTATGGACAACACCGAAAACGCAACTTATTGGCAATGGAATTTTGGTAATGGTCAAACTGCAGTAGGACAAATTGCCAACCCTGTTACTTTTTATGGTGCATTAGGTGTTTATACAGTTTCCCTGACGGTTACCGACTCCAATGGTTGTGTCCGAAGCGGTAGTCAGGTTGTTACTGTAGTTGAAGATGTCGGCATTAATGACCCCATTGCAAAGTCAACTTTGTTAATCTATCCAAATCCTTCAAATTCCGGCATGGTAAACCTGCAAATATCAGCTCCTGACCAAAGTCATGTTTTTGATCTGAGAATTTACGATGCTATAGGAAAACAAGTTTATACCGAAAAGCTGAATACGGCAGGTGATTTTACCCATCAAATCAACACCTCCGGATTTGCCAAAGGCATGTATTGGGTAGCCCTTCAGTCCAACTCAGGTCTGATCACTCAAAAACTAATTGTTCAATAACCTGATAATATTCACGTTACCGGTGCTTTTTTTAAATGTAAATTATTAAAAAGTGCCGGTAACGTTTTCTAACTCAAAAGTCCGTAATATCTTTCTTCCAATACCTTAAAATGCCAACGCTGATGTCCGGCCAACATGAAGCCTAATGAAAGCGGGCAATACTGCATTCCGTTAAATCCGTTGCCGGTTTGATGTAACATGTCAGGGGTTAAAAATTGAAACATCGAGATAGTCCCTTTGCGAACAAGAATCAATTCGGCTAACAAATCCTCCACCGTTCTGCTGTTTGCTGTTGTATTTTCGGCATAAGCCTCCTCGTCAAAAGGTGTCATTTGTTGTTTGTCTCCACGGGCTATTGCTGTGATTCGATAGGCAAACACTCTTTCTGTATCAATCAGATGCCGCAAAATATCTTTCACCGTCCATTTACCAACGGCATAAACTTTTTCGCCTAAAGCAATCCATTTGTCTTTGGGGGCAGTTTCCAATTCTTGTAAGCTGATTTGAAGGGCTTCGGAATAGGATACATCATCCGTCAGGTAGATATACCGGTCAAAATATGCGGGCATTTTTTTGATGTCTGACTTCTTCATATTGGCAGTTTAAAATAAGGTAAATCATAGATTGGATATCAATTGAAATTCGGCCTCGAATTTTTACGATTTACTTTGAGTGAGTATTTTTTTAATCAATGAAATTTGCCCCAAATGGTAATAACTATGCTCAATAACTCCTTCAATATTCCTCAGATAGGTGCCGTATCTTTCGTCTATAAAGGGTTGGTCAAAAATTTTGTCGTCCATTTCTTCAATTTTGTCTGCGAACTTTTCAGAATTCGTCAGAAACTCAAATACCAATTGATCCCATTCAGTTTCAGAAGTAATAGCCGGAAAATCCCAACTGTATTTATCACTAATTTCAAGTCTCCCGGTTTCAAAAGCACTTAAAAGACCTGCCGTATAATAGTTGACATGATAGATCAGTGCTGCTATAGTGTTTAAGTTTTCAACTTTTTGAGATGCCTGTTGCCAATTAATGCTTTGTATCTGCTCTTTATAATTTGTGTTTGCAATCCAATGGCCATTCAGAAACACTTCCCGAAGACGGCTTGCTAAAGTTAAGTTTCTTTGCATTGTTCGTCACAGATTTATAATGGTGGAATAGACTATTTTTTGGGTTCAGTCAATTTGAGATTTGAAAGACTAATGTCATCAAACTGATACTAAGAGCAGCCTTTCGACGGCTCAAAACGACAAATTTACAAAACCCCAGCAATCCTGATAAAAAAAATACCCTTCCTGCATTTTTAACATTCCGGGAGCTGTTTTTATTGAAAAAAGTGTGAATATGGGGCAAAAAAAGTTTCAATTTTATAAGATAAAATTGACTTTCCCTTGAGTAAAATTACAATTTTTAAGAGGAAAAAAACAATTAAAATGCCGGAAATTGCAATTAAAATTCCTTTTGAATCTTGTTTTTTCGACACTTTATTGGCTAAGTATCAGTTATCCCCAATAATCCGTCATTTTTGATGCCTTTTAAATTTGTATAAACAACATTCAGTTTGTAAAATTATTGGATCTTCTGTTGCTTGTGTTTTATGAAAAGTTTGAACATACTTTAAAAAGAATCAAAATTAAGAACCGAAAATTTACCATTCAGACTAAATTGAAACTATGATGTAGGGTATTGGTATAAACCCATCTCTTTTCCCACATTTAAGTTAGTTGGTTTACTCCGTCAAATTTAATTCAGAATATTAGTTATTGTATTTAAACCAAACAGGTTTTGTAACTGGGTAATTATCGGGCGTTCTATAAGAAAAGAGTGGGCTTGTGGAGCGATAAATGGTCGGCAAGCTCGTCAAAAATACAACCTCGATGCGGTGTAGTAATTGTAACAAACAAACACCAAGCGTCAAAGAGCCCTGAAAAGGTGACTTTTAAAAAAGCAATCAGAAATAAGGTAACAAGGTTTCGATCTCTTATACGGATTGCAAATTCATTTTAGTCTAATCCAATTGTTCTGTACATCCCAAAATCTTGCGTTTTGGGATAAATGCAATGCCGTAGGCATATTATATTGGTAGAACAGCCGATACGTGGAATCTCAATACCGTAGGCATGTAATTTACATAGAACAACATCTTTTACAACCTTTATTACATTCCTTCTGAATGATGATAACGGGTTCTTTTTCGTAGCTACCAATATATTATCCCTACGGGTTAAGGATAATAAAATTGTTTCAGTTCCAAAAAATATCAACAGCCATTATCTTGTATGAACTATTTTAATATTACAATCTGAATTGCGCCTTCTGAATTGCCGCTTAACAATACCAAAAACCAGATAAAAAAAGGATTCTATTACCTGCCCTACGTTAATTTAACCCCAACCTCTCTTTATTGAAAAGTAAGAAAGCCCTAAAACTGCTACTTTTTGTAAAGCAATAAACAAAAAGAGAACACATAACCCGCCTTACACAATAACTACCACTTTCCTTTTCACAAAAACACTACTTAAAGTGGCATCATAAATCTGACGGTTAAACACAAATTAACAATATCTTGACCTATATTGAAAAATTAGTGATAGATTTATCACTGAATCAATCCAAATAGGAGTAAACTATAAATTAGTTCAACTTTTAGCTAAATATTTTGAATATTTGGTTTTTTAAGGTTAGATAAAAATCGGTTATAGTTGTCAAATCCTTAAATGTAAGGAGCTTTGTTTGTTTTTGACCCTCACATGTTTTGCAAATATATTTTGCAAACATTTGAACAACAAGGAAAGAACCGGCTAAAAAATGGTTGACTTTTGAAAATTC
Source organism: Sphingobacteriales bacterium (assembly GCA_016700115.1). NCBI lineage: Bacteria > Pseudomonadati > Bacteroidota > Sphingobacteriia > Sphingobacteriales > Sphingobacteriales bacterium. Next base: position 3,018,326 of record CP064999.1, on the reverse strand, counting down.
CTTTTAGGAAAAAATATTTTTCCTACAAGGAAATTTTTTTTTCTTCTAAGAAAAATTTTATTTCCTCTAAGAAAAATTAGTTTTCTTTTAGAAAAAGAGCTATTCCTCTAAGAAAAATTATTTATCCTGTAAGAAAAATCACAAACCCACTAAGAGAATATTTTTTTATTCCAGACAAAATTTTTTTTCCTCAAAGAAAAATTAGTTTACTTGTAAGAAAAACATTTAAACCTCTAAGAAAAATTAGTTTTCCTTTAGGAAAAGAACTTTTCCTCTAAGAAAAAATATTTATCCTCAAAGAAAAAAGTTTTTTCCTCTAAGAAAAAATATTTTTCTTACTTGGAATCTGCACAATTTAAAAGTCAGAAGGGGATTGTTGGCAGTACCGATGAAAAAACCAATGTTGTGGGGTTAAATTCAGAAGACAACACCCCCTTTTGTATTTTATTGCCGACTTTTATTGCCATCAGGCAAGTTTGGTTGTTGAAATTGACGGTTCTATCCACCAAATTAAAGAACAGTACCAATACGATGTTGCTCGAACTGCAGAACTGGAACAACTCGGAATTAAAGTCATAGCTTTACAAATGAAGCGGTTATAGCACATACAAAAGCAGAGTTTGAATCAATAAAACAGACTGTACAAAACCGTTTATTGTTTACCCCTTAACCCACAACTTCCCCCTACGAAGCAAGTAAAAAGTCCCCTGCAGGGGATTTAGGGGAAACAAGGCTTGCCCATCCAAAAACTATCTCCTAACTTTGAAGTATCAGTTGGGGTAGAGGTGAATAACTATTAGTACAATGGTATTGTGTTGGTAGAAGATTTTGGGTTGCATGTCAATCATGCTGAGTTTCGCACGCTTGATCCGCAAACGGGAAGGTGGTGATTAACTCCAAAAATCGGGGTAGGTAACCTCCGGCAAAAAGGGAAAATCACAACAAGCAAAAAAACGTATCTTTGTCTGATAATCAGCAGAAATGAACGAATTTAGAGAAAGATACGTCAACCCTTTCACCGACTTTGGGTTCAAAAAGTTGTTTGGAGAAGAACCCAACAAGGACTTGCTGTTGGATTTTCTGAATGAGTTGTTGCGTGAACAAGTAGGCAAAATAAAGGAACTGACCTACCTAAAAACGGAATACCTCGGTGCAGGCGTAACAGACCGAAGGGCTATTTTTGATCTGTATTGCGAGAACGAACGAGGTGAAAAGTTCATCGTTGAGCTACAAAAATCGAAGCAGAATTTCTTCAAAGACAGGACTTTGTACTATGCCACCTTCCCTATACAAGAGCAAGCCAAACGAGCAGATTGGAACTATGAGTTAAAGGCGGTTTATACAGTGGCAATATTAGATTTTGTATTTGAGGAGGATAAGGCAGAACGTAACAAATACCGCTACGATGTAAAACTGACAGACATAGAAACCTGCAAAGTGTTCTATGACAAGTTGACGTTTATCTACTTAGAGATGCCAAAATTCGATAAGCAGGTAGAAGAGTTAGACACTCGATTTGAGAAATGGCTATATGTGCTAAAAAACTTAAACCGTTTGGAAAGAGTTCCCGACCGATTGCGGGAGCGGATCTTTGAGCGACTGTTTGAGGTGGCGGAAGTCGCCAAATTCACGAGAGAGGAGTTGCAGTCTTATGAAGACAGTTTGAAGTATTATCGCGATTTGAAAAACTCATTAGATACGGCATTTGATGAAGGAAAGGAGCAAGGCCGAGAGGAAGGAAAGATAGAAGGATTAATTGAAGGAAAGATAGAAGGAAAGAAAGAAGGGTTAAGAGAAGTGATTAGGAAAGGTACGGGAGCAGGAGTAGATGTGAAAACATTAGCAAATCTGACCGGATTATCAGAAGATGAAGTGAGCCGGATCATCAAAGAGGGCTAAAACACATTACTACCCATTTGGCTTGCCCATCCAAAAATTATCCACTACCTTCGATGGGGAAGAGATCAACTACCAGTACAACGGCATTGAGTTGGTAGAAGATTTTGGGCTGAATGTCAATCATGCCCTGTTTCGCACGCTTGACCCTTTTCTACCCCTAAATCCCCTGAAGGGGACTTAAATATGTTTATACTATCAAGTGATTTGTATAATACAAACAGTTTTTTAGTCAGTGATTTTGGTTTGGATTTAAATAACTTTAACCAAGTAAAAAGTTATTTACCTACTCAATGCCACTTAACATCTCAAACATTACCGTCCTTACCCCACGAAGCAAGCAAAAAGTCCCCTGCAGGGGATTTAGGGGTAACAAGGCTTGCCCATCCAAAAACTTTCTCCTAATTTTGAAGCATCGGTTGGGGTAGAGGAACGTTAGGTTGGAAAAAAAAGCCTTATTTTAGAAGGTTTTAATTTCCCAACCTAACGTTAATTTATTGATTTGATATTACCAATACAGCCAGTATGCTTTAAAATCGCCCGAATTACTCAGAGAAATTGCAGGGGCAGGAATTTTCAACACATTAACTGCTTCAAAAATGGTTTTAAGTAGTTTGGAACGGGTTTTAATACGGCTCAGATTGATATCTGCAGAAAGGTAATAGGTCCTTTTGCGGGAAATATGGCTGAAATCGTGCGTATTGCCATCCTCGTCAGTCCATTTGTTTTCAAAACCTCCCAACAAACCATCTGCTCCATATCCTATTGCAATATTCAGCCAATCAGGAAAACGGGTTTCGCGATTGGGGGAAAACAACAATGGGCTGAACGAAAGCCAATAACTCTGACCATTATAGTCTTTCAGGAGTTTTTCCCGGAAAGAATTGCCATAAAGTTGTTCAATTCGTTCCTGAACTTCGGGGGGATAATGGCGATAACTGACTTGTGAAGATGAAAATTTTAACCTCACTTTTTGTTCCTTCCAAATCAGTTCCTGTGATATTACGAATGCTGAGCCGGCGGTATTTGCGATGATATCTCCGGAAGAAGCTCCCCATTTTTCGGAAAACCCGTCTAAAACTTCAATTCCCATCTGAAAAACAAATCCACAGGTACCTCCAATCCAAACTGCTTTTTTCTCTGAAACGCCTGACCAGCGATAGAGCTTAATGGCATACAAACTTTCGGAGTAAGCTGTCCAACTATGTCCTATTTTATCTATTTGATTCCACTCGCCGTTATCATTAAAAAAATGAAACGCGGAACGTGGATATTGAGCATACCATGCTTTGTTTAAGCCAATCATAGCTGCCGAATAAGAGAGCACTATTGCAGAACTCAGCCCGGTAATTCTGACCGGATTTGGTTTTGGGGCTGTTGCAAAAAAGGGCAGTCGTTGATGGTGATTTACCGAATCACTTTGATGGTTTTGTGCCCAACCTGAAAAAGAGGAAACCGACAAAATTAAGGTTAAAAGCAACCCATATCCTGTCTGTTTACCGGAAACAAAACCGAAAACAGACATTATAGTATGAAGGATACGATTTTCAGAAAAAAACTGCAAAATCAAAAGTTACCGGTTTCCGCTTGTAAGATAGGCTATGAGGGCAAAAATAGCAATCAGAGTCAACACAAACAAGATTACTTTGATAGCACTAACCGGTCTTTCACCCCGAACAACCCCTGTTCTTCCATTGATGACAAATCTGTAAACCTTATTGTTATAACGGTAAGAACTTATCCAGATTGGAAGAAGGATGTGCTTAAAGGTTATGCTGTAAAAATCGGAATGTAGTGACAATATTTGTTGATGATTACCGCCTATTTGAGTGCAAACTGCTCTTCGGATGGCAATGTCCATTTTTTTCTTGGCCAATTCCAGTCCGTTTTTCACATCCACCTGATAACGCTCTGCTCTGAAACCGCTCAGATATTTTTCGTTAAATGGTTGTATATTTTGTAAATCAAAAGGCTCCAGAGAATCGACATATTGTGTAGGTAATGATGTACAGGCAACTATCAACACATCGTCAAAAAACACTTTCACAATACCGCTTACGTTTGTCCACCGGGTTTTGGTAACGGGTACTTGTCTAAACTCTGTTTTTCCGTTTACCGATACCGCCTGAGTCACATAATCGGTATAATCATCTCCCCTTCTTCCGGTATAAGTTGAAGTTGTCTGGCTGTCATAAGTCCAATAAGGGATATATATGCCGATGAGTTTGTCTTTTTGTGAGGCATACCGCTTTAAATTGTTGGGAGCAAACCATAAGGAGTTTAACCATTTCCTGAAGGATTCAGTAGCCTGTTCCTGAGAAATTTTAAAGGGCAATACTCCTTTAGGCTTTACAATCTGACTGGTTGAAGCTCCCTTTACCACTAAACTACTGCTGCAAAAAGGACAAGAAGAAGCCGTTACATTGGGCAGCAATGTGGTTTCGGCTCCACATGATTCGCATTGTGCCAAAGTAACAACCTGCATATCCTCTGTATCGTAACATTCGCGGATAAAAGTGTCGAAATCAATTTCTTCCAACACTTCTTCCGAAACAGGTATTTCATTGTTGGTGCCGCAATAGTCGCAAACTAAACTATTGGTTCCGGCTTTAAAGGCAAGCATAGCACCACAGTTAGCGCATTTAAGTTCACGAAAAACCAATTCAGCAGGTGTAGTCATGCCAATTAAAGGATGGAGCTAAATTATAAGATTTGAACCTGAAAGCTGTTGCCAAACAACAGACAAAAGCCAGTCATAAGTGCTGATTTAGGACATTAGATGGCAGGGGGTATCGGTGGAGGAACAGCATTAAACAAAACACTTACCTCGGCCAAACTTTCGGCGGCTACCCAATTACTGATTCCGGCTTTCCAAACAAGAGTTTGTTTGGTCAATACTCCGGTTTGAATCAAATTCTTGAGTTCTGCTTCGTTAAACGGGCCGGTTTGTTGGTTGTTTTGTGCGACAAAAACCTGCAATTGTTCCGGCAATTTTGGAGGAGTAACATTTTCGGAAGTTTCTTTAACCGTTTCTTTCTTGTCGTTCATCTGTGACATCATCTGATTGACCATTCCAAGCCCCATCCCCAAACCAATGCCTTCATTAGCTCCGCCTGATGTGTTTTCAGCGGCTTTTTCAATGGCTTCTGCTGTCTGAAACTGCATATATTTGCTCAAATCGCCGATGATGCCCATGCTGCTGCGTTTGTCTAATGCCTGTTCAACTTCGGGAGGCAATGATACATTTTCAATCAGCAATTTGGTCAATCCAATGCCATAATCTTCAAATTCAGGTGCAATCCTGCCTTGAATGAATTTTGACATTTCGTCATAGTTTGCTGCTAAATCCAAAATAGGGATTTTGCTTTCACCAAGCGTTTGGGTAAATCGGGCAACAATGATATTACGCAATTGTTCAGTAATGTCTTCTACGGTAAAATGTCCGGCTGTACCTACAATTTCTTCAATAAATTTGGCAGCATCGGTAACTCTGACTGCATAAGTGCCAAACGCCCTTAAACGCATTGGTCCAAATTCCGGATCGCGGATAATGACCGGATTTTTGGTGCCCCATTTTAAATCGGTAAAATTTTTGGTGTTGATAAAATATACCTCTGCTTTAAATGGGCTTTCAAATCCATATTTCCAACCTCTGAGGGTGGATAAAACAGGAAGATTTTCGGTGTTGAGGGTAAACATACCCGGCGAAAAAACATCGGCAATTCGACCCTGATCAACAAAAACAGCAACTTGTGTTTCTCTGACTGTAAGTTTTGCACCGTTTTTGATTTCATTGTTATGACGTTCAAACCGATAGACCATCGTGTTTTGAGTGGGGTCTAACCATTCTATGATATCTATAAATTCGCCGGTCAGTTTGTTAAATAGGGACATGGGAAAAGTGTTTTCTTGGTGATAAATATTCCGGTTAAATTGTTGCGAAAAATACTTACTATTCTCTGACTAACCAAATATTTTTAAAAAAACCGTTTTAAGTAACTAAGTATTAAAAAATATACATAAAGAGTCTTAGATTTGCTTTGGCCAATTTTGCAGACTGACCTGACCTGAATAAACAATCAAATCTCTCCTTCCTGATGCCCCAAATATCTGATACCACCATTTTGTTTTATATTGTTCTGCTCATTTTACTCGGAGGGGTTTACTTTATTTCCTACTTGTTTCATTATGCCGTTGAAGAAAGTTCTGTGATCAATTTCCGGCTTAGGGTTACTCTTTTATGTTTGTTTACACTTGGTTTACCTTTCTATTGCTTTATTTTTTTTGATGGTTGGTATTATCAAACTATTTCGTTTTTTAGTCTGGACTACCAATTTGATTGGCTTCATTATGTTGGTGTGTTAATCTTGCTTTCCGGAACTACGATCTATCGTTTTTTCAGGTATGCCGATTTTGAAGACTTGATCTTTTTGGGGTTAATCTCAGTATTCATACTTCGCGCTTTATTCGATCAGGCATTTGTGAATCATGTGTATGCCTGGATTTATTTTGCGTTTGTCATGTATTATGGTGTATTTATTATCAGAAATGTATTTACAAGAATTTCGGACTCAATATTTTGGGGGGTTGTTTTATCATTGGGCTTTTGGGGATTTTCATTTTTTGTGTTGGATTATTTCAGAACCAATCAGTTTTATGCCGCCTATATTGCCATTATTTTTGTAACTACCTTATGGATGCGTTATTTGTGGATTTTGGAATATAAACGCCGCAAACGATGCCCGAACTGCGGAGGTTGGGGAAAATTGGGAATAAAAGGTAAAAAGCGTTTTTGGTGGGCAATCGGGTTTAAAGAAAGCAGCAGTTCAAAATCGTGTGAAGCCTGTCAGGGTAAAGGATGGATGCACAAATATCCTGTATTACTTCACGGCGAAGCAAAAAAAGCTTCTACATAATGATTGATTGCAGCAACCTAAATCGTTCCGGCATGTTAAAGAAATATTTAAAAATTCAGAAAAGATAAAATCAATTATAAAGTATAAATAAATGAAACAATCGTTTATTTTTGCGCAAAGACCATAGTTTTGAAAGAAGCATCAAAGCCCTGAAGAATCATTTACCGCTACCTTCAAGCAAACAACCATGTCAGAACAAAATTCGATTTCACATATTTTTGAATCATTTCAGCATTTACGAGTAATGGTTGTTGGCGATGTTATGCTCGACCATTATATTTTTGGTCATGTAACCCGTATCTCTCCGGAAGCCCCAATACCTGTTGTTGAAGTGTTTAAACGGGAAAACCGTCTTGGCGGAGCTGCAAATGTAGCCCTTAACCTGAAAGAATTGGGTGCAAAGGTGTTTTTGTTGTCTGTTGTCGGTGACGATCCGGATGGATATACCTTCAAGGAAACACTACACCATCATGGCATCAATTCACAGATGATTGTATTGGATCAGGAACGAAAAACAACGGTAAAAAACCGCATTATCAGCCGCAATCAACAAATGTTGCGCTATGATGTGGAACAAAAAGACCCTTTGGAAGAAAATACAGAGTTATTGTTAATTGACAATATCATAGATGTAATTTATGCTGAAAATCCGCAGGTAGTTGTTTTACAGGATTACAACAAAGGAGTGCTTACTCCTAAGCTGATTGCCAATATAATTCACAATTGCAAGCAGGCTAAAATTCCGGTGGTGGTTGATCCTAAATATGACAACTTTTTTGAGTACCGGGGCTGTACTTTGATAAAACCCAATCTTACAGAAGCCATCAACGCCTTGGAGATTGACATTAACCCGGCTAAAATTGAAACATTAGTTGCTGCAGATAGTCAGTTAAGAAGCATTCTTCAAAACGATTATACGGTTATTACCCTGTCATCTAAGGGTATTTTTGTGGCAACTCCCGACGATCACGAAATCTGCCCCGCTTACCAACGAAACATAACGGATGTTTCCGGAGCGGGTGATACTGTTTTAAGTATTCTTGCGCTTGGCATCGCTTTGGAATTAGATATTTTTGCGACCGTAGAGTTGGCCAATATTGCTGCCGGATTGGTTTGCGAACAAGTTGGTGTCGTTCCTGTTGAAAAAGAACGGTTATTTAAGGAAGCCAGTGCTTTATTGAGCGAATAAGTCCGTTTTGCTACTGAAATTTTAATAACTTCGTGTCCGATCATCTTATCATCGGAATAAGATACGTTCTAATATCCTGAATACCCAAAAACCTTAATTATGTTCATCCGCAAATCCATTTTTAGCAGCATCCTGATTTTTGTGGTTTCATTTACGACGGGCTGTTTTTCTGAAAACAACAAACTATTGTTGGATTATGCAGACATAGTGCCCCTTGTAAATCCAGCCACCTCAGCTTTGACGACGGGCGATAAAATCTATGGATATATGACAGACGATACTACGATTGTCGGTTTTGGAGGCGGATATGCTTATTATACCCCTAATTACTTCGATTCAATTTATGCGGTTGCCGACGGCGTGTTGTATGAAAGAGTGATCTATAACGATTTTGAAAACATTGTCATTTACCCCGAAGCTTATTCCGACCTGCAGTTAGAGGAAAGCAACAATTTTGGTGAAAACTACTACAACAAATTGTATGTACCCCGTTTTGAAAACCGGATCGAAGGCGGAGAAACTATAACCGGCACACATGACTTTAAAGTTGTCCATTTCTTAAACAAAGACCTCGGATGGGTATTTACCTCTTATGCTGCCGCTCAGGGAAGTACGGTTTTCCCGTCAGGGTTGAAAGTCTATCAGGTTATCAAAGATGCCTTTAATAACATCAACTTGTTCAACCTGATTTCGGAACTTAGTCAGGTTTATACTCCGGCCGATGCTTATTTTATCAACACTTTTACCGGTTATCTGTTGGTGAACAACAGCAGCAGCGATTCCTACTTGTTAGTAAGCAATGACGGAGGGGTAAACTGGACTGAAACCTACCAGATTTCATCGGGCGTTGCACTTACTACCCTCTTTGTATTGCCCGGTTCGCCCAATTTTATGTATGCCTATTCAAAAACCGGTAAGCAGATTTACTATTCTTCCAACAGCGGGCAAACCTGGCAAAGTTTTAATTTGATAATCGCCAACTCCGGAATTACGGATCTGTATGCTGTTGATGAAGAATATGCTTATGCCGTTTCGGCTGCCTTTAACGATGATATCGCCGTAGTAGCTGATGTTTACCAAACAAAAAATGGCGGGCAAAGCTGGGAAAAAGTCAACCAAAACAGAATTTACGCAGATGCTCTCGACTTCTCCAGCAGACTTGTAGGAATAGCAACAAGTGGAAATGTGCTTCAACTGACTTCAGACGGAGGTAAAACATGGAAACCCTTAGTCTATCCTTTAGATTGACAACCCATTCTATTTAAACCCGAATCCCACAAATCAAAAGCTTTTAGTTTTTCACTTTTCACTTTTCACTTTTCACTTTTCACTTTTCACTTTTCACTTTTCACTTTTCACTTTTCACTTTTAGTTTTTCACTTTATGATATTGCTCCTTTTTGACGGTTAACGATTTCAATCTTTGTCATAATGGGCATAGAGCGATAAAGGCAACCAGATTTGAAACGATGTTGGCATATCTAACCTTCTAAATTGTACCATTATGAAATACTCAATGAAATGGATAATCAGTCAATATGAAAAAGGTAAAAAACTCAAGTATATCTTCTTTTGGGGGCATAAACCCACCTGCGATGCCGACGATTTAGGGAAGTTTAGCTTAAGTCAATGGTATGATTCTCCGTTTACCGTTAAAAAACAAGTTTACCCGACTGCCGAACATTGGATGATGGCAGAAAAAGCCCTGCTGTTTAAAGATTACGAAATGCACCAGGCTATTTTAACGGCAAAATCACCGGGTGAGGTGAAAGAATTAGGACGAAGAGTGAAGGGATTCGATATAAAAATATGGGAATCTAACCGATTCGACATCGTAAAAACAGGCAACAAACATAAGTTCTCACAAAATCCCGACCTGCTCAGCTATTTACTTGCAACAAAAGACCGGGTTTTGGTTGAAGCCAGCCCTTTTGATACGATTTGGGGAATTGGATTAAGGGCAACCTATAAACACATTGAAAACCCGACAACCTGGTTAGGTTTAAACCTGCTTGGTTTTGCCCTGATGGAAGTGAGAGATTTTTTACTAAAAAGAACCGAGAGGTCTAAATCTGCAATTGTTAAACTTTAGACAAAAGTTGCAGAATTGGTGAATGAAAAATTCCAAAATCCCACCTCTTTTGTTTTAAATCGCAACGCAAAAAATAAATTAAAATGATGCCTTTTGTCGAAGGTTTTGGTATAGGGCTGCTTCTTATGTTTATTGTTGGACCGGTATTTTTTACCTTGCTTCATACAGCCCTGTCAAAAGGGCTATTCGTGGGCTATTGGTTAGCAACAGGTATTTTTATCAGCGATATTTTATGTGTTTTGATTGGTGTTTTTGGTGCCTCAGAAATTCTGAAAAATCCGGACAATGGTTTTTACCTCGGTCTATTGGGCGGTTTTTTGCTTTTGTTTTTTGGAACAAATTACTTGATAAAGCCCCCTGCCCCATCATCTGTTCAGTCCGGTAATCCCAACAACTCCAAATACTATCTGGCTTTTACCAAAGGATTTGCGGTAAATTTTCTAAACCCCACCGTATTTGTTATCTGGCTGAGTATTATCGGAAATGCAAGCGGGAAATATGGTTTTGGGGGTAAATTGGCTTTTTATTTGTCCGGAACTTTGTCGGCCATTTTTATGACCGATATGCTGAAAGTAACTTTTGCGGCTAAACTTTCCCGCATTTTAAACAAAAAATGGCTCCTCCGTTTTTTCCGCTTGGTTGGTTTGCTCCTTATTTTCTTCGGATTACGCCTTCTGTATCATACGCTTTTTTCAAAAACTGCTTAAAAAACGGTATTCACCAATGCAGCTTACTCGCTTTTGGGCGGCTCGTCCGTTTTCTTACTCTCCAACAAATGGTAATTTACCTCCCAGTTTAAAATATTATCTGACGTGTACCGGTTTGTTTGAATTGGCTTGGGCACCCAAAACGGGTCTTCCAGATTAGTTTCAACAGGTTGTTTTTTTAACTGCTCTTCTTCAATTTCCCAATCATACCTTTTGCGCGGATTTACCCCTCTGTACAGATACGCTGTTGCAATTCCCATAATTGCCCCTGCAATATGTCCTTCCCACGAAACCCCTCTTTCCAACGGAAGCAATCCCCAAACCATACTGCCATAAAAAAGAACAACGATGGACGCTAATGCTATGGATCGCGTATCTTTTCGAAACACGCCGCTAAAAAACACAAAAAATGCCAGCCCATAAATTAACATACTTGCGCCGATATGATAAGATGCTCTGCCTGCCAGCCAAACCATCATTCCACTGCCTAACCAGATTATTGAAATCAGCTTTGCCGCAATCTGCCTGTAAGAATATAAAACAATGAATCCCAAAACAATTAAAGGCATCGTATTGGAAAAAATATGGGAAAAGTCTCCTAAAATATCATTACCTCTTGCCCCTCCATGAATCAAAGGAGCCGTGATAATGCCGGCAATCCCCCGGATTGTCCTTGGGTAAATACCCAAACTGCTCAGACTAAAATTAAAAACAACCTCCGCAATTTTAATCAACCAAAGTACCAAAACCGCATAAACCGGAATCTTCAGGCTGTTAATAACCTGCTGCTTTTCATTTTGAATAGGATTAACTGTTGTTGTCATTGATTAAAATGATATGAAAGTGAAGGAGTGTTTTTTAAAGACGATTTCTATGAGTATCAATGGTAAACAATCCCGGATGGATTGAGTTTAAAAATTACCCAAATCCAAAAGTAAGAATTGAAAGTCTTGTTCCCGCTATAAAGTTGTGAAAAACCAACGTCATCCACTATATAATACCAACTAATATTTAATTCTGAACCATCAATAACTGACAAACTTCTTTAAATTCTACTACTCAGAGGGGTTAGGAGTGGGTTCTTTTAGATAGTGAAATGGGGTAACTACCCTTCTTCCAGCATATCCGCATCAGATAATCCAAATTTCCTGATTTCTTTTTTTGGTATGGTCATAATGTTTGATTTTAAAGGTTTATGTACAATACTGGTATCTAAATATTCTCAGCAGGATGCAAAAAGCACTGTGGCCGTGTTGAAGGTCATTGTGGCCGTTTCTAAGGGTGCTGTGGCCGTTTATAAGGGTGTCGTGGCCGTTTATAAGGGTGCTGTGGCCGTTTATAAGGGTGTCGTGGCCGTTTATAAGGGTGTCGTGGCCGTTTATAAGGGTGTCGTGGCCGTTTATAAGGGTATCGTGGCCGTTTATAAGGGTGTCGTGGCCGTTTATAAGGGTGTCGTGGCCGTTTATAAGGGTATCGTGGCCGTTTATAAGGGTATCGTGGCCGCCGAAACAGGGCTTAGAAGCGGCCACCGGGGGTTTCAACACGGCCACCGGGGGTTTCAAAACATCGGAAACCATGTTATTTTTGGGAAAAGAAGCATCAAAGCCGAAACAGGGGGGCTTTTTTGTGGTGTAAGGGGCTATTGATTTGATGGTTAGATGCATAAAAACAACGGTAAGGGGTTACAAAACGCATCCGAAGGGTTAAATAAGGAGGATTCCGGGTTAAAAAATTCCGGGTTGAGATATTTTTATAATAATCATGGCTGAAAATGCAAATTATTTAACTATCCAAGCTTTTTTGGGAAAAAAATTTGAAGAATCGGTTTTTTTTGGGGGGGAAAGGGGTATTAAGAAATTCAATTACGCGGATGAGGTTCACCGGGTTTTAGGTTCCACAGAGGTTCGGGGAGTTTTTGGGTGTCCGGAGTTTTCTTTTTAGACCAACTATAATTTAATTTTGCACCATCAATTACTGACGTAGGTCTTTAAATTCCCCTCCTTGGAAGGGTTAGGGGTGGGTTCTTTTAGATAGTGAAGTGGTATAACCTTATTACCTTAGTAAAATATATAACAAGTAAACTCACAAACCTTATTACTTTATAAAAATGAAAGCATAAAAAAGGGATGTATGCACTTCGGACAATAAGGTAATAAGGTTTTTTTTGAGTGTGTAATTAGTTGGTTACTAAGGTAAAAAGGTGGTGGTGAAAACAAACTACTCGGTATGTTACCTAAAGGAGGGCAGACTTTTTCAATTATTCTTAACCGCCTAAGTCAACTCTTTAAGTCATCCACAGACATTTAATACCAACTCTAATTTGATTTTGCACCATCAATTACTGACGTAGGTCTTTAAATTCCCCTCCTTGGAAGGGTTAGGGGTGGGTTATTTTAGATAGTGAAGAGGTATAGCCAACATCTTTCAACTTTTAGGTAAAGACGTTCCTACTTTTCTCAATGTATTTGATTAAATATGCCGGAACCATCACTGCTTAACAACCTGTTAATCACTTAGTAAGCAGAAAAACTAATGCCTGAAATCATTCCTGAAAATAAATGCGTTTTACACGGTTCGAAATGCCGGTTAAAATTTCATAGGGAATAGTGTTCAAACGGTTTGCGATGTTTTGAACAGGCAGACTTTCCCCAAAAACAATCACCTCATCGCCTTCTTTAACCTGTTTTATCGCTGTTACATCAAGCATTGTCATATCCATACAGATATTTCCGATAATAGGTGCAAGTTGTTGATTGACCATCATTTGCCCAACTCCATTGCTAAGATGCCGGTTAAGGCCATCTGCATAACCAATCGGAAGGGTAGCTATAACTGAAGGACGATTAACCTTTCCTTTCCGGTTATACCCTACGGTTTGATTGGGTTGAAGTCTTTTTAGCTGAGAAATATGGGTTTTGAGGGTGCTGACATTCTGAAGTTGTGTTTGAATATGTTTAGTATTGTCTATTCCATACAAACCAATTCCAAGTCTTACCATATCCATTTGAACTTCGTCGGGAAATCGGGTGATTCCACTGCTGTTTAAAACATGCCGCAAAAATTTGTGCTTGGTCTGTTCTTGCACCAAATCCGCAATTTTACTGAATAAATTGATTTGTTGATTGGTAAAATAGTCGTGTTCCGGATTGTCGGATGCTGCGAGATGTGTAAAAACAGAAACAATTTTAAGTTGCGGGTTCTTTTCAAGCAGTTTCAGCAAATCCGGTAAATCGCTTTCTTCAAAACCAAGCCGGTGCATTCCGGTATCTAATTTCAAATGAATGGGATAAGGAAAGTTTACCTGAACAGGAGTATGGTAAAGATAGGCAGCAAATTGAGCAAGGTGAGAAAGACTGAACAACTCCGGCTCAAGTTGATGACGTACCAGAGCGTTGAAACTGTCAGCATTTGGACTCATAACCATTACAGGTAAGGTAATTCCCGCCTCTCTGAGTGCTACTCCTTCGTCTGTATAAGCTACAGCAAGATAATCTGCTTTGTTTTGTTGTAAAACATTGGCAATCTCATGCCCTCCACTTCCATAAGACAGTGATTTTACCATCACCATGATTTTGGTGTCCGGTTTCAACAACGATTGATATACTTTCAGGTTATGTGCAATAGCATTCAGGTTTATCTCAAGGGTCGTATTATGGGCTTTGGCAGAAAGCACCTGTACTATTTTTTCAAAGGCAAAAGGACGAGCGCCTTTAATTAAAATTGCTTCGTTGGAAAAAGAGGGGATTCTTCGTAAAAAGTCGGGAGTCGTGGGGTAAAAACCGGCATTAAACTGAGAAAAAAGCGACCTCATGGAAGACAATGTTTGTCCAATACCTATAAATCGGTTAATTTTTTTTTGAGCCAGCAGTTTTGCCACTTTTTGGTAAAGCATTTCCGGTTGTTCTCCGGTTTCCAGAATATCGGAAAGTATCAGGGTTTTGGTCTGATGCTGATGTTGTTTTTGCAAAAAATCGAGTGCTATTGAAAGGGAGTGAATATCGGAGTTGTAGGCATCATTGATAAGTGACGATCTGTTTATCCCTGCCCTTAGTTCAAGCCTCATCTCAACAGGAACTAAGTTTCCCATTCTCCCCACAATTTTATCTAAAGGAACATTTAAATGAAGCATCATCATCAAACAATGGATGGCATTTTCGACAGATGCCTCGTCAGTAAATGGTACCTGAAAACTAAACGGTGTCCCTTTTTTATACCATGCCCTGATATTTGTGTGAGAAGAATGAAACTCAACCTTTAGTCTTAAAACAATATGAGCGTTTTCATCTGAATTATCAGAGGTTTCTGCGCAAGTCCAGGCAAGTTGAGAAAAATGGTACAACCCTTGATTTAAAGGGTTGGATTTCAGAAGGGTAATAGCATCCTCAATAACAGGGTAATCGGCACAATAGATCAGGAAATCAGATTCTGAAAACAAAGAAAGTTTTTCGGTTACTTTTTGGTTTAAAGAAGTGAATCCTTCGTTATGTGCCTGCCCTATATTGGTTAAAATTCCGATATCAGGTTTGATGATTTTTTGAAGATTCTGCATTTCATTAGGTTGTGAAATGCCTGCCTCAAAAATAGCAAGCGTATGTGTTTGGTCTATCTGCCAAACAGAAAGAGGAACGCCTAACTGCGAATTGTAGCTTTTCGGGCTTCTGACAATTTGAAAATCCTGCCAAAGCAGTTGATACAGCCATTCTTTTACCACCGTTTTGCCATTACTTCCGGTAATCCCTGTTACAGGAAGTTTAAAGTTTTGACGATGTCGTGAGGCTATCTGCTGAAGGGCAAGAAGTGGATTTTCTGAAAAAAGAAAATTGGATTCGGGATAAAATTCTAACTCAACCGGAATACTGACTACAAAATTCCGCACCCCTTTGTTATACAGTTCCCCGATAAAATCGTTTCCGTTATAGGTACTGCCCTGAAGTGCAAAAAATAGAGCATCCTCTTCAAAAGCAACTTTCCTGCTGTCGGTGATCAGGTGTTTAATTTGGGGATTATTGATTTTTTGAATCCATTCAGCACCGGTAATTTCCTTGATTGTTTCGAGTGAAAACATGGAACAAAAATCTCGTAAATCGTGAGAAGTAGGTAGTTATTTGTAGAAATGTTTGCGCCAACCGTCTGTTTTATCAAACTTTTGCCAGTTGTTGACCGGCTGGGCTAAAATTTCAGAAATGCAGTGTAAAACAGCGGGATGATGACCAAATCCGGCATGGCTACATTCCACCTCAATATTTTGAGTAATGTCTGTTTCTTGTTGTTCCATACAATGTTGCCACGAAACAATCCCGTCATATTTGCTATAAATGGCCGTTGTTGGCACAGGGACAGGCCGTTTTATTCTATCGAGCAAATCTGGCGTGATATCTGATTTTGCAGCAACTCCTTTTATAAGTTGATAAATCCAGACTGCATTGTTTGGTTTGTCAATCCCTCCAAACGGTGATGCAAGTGTAATGACCTGTCTTACATAATCAGGAATAACTCTTGCAATTTCGCGGGCATAAACTCCACCCAAACTCCAGCCAATCAGCGACACTTTTTGGTGATGTCGTTTTGCCAGCCTGATAACACGTTTCATCAATGGCATTTCTACTTGTTGGTCGGCAAGATTTGGCCCCATATTCCATGGGTAAGCCTGATAGTTAATGCTGTTCAGAAAATGTCGCAAAGGAATGGTAGTAATATCTCCGGTCATGAATCCGGGAAGAACCATTACAGGATGTCCATCTCCTTTTGGGGGTGAAAGTCTTAAAAAAGGATAAGCCGCAACAAACATCCCCAACTCAAAAATTGTGCGCACTTCAGAAAGCATCATCAGTGGCGAAGGTTTTTCAATTCTATGCTCGTCCTGTCTGAGCACGTTTTTTATGGTTTGAAACATTATGTTTGAGGGTAATTGCAAATGGTTATGAAAATGTGTTGTTAGTCAATTTAGAATTTTTATTTTTCAGAAACGAAGCCTCTAATTTGGCTGTCCTGATTTGACATCCGGTATCACATGATTTTGTTCAGCCACTTCGTTTTCAAGTTCTGAAAGGGATGTAAGAAACATTCCGGCAAAATGTTTGATATCGGGCATAATTTCACGACACGAAGTCAATCCGATAGAAACGTTTCCTGCATAACTGAACACAGTAATAATCAGACCAAGTCCATCAATCAGAGGGGCAATTGCAAGATTTTTCAACATTCTCGACCCGTTCATATACATGTGTCTGGAAGGACCGGGCACATTGGTAATTACCAGGTTAAACACAGGTTTATGAAGCTCCCCTATTTTCATTCGTGTATATAACCTGGCAGCAAGTGCATCTAACTGCGAAGGTATATAATCCATCAACTTCTCGGCTTTAACCGCTTTCTGGTGAACTTTAGACCCAACGGTACTTTTGTTTATCGCCTTTAAACGTTGAAGCGGGGAAGCTATATCGGTAGAAAGCGAAACTAACATCGCCGAAATATGATTACCAATAGCGTTTTCATTTCTTTCATCTCTTATCGAAACCGGTGCCATTGCTATCAGTGATTTCTGGGGCAGGTCATTTTTCTCTAAAAGGTAATGTCTTAACGCCCCTGAACAAACCGCTAAAATAACATCATTGACAGTAGTTCCCGGCACTTTGTTTTTGATGTTTTTGATGCGGTTGAGTTCAAGTTCAACTCCTGCAACTATACGGTGTGGCGTAACCGGCACATTAAATAAAGTTCGGGGTGCGGTGAAAGGTGCCGGAGGTGCTTTTCCCTGTACCGCAGCAATTTTTTTGTCTGCATTGTTTTTAAACAGACTTTCAATTGTTTTCCCAATGAGTTGCGCCACTTTAAAGGGAGTAGAAATAGCCTCTCCCGAATTCCGGATTAATAATTCTATATTCGTAGGAATTCTATCTGCTTTATGAGGAGGAAGGTGAAGAATTACTTCCTGATCAGCATGTGAATTAAATAAGAGTTCCATAATTGCCACTCCCGATTTGCCATCTATGGCAGCATGATGAACTTTGCTGATAATGGCAAAGGCATTATTGGTTTCCTGATCTAATTGCAAACCTTCAACCACCAAAACCTCCCAAAGTGCCCGTTGCCTGTCAAGTGGACGGCTGAAAAACCTCGAAGCCAATTGAAGCAATTCAACAGTATCGGCAGGTTGTGGTAAAGCAACATGGGAGATATGAAATTCGAGTTCAAAATCAGGATCATCAAACCAATATGGATGACCTAAATCCAACGGCACTTCCACTAATCTTTGTCTGAAAACCGGAAATTTCAATAGCCGCGAACCGATATATTGCTTCAAATTTTGAAAATCAAATTTTTTATCGGGAGCCGGATTTTCAAAAACATATACGCCGCCAACATGCATCGGAGTTCTATGCGATTCCAAATAATAGAAAGTTGCATCTAAAGTACTGAGTTGTTTCATTAGACGGGTATCATGGATTTAAGGATCTAAAACAAATTTGCCTTTTTTTACTGTACAAAGATAGATAAAAAACTATGAAGTAACAACAGGATAACAAACCCTGTTTCTCAAACAGTTGTACACTTAGGTAAAGTATAATAGTAAATTCTTGGATGATTAAATTCAGCTTATCAGCTTCACTTTTAAAAAATAATCAAATCAAGATCATTTGGACACAAAAAAACAAAAGACATTTTTAGAAGAATTATAAATCCGGAAATTCTATGACTCGAATAGTTGAAAATTCTGAAACAGACAGCAGATAA
Organism: Sphingobacteriales bacterium; assembly: GCA_016700115.1. Classification (NCBI taxonomy): domain Bacteria; kingdom Pseudomonadati; phylum Bacteroidota; class Sphingobacteriia; order Sphingobacteriales; species Sphingobacteriales bacterium. Next base: position 2,999,793 of record CP064999.1, on the reverse strand, counting down.
ATACTGGTAAATATTTAAAAAAAAGCCTTAAATAAATTGGATTTTTTGCAACTTTGCGATTGAAGAACTTGAGAGAAATTTTTTACGGACATCTAAAATTGCCCCCTGACGCTTCTTATTTTTAACAAATTCAGGTATGTTAAACTACATCATCAAACGCTTCCTGTATGGTCTCCTTGTTTTATTGGGTGTTGTCTTTATCGTTTTTTGGTTATTTAACGGTTTGGGCGACCCTGCACGTCTAACACTTGGGCAAAGGGCGGATGTTGAAACTATCGAAGCAGTTAACCGCGAACTTGGGTTGGATAAACCCCGTGCTGTTCAGTTTGTGATGTATCTGAATGATGTCTTGCCATTTTCAATACACGAGAAAAATCTTAAAAACAAAGAAAAATACGGGTATTTGGAACTAATCCCCATCGGAGAAAAAGTGGTGGTGTTGAAAGCACCCTATTTGCGCCGTTCCTATCAGACAAAGCGTCCGGTAATGACCATGCTGATGGAGGCTTTACCCAAAACCGTAATACTTGCCCTGACAGCCATGTTGTTTGCCACTATAGTTGGGATAGTGTTGGGGGTTATTGCCGCTATTAATCAATTTAGTTGGATTGATAACAGCATTTTAGTCAGCTCTATTTTAGGTATTTCACAACCCTCTTATTTTTCAGGAATAATTCTGGCATTAATTTTTGGCTATTGGTTAGGTGATATAACCGGATTAAACTACACCGGTGGGTTGTACGTGATCAATGATTTTGGAGAAGAAGTCCTTCAATTAAAAAATCTGATTTTACCGGCATTGGCTTTAGGCGTTCGGCCGGTTTCAATCATCGTGCAACTAACTCGAAGCAGTATGCTCGATGTATTGTCTCAGGATTATATAAGAACTGCTCAGGCAAAAGGGTTGAGCAAGTATAAAATAGTTTTTAAACACGCTTTGCGAAATGCACTTAATCCGGTTATCACAGCAATTTCAGGTTGGTTGGCAGGGCTTTTAGCAGGAGCTTATTTTGTTGAAATCATATTTGATTATAAGGGGTTAGGGTATTTAACCATCAATGCGCTTAACAATCTCGATTTTCCTGTTGCTATGGGTGCAGTTTTATTTACAGCTTCGCTGTTTGTGGCTATCAATATTTTGGTGGACATACTTTATGGTTTGTTAGACCCCCGAATTTCGTATAAATAGATAAGGCTATCAAATGGATAAAAGCACGAACAAGAAAAAAGAAAAACCTGCTCATGGAAACCGTATTTTTTTAGTCGGGTTTATGGGTGCAGGTAAAACATCTGTGGGAAGATTGCTGGCAAGTATGCTTGGTTATCAGTTTGTGGATACAGATACTTTAGTTGAACAAGCTGAAGGACGCTCTGTTTCTGAAATATTCAGAGAACATGGGGAAGGTTATTTCAGAGAAATTGAAGCTGTTTGCCTGCGAAATGGTGTAATCCCAAGCGGTAATATTATCATTGCTACAGGAGGCGGAACCCCATGCTTTCATCTGAACATGAAATGGATGAAAGAACAAGGTACTACAATCATGTTGCACACACCACCTCATGTTTTGACAAACAGATTGTTCGTTTTGATGGCACATCGCCCGCTTATTGCAGGATTTAACAAAAAGAAGCAACTGCTGACTTATGTCGAAAACCAGTTAGTGATGCGTCATTATTACTATGATCAGGCAGACTACATTGTATATTGTAAAAAGAAAGAGGTGTTTTCTGTTGCTCAGGATTTAAAAGTTTTAATTGAGCGCATTTACAGCAAAGATCAATAACCCGGAAAACTTCTATTTTAAATTTAATTGACCGGTTATGATATCCAACTCAGAGTTAGTTTTAAACGATGACGGTAGTATTTACCACCTTCATTTACACCCTGAACAAATTGCCCCTGTAATCATTACCGTTGGTGATCCGGACAGAGTTGAGATGGTTTCAAAATATTTTGATGCCATTGAATTCCGTATTCAAAAACGGGAATTTATCACTCATACCGGAAGAATTGGCAATAAAAGACTGACTGTAATTTCAACAGGAATAGGAACCGATAATATTGATATTGTTTTAAACGAGTTAGATGCTTTGGTCAATATTGATTTAAAAACCCGAATCATCAAACCAAATCTTACCCCTTTAACCATTGTAAGACTGGGCACATCAGGTGCTTTGCATCCCGAAATTGCTGTGGATAGTTTTGTTGTTTCAACCCACGGTTTAGGGTTAGAAGGTTTGTTGCATTACTATCAGTTGTCGAATAATAAAAAAGAAACCGCAATCATTAACGCTTTACCTTTATTGAACCCTGATGTTCACCCGTATCTTACCGAGGGCAGTAGCTTGTTGCTCGATAAAATTGGTAACGGGATGATTAGCGGAATCACAGCAACCTGTGGTGGGTTTTATGGCCCTCAGGGAAGACAATTAAGGCTGCAACCTGCTATAAATGATATTTTAACCCGTTTGCAGGCGTTTAACCATCAAGGATATCGGGTTACTAACTTTGAGATGGAAACAGCAGCAATTTATGGGCTTTCCCGTCTTCTCGGACATCAAGCACTTTCTGTCAACGTAATTTTAGCAAATCGTGCAACAGGCCGGTTTAGCAGCAATCCTTCCAAAGCCGTTTCGTCTTTAATAACAGCTATGTTACCCAAAATCGCTGCTTTGTGAAATTTAACTCTTTTTGCGATTCAGATGTATGTCAACTCCTATTGCAAAAAGAAGAGCATTCCGTTTATAGGTATTTGTAAATGTCGAAGTCTCGACACTTGGAAAAGGAGCAGGAGCCGGTACAGGTGTATGGGTATATGAGGTAGATTCCTTTGCAAAAACAGATCTCATAACTCCTAAGTTAATTTCAATTTTTTCAGAAAATGCATATTGCCCTCCAATTGCTAAAGTGTGGCTATTGGTCCAAAAATCAACATCGGTTTGATACGCCGGCATCACACTCCAGTTACCAAATGTATATCCTCCGCTTATCGTCAAATCGGGATTTAGATGATACGCTAATGCTGTTTCTATTTCATAGTAGTTCTTTTCAATCAGCTTTTCTCTTCCATTATAATTGGCTTTTTTACTGAACACATAACGACCTCCGGCTGCAACCGTTAGTTTTTTATTCAGTATTTTATAGGCAACTCCTCCGGCTAAAATAGCGGGCAAATCTGACCTGACAGTTGAACCGTCTATAAAGAGCGGATCACTTGCCGGATTGCTTAAAACTCTTCCATCTTTTCCATCATTCACTTTTGTGGTGATATCTACATTCGTATTGAATTCATACTTGATGCCAATATCTAACCCATCAAAAGGCTGAACATGAACACCAAACATAGGGGTAAAACCATTTCCGGTTTGAACAACATCAATTTCCCTGTTGCCGGTATTGGCATCTAATTGGTCGGCAGCAACATTGAGAATGACAGCACTTAGAGGGCTGACAGTTGTGGTCAAAAATCTGCAATATTCTCCCGGACTAATCCAGTCGTTGTAAGTATCCGGAAAAATAGTTAAATCTCGTGTATGCCCTTCTGAAGAAATACGGGCAAAAACATAACGAACACCTCCCGCAACCGATAAGTATTTATTGAAGCGATAAGCTCCCCCAATTTGAGCACCGGCAAAAAAAGCAACACCGGTCGAACGAAAATCTACATTGTAAGCATTGATGTTTCGGTACTGACTATCTACCTGTGCCATCCCGAAAATATTTTGCAGGTTTGGTATAATATCGGCAATATTGCGTTCGGTAACGGGCAAACCTTTAAACTCTGCACCTCCACCGCCGGCAGTCGGATTAACTCCAACCGAAATGGATAATTTATTCCGGCGGTAAACAGCATATAAAGCCGGAAAAACAGGCGTGCTGACCGACCCCTCAAATTTAGTCGGAATGCTGTTCATATATTTGTAATCACTTTCGATTGAGGTTTCCTGACGTAATGCCAGATTAGAAATTGAAATATGAAACCCTTCAGGTAAAAAAGCAGTTCCGGCGAGATTATAAAAAACTGCATCTACATCTGTGCTGGCACCTCTGGAGGGCATTCTAATAAAATCACTGCTTTGAGTTGGGAGGGCGAAAAAATTAAATTTTTGAGAGGCTGCCAATTGTTGTTCAATGCTTGGCTCAGATGGAGTTTGAGCAAATAAACATTCAAAGTTCAACCATAGCAACAATAAAAATGGAGTAAATCTAAAGTGCATGTACAATAATTTTAAATAGAGTGATGAATATTTAACCTAAAGCCTGAAAAATGAATAATCACCAGAAAAATAAGGGCAATGCTACGACTTTTTAACGAAAATTTTAAGGGCAAAAAGAAGATAGAACAAAAAAAACGGGCAACCCTGAATAGATTGCCCGCTGCCCAAGTATAGCAATAAATTTTGCTTATAGCTTAACAATTTTTTTAGTAATGCTGTTCGAGTTTATGTTAACTCTTATAAAATAAACACCATTTGGGATATTTTTTAATGAACTCAAAGGTGTTTGATAGGTTCCTGAAGATTGTAAAACAGGGCTTAACACTGTTTCTATCTTCCGGCTCGACAAATCATATAATTCTATACTTACTGTAGCTTCAGAGTGTAAGTGATAGGTCAGGTAAGTATTGTTGAAATTGCTTGGATTGGGATAAACTTCGAAATTAAATCCGGTTTGTTCTGAAGGGGTAATTCCGCTGATAACAAACTGAGTAGTCTCAGAAGTGGCAGTACAACTGTTTAGTGTATAAGTAACGCTATAAGACCCTGATACCAAAGGAGTAAAAGTATTTGAGTTAGCCCCGTCAACAGGGATTCCATTCATATACCACTGATAAGTTTGGTAATCAGATGGAATTGATAAAACATTGTCATTTTGAACAATGGTTTCTGTACCAAGTGGTTCGGTTACCGTGATGTCAAATTCTGCAGTAATATCGTCATAGGTATAAGTAATTGTATGAGTTCCTATCCCTGCAACAGCCGGAACAAAAACATTACCTGTTATACCGGGACCTTCAAGAACGCCATCAGCAGGTGCAAACTCAAGTGCAACTTCCGGAGCATCTACACAATAAACAGAACTGGAAGCACTGACATCAACATAAGGGATCGGGCTTCCGGTCGTATATTGAATGATAGAAATCATCATTTCGTTATCTGTAGTTAGCCCGACTGAAACTGCTGAACTTCCAGTATTGTTATAGGTCGCTCTGTGATAAAGCCCTACTCCGGATGGCAAATTGTACATGGGTTCAAAATATCTGACCGGAGGATGACTCCAGTCATAAAATCCCAAATCGCATCCGCAGTTTTGATAGTCATAATATCCTTCGAAAAGCTGTTCTCCGGGTCCTCCGCTTAACTGTCTGTAAATATCAAAATCAACTCCATATTTATGAGTATGAGAGCTTAACATCCAGATGTTCCATTGCTGTGGGTTGTAAACAGGTTCTTGTAAAACATGAGTGCCCGGCGGAATGGTAAAGAAAATTGGGTTTTGAAAAATCAACAAATCAGATTGCATTTCTTTAATTGCTGTTCCTGTTGGTTGTGTATATACATTTATATAAACATCCGAAGGCAAAACAAGTCCGGCACTGTAGTTTGGAATATGGTAATTGAGATCGAGAATGGTGTTTTGATTCCAGAAATAAGCAGTGCCGGCAGGCAATCTGAAATCGTCAGAATATTGCCAAACAGATACCAAATTCGTTCCACTGCCTAACAAGGGGTTCTCACCGAACAAAGAAACTTCTCTAAGACCGTTTGAAACGCCATTAGCTGCTGAAGTAGAATTAAACTTGTAAAGGATAAAATGATGTGAACTTTGGTTCATAAAGGCTTCCATCCGTTTGATTTCGATGGCACTGCTTAACTGCGGGTTGTATTTTAACAAATATTCCTTTTCATCTAAAGAAGCGACAAAAATAGGCCCAAGGTGAATTTGAAAACCTTTATCCGGCGGAGGAGGAGCAGGACGATCTATAGGCTCAAAACCGCCCTCCATAAAATACTGGTCCACCAAATTTTCTGAAGCAATAGTTCCATTGATAGGCGCGCCTGCATAAATCCATTGTCTGATGATTTCAATATCCTGATTTTGAAGAGGTATGCTATAAAAAGGCATAGGTGCGCCTTCCTCTAAATCCAGATTACCTCCATCCAAATCGTGTACATAGCCGTTGCCGATTTTACGGAGTAAAAAACTTTTATAGGGATGTCCGGGCATAATCAGTTTTTGTCCTTTTGCGGCGGCGGCACTATTTTGTGGAGTTACATTCACAAGATTTGTATGTACTTGACTCGCAGTTCCACCTAAGTTCAACCCTCCTGAAGGGGCAACACCACTATGACAGGACGCACAGTTGTTTTGAATTAAAGTATAAACTCGGTTGAACGTTCCTGTTTGGGCAAAAGTTAATGAACTTAAGCATAAAAAAGCAGTCATCAAAATCGCAGAAAAGCGATTTATTTTTAAAAAAGGTGAAAGAGATTTTTTCATCAGAGATATTTTTGGAAGTCACTTATTTAGTTGATTTCAGGAGTTGAATCTATGTGAAACTATTCAACACACAAAAAAACCTTGCGGGAAGGGATTGATTTGTCATCCATTTTCCCGCAAGGTTTTGGTTAGCGCATGTTTGTCAATTGAACTTGTATGAACAAGAAATTTAGTTGAAAAAACCTTTTTGTAGATTATTGTTCAACTATTTTTTTAACTGTAGTAATGCCATCAATGGTAATTTTTACGATATAAACTCCGGCAGCCAACCCTTTTTCCTTAGCACTGAAAATATAAGTGTATTGAGCCGGTGCTTGTTGAGCATCAACCAGAGTAGTTACCAATTGACCTACTGTATTAAAAACTTCGGCTTTAACCGTCGAAGTTTGTGCTAATACATAAGAAATGTTAACCTGATTCTGATAAGGATTGGGAAAAACATAAATCTGCTGACCGTCAGAAATGTTGTTTTCAATCCCAACAACGCTAAAGTTAAAAGGCTCTGAAACGACTGAGCAACCATTCATAACGATTTCAACCGTATATTCACCGGGAGCTTGAGGGCTATAGAAAATTCCTGTAGCACCTGAAATCGGGTTGTCGTTAAAATACCATTGATATGAGTCGTAACCCGAATCAGTTCCGAGATAACCATCGTTATACGTTACTTCAGGGGCTTCGGGAGCAGGAACTACTGTAATGGTATAAGTAGCAGTCAAACCTTCAGCGGTGTAAGTGATATCATGTTCGCCAACTCCTGCCTCTGCAGGTATAAAAACGCCATCAACAACACCAGGTCCTGCCAAAACTCCACCGGCAGGATAAAGATTAAGATTTGCGGATTGCTCAACACAATAAGAACTTGCAATATTGGTAATTCCGACAAAAGGAATAGGTTCGCCTTCTGTATATTGAACCATAATCAACATCATTTCATCGTTGGTCGTCAAACCAAAAGTTACCCATTCATCGGAAGTATTGTTGAATTTTGCTTCCTGAACAAGTCCGGTTCCTGCAGCAACAGGATAGTAAGGTTCATAATATCGAATGGGTGGATGTTCCCAATCATAGTACCCAATATCACAATTGCAATAGGTGTAATCCATATATCCTTCAAAGATTTTTTCACCTTTATTCCCTTGAGGAGTTTGTACATAAAGGTCATAATCTGTTCCATATTTATGGGTATGAGTTGTCAGCATCCATAAATTCCATTGAGGGCCTATATCTATGTTTTCCGTCAAAGTCCATTCTCCCGGAGGCAATGTAAAGAACCCGCTGACTGATGGAGGCCATATAGTACTCGCATTATACAATATAAGATCGGACTTCATTTCTTTAATAGCCGTCCCCGTTGGTTGAGTATGTACATTCAGATAGAGATCGGCCGGCATTATGAGACCACCACTATAATTGCGTATATGGTAATTTAGGCTCAATACAGTATTGGCATCCCAGAAAAAAGCAGTTCCCGCAGGCATACGGATATCAACATCGTTTTGCCAACCGGCAACAAAAGAAGTGTTACTCGGTTCAATAGCAGTACTGACAATACTTACAGGATGTAACCCGTGGGAAGTTTCTTCGGCAATGGTTGGATTGTCATATTTATAGAGAATGAAGTGATGAGACTCGTCATTCATTTTAAGATTTAACCGGTTGACCTCATAATTTGAAGGCAAGTTTAAATCATATTTTACGTCATATTCCACTTCCTGATTGGGTTCTAAGAAAAGAGGGCCTAAGTGAATTTGAAATCCATTGGCCGGATTAGGTGGAGTTGGTCTGTCTAACAAAGGCAAACCCCCATCAGCATAATAATCCATAATAACCTGTTGATTGACCGTATAGCCGGACACTCCACCGGAAGGATTTAACTGAGCGCCTGCGAAAATCCATTGGCGAACCATTTCGAGTTCCACATTGGTCATGGGTTGTTCAGTTGCCCCGTAAGGAGGCATAGAACTGCCTTCTGCAGGAGTAAGAATTCCACCATCGTGCTGGTGAATTAACCCATTGTTAGCTTTAAGCAACAAAAAGCTGCGATAGGGATGCCCGGGATATACTAATTTGTGTCCTTTTCCGGCAGCAGTAGCATTGTCGGGAGTTACACCGACTAATTTTGCATGAACTTGCTCCGGTGTTCCGGTCATGTCTAAATTTCCTGTGAGATTTGAAGGGTTATGGCAACTTGCTGCACATTTAGACTGTAAGGTTGGATAAACCCTATCAGTAAAAACATTACTTTGAGCAAGAACCAAAGCCAAACTTCCGGTGAAAAGCCAAACAGCTAAAATCGCCAAAAAACGGGTAGTTTTACCTCTCATCATTGATATTTTATGGTTTGAAATGATTTACAAAATTCTGATTTAAACTAAAGTCTAAAATTCAATGCTTGCACTGAAAATCAGCCATAAAAATACTGCAATTTTTATTTAAAAAAAATGTTTCGTACTTCATTGTTACAAAACAATGATGGTTTTTTGAATTAAAGAGAAAAAAATTAAAAAAAACTTACGAGAGCATGGCAGATTCAAAAAAAACAACCTATTTTGCACCGTTAACCAGCAATCAAAACCTTTAATTAGTTTTAATATGGAAGACTTGAAAGTTTATTATGACATGGTCGAAAGTTGTATCACCCGTTTAGGTGTTGATGCAGTTTCGTCCAGAGGAACTGAAGATGGGCAATGGTCTTTGGTAAAAGGTTCGGCCAAAGTTTGGCTTGACCTTTGGCATATCGAAAAAGAAAGCCGTGCATATTTTCAGGTTCTTTCTCCGGTGTTGAAAGTTACTGATGTAGTTGCAGACAAAAAAAGTGAATTTTTAGACGAATTGCTCAAAATCAACCATTCTTTGTATGGAGTAGCATTTACTATTCACAATGACTTTTTGTGGATTAAAGTGATTCGCGAAGTAAAAGGATTGGATGAAGACGAGGCAATGGCCATGATTTCCAGAGTTGGTACTTATTCAGACGAATATGACGACTATTTGAAAGACAAATATCTTCCACCACCACCTCCTCCTCCAGCTCCTAATTCTCCGGTGTAAATTTAATGCGGTATTAATACTTAAATCAACCCCCTGTAATTATTTTATAAGTTGCAGGGGGTTGTTTTGTTTGGTACTTGTTGTAGTTTTGTCGCTGTCCACTAAATTTGCTGTACATGAAAGTAAATTACCCAATTTTACAAATCATTCTGGTTTTTTGTTGTTTATGTCATCATCTTCAACCTGTTTTTGCAGGGAATGATAAAAGAACCTTAGGAGGGAAACAAGCTGCAATGGGCAATACTTCGGTAACTTTTACCGATGTTTATGCCGTATTTTCAAATCAGGCAGGTTTGGCAGGTTTGAACAACTTTTCGGCAGGAATTTATGCTGAAAACAGGTTTTTGCTCAAAGACCTGAGTATGTTTGCGGTGGCTTTGGCTCTTCCGTTAAAAAGAAACGCCGGAACTTTTGGTTCGGGTATTACCTATTTTGGAAACAGCCTGTACAATGAAAGGCATATCAATCTGGCTTATGGCAGAAAACTATTTAAAGACTTATCTATCGGGATAGAATTAGATTATGTTGGAATTGCCATTGCAGATTATGGTTCTGCCCATGCTTTTACCTTTGGAATAGGAGCGCAGTATGTCTTTCTTCCCAAATTGGTCGGTGGTGCTCATATCTACAATCCTTTGCGTTGGCGTTTTACCGATTTCGAAGAAGACAGATTACCCACTATTGTTAAAGGGGGCTTGACTTATCTGCCTTCTGAAATTTTAACTATTGCGGTCGAAGCTGAGAAAAATTTAGATGCCCCGATGATGTTTAAATCAGGAATAGATTACCGCATTATTGAAAAATTATCGCTTCGGGCGGGAATTTCTACTTCTCCTTTTACCGGCACTTTCGGAATAGGGCTGAATTTGGGAAATTTAAAAATAGATTTTGCAAACAGTTTTCATCCTGTTCTTGGTTATTCCCCTCATTTTGGACTAATCTATTCGGCCTCGAAAAGAAAATCGCAGAGATAAGACAAATAACCAAGGTGCCCAACCTAATCGGTAAACACCAAGCCCTGTACAACTAAAGTTTGTTATCCTTTAAATTTCAATCGTCAAATTGCTGTTTTTTTACCAACTTTGCGCCAAATTTAATACAGGGCAAGGTTATGGCAGTTATTATTTCTTTCAGCAATCATAAAGGAGGGGTTGGCAAAACAACTTCAACGGTTAATGTGGGTGTTGCTTTGGCAAAAAAATTAGGCAAAAAAGTATTGATGATAGATTTAGACCCACAGTCAAATCTAACTCAAAGTATATCAGTTCCTGCAACTGAATACAATATTTATGGTGCGCTGATCGGGAACCATGGATTAGTGCCGGTACGGGTAGATCACAATTTATACATCATCCCTTCAAATCTCGATTTGTCCGGAGCTGAAATTGAACTGAGCGCTGAACCCGGAAGAGAGTTTATTTTGAGGGAAAAACTTGAACCCATCAAAAACAATTACGAATTTATATTGATTGACACACCGCCATCATTAGGACTGTTGACTATCAATGCTTTTGCGGCATCTAACAGTGTTTTTATCCCATTACAGGCCGAATATTTAGCTTTACAGGGTTTGGCAAAACTGACAGAAGTGATTTCCAAAATTCAGAAACGCCTGAATAAAAACCTGCAGTTGGGCGGTGTATTTATTACTCAATATGATGGCAGAAAAATATTGAATCGCGAAGTTGCCGAAACAATCGAAAAACACCTGAGTAGCAAAGTTATGCAAACCCGTATCAGAGAAAACGTAGCACTTGCCGAAGCCCCTTCTGTTCATCGGGATATTTTTGAATATAACCCTCATTGTAACGGAGCTAAAGACTACCTGAATTTGGCCAAAGAAATTGCAGAAATCTATAAATAACCGGCTGCTTTGTGTAAATCCATAACTAAACGGAATACATCTCTTCGCGCAACACTTTAAACTCCGGATTGGTGATGTATTCGTCAAACTCGGTCAGTTTGTCTATGCCTCCTTTAGGGGTAAGTTCAATGACGCGGTTTGCAAGTGTTTGGGTGAATGCGTGGTCGCGTGATGTAAACAATACCATACCTGCAAATTCTTTCAACCCACTATTGAATGCGGTTATGGCTTCCAAATCAAGGTGGTTCGTTGGTTCATCCAAAAGCAAAACATTGCCTTGCTGAAGCATTGCTCTTGAAACCATACAACGAACTTTTTCACCCCCCGAAAGAACGGATACACTTTTTTGGGTTTCTTCGCCAGAAAACAGCATGCGTCCTAAGAACCCACGAATAAATGACTCATCTTTTTCAGTTGAATACTGACGAAGCCAATCAACGAGGTTAAGGTCCACCTCATGGAAGTATTCGTGGTTTTCGTTGGGAATATATGCGGGGTTAATGGTTTGTCCCCATCTAAAACTACCTTCTGTGGGTTGTTTTTCACCCATTAATACCTGATAAAAGGCAGTACAGGCACGGCTGTTTCTCGAAATGATTGTGATTTTATCGTCATGCCCCATTTGAAAACTGACATTGCTGAACAATACTTCTCCTTCGGGGGTGGTATATCCCAATTTATCCACTTCGAGGATAGTTTTACCTGCTTCGCGTTCTTGTTTAAAAAATATGGCAGGAAACCGGCGATTGGATTGTTTCAACTCATCTATGTTGAGTTTTTCCAGAGCCTTTTTACGGCTTGTGGCTTGCTTGGACTTTGAAGCATTAGCACTGAACCGTTGGATAAATTCCATCAACTCTTGCCTTTTTACCTCATCTTTTTTATTTTTTTGAGATTGTTGCCGTTGCAGCAACTGACTCATTTCATACCAAAAGGTATAGTTTCCGGAAAACAACTGAATTTTACCAAAATCTATATCACAAATATGTGTACAAACCATGTCTAAAAAATGACGGTCGTGCGAAACAACAATCACCGTATTTTTAAAATCGGCTAAAAAATCTTCCAGCCAAATTGCGGTTTCGAGGTCAAGGTCGTTGGTAGGCTCGTCCAAAATCAACACATCGGGATTGCCAAAAAGTGCCTGAGCCAACAAAACCCGTACCTTTTCATTGTTGGTTAAATCTTTCATCAACCGGTAATGATTTTCTTCTTTGACACCTAAATGGCTTAACAGCTCTGCCGCATCGCTTTCAGCATCCCATCCGTTCATTTCGGCAAACTGCGCTTCCAAATCACCTGCTCTTAAGCCGTCCGCTTCCGTAAAATCTTCTTTGGCATACAAGGCTTCCTTTTCCTTGATTACATCGTAGAGTTTTTTATAACCCATAATAACGGTTTCGATAACCGGAAACTCATCAAACTCAAAGTGGTTTTGACGAAGCACCGCCATTCTTTCTCCCGGGCTAATTTCAATACTTCCGGTAGTGGCATCTACATCTCCGGCAAGTATTTTTAAAAAAGTAGATTTACCGGCTCCGTTTGCTCCGATAACACCATAACAGTTATTGCCCGAAAATTTAAGATTAACTTCATCAAAAAGAGTGCGTTTTCCGTAACGCAAAGATAAATTGGAAACCGAAATCATGGATTGTATGGCAAGGATAAATTATGAAAAAGCCAAAGGGGGTGCTTTTGGCGGTGCAAAGGTAATTGATTTCGGGGGTTTTCGGTTAGCAGGATACAAATTAAAAAATCCTCAGCCAAATAATTGGAATTTGAGAAATTGTCCCGCACTTATTTAAGTTAAAACAGTATCCCGAAACCGGTATTTTCAGGTATTCATTGACCCACAAACACTGATGACCTGACCGGAAACATAGCTCGACAAATCTGAGGCTAAAAAAACGGCAACATTAGCCACTTCATCGGGATGTCCAAACCTTCCTAACGGGATTTTTTTTAAAAACTCGTCGCGATTGGCTCCTCCCAGATTTTCGGTCATCTCAGTTTCGATAAAACCCGGAGCGATTACATTACAACGGATGTTTCGCGAACCCAACTCCTGAGCTACCGATTTGCTGAACCCGATAATACCGGCCTTAGAGGCGGCATAGTTTGCCTGACCCGCATTACCCCTCATTCCGATTATAGAACTCATGTTAATAATGGAGCCATATTTGTTTTTAAGCATTGGGCGCAATACCTGTTTAGTCAGATTGAACATGGATTTCAGGTTGTTATTTATCACCTCGTCCCATTGAAGTTCAGTCATACGCAACAAAAGGTTGTCCCGGGCAATACCTGCATTATTGACCAAAATATCAATATTGCCAAACTCGTTCAAAACTTCCTGAACAAGCTGAGTGGCTGCCTCAAAAGAGGAAGCATCAGATTGGTATCCTTTTGCTTTGATTCCATTCAGACTAAGTGCTTCTGCCAAAACATTTGCCCTTTCGACAGAACTTCGATAGGTAAAAGCAATGTTTGCTCCTTCTTCTGCAAATTTTCGGGCTATTGATTCTCCGATCCCTCTCGAAGCGCCGGTTATTAAGGCTGTTTTTCCGGATAAAAGACTCATGTTAAAATGGATTGATAGAGTATAAAATAAGTGGAAACAGATAAAATTACCCTATCAAAACTTTGGCAACTGTATGCCCTATAAATGCAGGAGATTCGACCACATGTATTCCACATTCCTGCATAATTTTCATTTTTGCAGCGGCTGTATCGTCTTTTCCACCAATAATCGCTCCTGCATGTCCCATTCTTCTTCCGGCAGGTGCTGTTCTTCCTGCAATAAACCCGATCACCGGTTTTGTTCCGTTGGCTTTTACCCATCTTGCAGCATCTGCTTCCATGTTTCCGCCAATTTCTCCGATCATTACAATAGCTTCTGTTTCAGGATCATTCATCAGCAACTCAACGGCATCTTTGGTAGTGGTTCCAATAATCGGATCTCCGCCAATTCCGATACAGGTAGATTGACCCAATCCTTCTTTGGTTACCTGATCAACGGCTTCATAAGTCAACGTACCAGAGCGGGAAACTATGCCAATGGTTCCTTTTCGATGAATAAAGCCCGGCATAATACCTACTTTTGCTTCATCAGGAGTAATAATTCCGGGACAGTTTGGCCCGATTAACCTGCATTTTCTATTCCTAATAAAATCTTTGGCGATAATCATATCCTGAACCGGAATACCCTCGGTAATGGCAACAATAACATCAATACCGGCATCGGCAGCCTCCATTATTGCATCTGAGGCAAAAGCCGGCGGAACAAATATGATGGAAACATTGGCACCTGCTTCACGAACAGCCTGAGAAACATTGTTAAAAACCGGAAGATCTAAATGAGTGGTTCCTCCTTTTCCTGGAGTAATTCCTCCTACCACGTTGGTGCCATATTCAATCATTTGTTCGGCATGAAAACTGCCTTCTTTGCCGGTAAATCCCTGTACAATTACTCTGGAATGTTTATTGACTAAAACGCTCATATCTGTTTTATTAAACGATGTTGTGTATTTTGTGCGCAAAAATAGACTAATTCATCTGATTTTGCTAAAATACGCACAGTTTTGAACACTGCAAATTCAGTTAACCTTTTAATTCTATGCCTAATCTTCCTTTTTTACAAAAAATTGTTGAGGACATTCAACTCGAAGGTGATGATTTGGGCTGCCTGAAAGATCATTGCTATATATTTCCAACCCGTCGCGCCGGAGTATATTTTAAAAAATATCTGACTCAACGATTTAAAGGGAAAAAATTTTGGTCGCCTTATGTCCTGAGCATTGTTGAGTTTATAGAATTGCATACCAGTCGGGTAATTTTAAATCCGGTTACCTTGGTTTTCGAATTATATAATATTTACAAAAACTACGAACCAACTGTCAAATTTGACACCTTTTATCCGTGGGGACAAATCATTTTAAAAGACTTTGATGATATTGATAAATATATGGTGGACGCAGCAAAATTGTTTACCAACTTAAAAGACATCAAAGACATTGAAGAAAAATTTGCACTGACGAAAGAACAGTTAGCTTTTTTAGAACAATTTTGGGTCGTTTTGAAGAAACCGAAAAACTCAGAGGTGGAAGAAGATTTTATCCGTATCTGGGAAGTATTGGGTAAGGTTTATGCCGATTTTCAGGAATCTTTAGCCCAAAATCATGCCGCCTATGAAGGGTTGGCTCAACGCATGGTGTTGGAAAACCTCCGTGAAGGGCGATTAACGCTGCCTTATTCCAAAATTGTTTGGGCCGGCTTTAACGCATTAACCACTGCTGAAAAAGGAATCGTTGAGTTTATTTCTGAACATTACAACACAACTGTTTATTGGGATACAGATGATTATTACATGCAAGCCAGATCGCCGCAGGAAGCAGGTACTTTTGCCCGCAGGTATTTTGAGATCTGGAAAAACCATCCGGCTCACAACTGGACTGCCAAAACCGATTTTGTTCAAAACGATTTAACAATTCATACCATCGGCGTTCCGCTAAGAGTAGGCCAGGCCAAATATGTCGGAGAGGTTTTGGAAAAATTGATTAAAGAAAGAAGTATTTCATTGCCCGATTCTGCTGTTGTGTTGGGTGATGAAGGGATGTTATTTCCCATGCTTTACGCAATTCCGCCCAATGTGGAAGCGGTAAACATAACGATGGGTTATCCTTTGCGCGATACACCACTATACATACTGCTTGAAACCATTGTTCAACTGCAAAACACAAGACAAGACCCATCACTCAAACCATCTGACGACACACAAACTACCAAAGAATCAAAAATAACGGATGACGAACCCGATCAGGAAACAGAAAAGGAAAAATATATCCAAAAAATTTATCTCCCGGAACAAGTAACCTTATTTTACAGCAAGTTTGTTTTGCAGTTGCTCCAAAACCCGTTCATCAAACAGTTTAATCCCAACGGCATTGAAGGCTTTATCAAATATATCAACAAATACAACCTCATCTATATCTATAATTTTAAAATTACTAAAGAAATTACTTCAAATGTTGCCAAAGAATCAACTTCAGAAAAAGAATCCAAAAAAGAAACAGAAGAAAGATTTCCGGCTATTCTTAAAACCTTGTTCTCTAAAGCCGATGATTTTTTACAATTAATCGCTATATTTAAAGAGGTTTTGAATGCGCTTTTTAGCCACATAAAAAATAAAAAGAATTTGGCAGAAAAAGAAAATGAAAACCTGAAAACCCAAGAAGTTGACTCGGAAGATTTGACGGCAAATCCGGATACACCGGAGTTTATGGAAATGGAATTTATTTACCACCTCCTCCTTAACCTCAACGTTCTGGAAGAAACTTTACTAAAATACAGGCAGCTAATTAGTATTGATACTTTTTGGAAAATTTTTCGCGAAATTATTCAAACCGTAACCCTCCCTTTCACCGGCGAACCTTTGAGAGGATTGCAAATTATGGGGTTTCTCGAAACCCGAACCTTAGATTTTGACAATCTGTTTGTTCTCGGTTTGAACGAAGGCATTATTCCTTCCTCAAAATCAAACATGACCTTCATTCCTTTCAATCTTAGAAGAGGATTTCACCTACCTACCTTTTTGGATCAGGATTCCATTTTTGCCTATCATTTTTATCATCTCCTCCAACGCAGTAAAAACGTTTATCTGTTTTACAATACCGAAGTCAGTGGAATGGGCGGGGGAGATAAAAGCAGGTATTTACTCCAGTTGGAACAGGAATTAAGTTTAATTCCAAACAAAAAAGTAACGATTCACAACTATATTGTTTCAACCCCTTTGGTACTTACCAAAGAACGCAATTTGATCTCAGTACCCAAGTCTGAAGCGGTGATGGAAAAGCTAAACAGGTATCTGTTCCATGGAACATCTTCCGGAAACGTATCTCAGGCTAAATTGTCGCCTACTGCGCTGAGTACTTATATCAATTGTCCGGTTCAGTTTTATCTGAAATATGTAGCTCAACTCTATGAAATTCAGAACCTGAACGAAGAAATCAACAATCTGATCTTTGGAAACGTTTTGCACAAAACCATTGAACTGTTGTATCAGCCTTATATTGACAATAATATAACCTCTGATATCATTCATCTGTTGTTGAATAACGACCTTTTGATTTCAAGAGCCTTGAACCGCGCTTTTAAAGACAATCAGTTTAGCCACCACACGGAAGGCAAAAACCTGTTGATGAAACGAATACTTAAACGATTAGTCATCAAGGTATTAGAAAATGATTTACAGGACACCCCCCTCAAAATTGTAGGATTAGAAACCAAAGATTATACCCATGTTTTGCCAATCGGAAACGGAAAAGAGGTGGTTATCAGCGGCTCGATTGACCGTTTAGATAAAATTTTGCTGCCCGATGGCGAAGCTTTCAGAATTTTGGACTATAAAACCGGAAATGTTACACTTCAAAGAGCCAATGCTTTGAAATCGGATCTGTCAACCTATTTAGATGGTTATTTTACGAACCCCGACCTGAAAACCGGGTTTCAGGCTTATTTGTATGCCTATTTGTTTTGGGTTCAACAAAACCGGAATGTACGGTTAAAAGTGGGGATATACGCCCTTAAAAAAATGAACGAAGGTATTGTTTACCTTCGAAACGGTGAGTTAATCTCTAACGAACTGCTAATGGCATTTGAAAATCATCTGATAAATCTGCTTCAAAATCTGTTCAACAAAGAAGAACCCTTTGTTCAAACAGACGATATAAAAAGATATACTTATTCTCCTTATCAAGGTTTGGTTGGTCTTTTTTAAAGTGAAAAACTTAGATTTGCATTTTTTGCATTTCGTCCTGAATTTAATAAAACCGAAATGCAGGTAAAACCAGATGACTGCAAATTAATAAGACAACGATTGGTTTTGTAAAGAAAAAATTAAGGAAAAAGAACAACCAACCCTCAAAGTCAATCTTTGTTTGCTTCAAAAAGCCCAATTTTAAGTCAATTAAAATTAAAAATGAAATAAGAAATGGTTCATTTCTTTCTTCATTCACCAATAAAATTATAATTTTCCTTTTTTAAAAAACAATTTTAAAGCCCCAAAAAGCAATATTATTCCTTAAAAAGTGAATTAAAATCTTTCAGATTGCAATTTCCGATGTTTTTAAAGTAAGAATTGCCCCAAATCTTGTTTCAAAAATCCTTAAAAAAGCAATTCCCTTTAATAAAATTGCAATTTTATTGGCAAAAATGTCAAACTTCTAAGTTTTAATTTACTTTTTTTTCCTAAAAAGTGAGTTTATTCTGAGTAGTAGCTGTTTGTTCTGCAATCTGTCAGGCTTGTAAAAACAATCAAGCACTATATTACGGAAATCTGATTTTTTCTATTGTATCAGATATTATACCCAAGTTTTTTAAACCCTTGATACTCAAAGTTAAAAATGAATGAAATAGAAAATTACATTTCACAATTCCCGGAAGAAGTACAAGATATTTTGATAAAAATCAGAACACTGATTAAAGAAAATGCCATTGATGCAGAAGAGCTGATTGCTTATGGAATGCCTGCATACAAGACCAATAAAAAGCCCTTAGTTTATTTTGCAGCTTATAAAAATCACATAGGATTTTATGCAACTCCAACAGGACATAGCGAATTTAAAGAAGAGCTATCAAAATTTAAACAGGGAAAAGGTTCTGTTCAGTTTCCACTCGATGAACCAATTCCTTATGAATTGATTGAAAGAATTGTGAAATTCCGGGTGATGGAAAATAGCATTAAAAAAAAGAAATGAGTTCGAAAATTGTGTTAAAAAGTCTTTTTGTTACCATTTTAAGCTTTAAGATACAGTCAATTCTTTTTGCTAAAATACCAGGCTTAGATCTGCTTCATGGATGGTATTTTTATTTTACGATCCTGACATTTGGGATTGTTTTAACCCCGCTTTCTCTTATCACAAATCAAAACCATTTTTTTAGATTTTTTTAAAAAAATTGGTGAAAAACATTGCGAAACCAAAAGGTTGCGTATATTTGCAACCAATTGGCTTCACAATAAATATATTTACAAATGAGAAGAGACATTTTTCAGGCAATCGCTGATCCGACAAGGCGTGCAATCATAGCTTTAATAGCTTTGCAAGCAATGACACCTAATGCCATAGCCGACAACTTCAACACTTCAAGGCAGGCAGTATCAAAACATTTGCGAATTCTTACCGAATGTGAATTAGTCAGGCAAGAACAGCAAGGAAGAGAGATTTACTATTCCCTTGAAATTGAAAAAATGAAAGAAATTGACAAGTGGTTAGAACAATATCGAAAAATTTGGGAGGATCGCTTTAGTCAACTTGATCAACTTTTAATAACCATTAAAAATTCAGAAAAATGAAAACTGATTTATTGTTTGATTTTACCGTTGACAAATCAACAAACACTATTTTTATAAAAAGAGAATTTAATGCCGGGCTTTCATCAGTTTGGGATGCTTTTACCAAAAAAGAAATCCTTGATAAGTGGGGTGCCCCTTCACCCTGGGTGGCAAGAACCAAATATATGGATTTCAAAGTGGGAGGCAGAAGACTTTATGCAATGGTTGGTCCCGATGGACAAGAGTTTTGGTCAGTACAGGACTTTATTTCAATTTCGCCCATGACAAATTTGAAATACATTTCCGGCTTTACTGACCAGGATGAGCATATCAACCCCGAATTTTATGGTTCTGAAAATAACCTTGATTTTAAAGAATCTCAGAGCATAACTACAGTAAGCATCACCATAAAATACAAGTCTCTGTCCATATTAGAGATGATGATTGAAAAAGGATTTAAGGAAGGAATTGCTTTGACCTATGAAAATCTTGAAAATTACCTCTCCACTTTTCCACAGGATCAAAACAGTATGTAATACGGAAATGACATTTTAAACAGCCCAAAAGGTATTTAAGCAGATATATTGGTAACTACAGATAGATTTTACCATATCCGGTGTAATGTTATTTATTGTTTCAGTAAAGAAGTTGCTGATTAGTTCAAGGCTTGTGAAGTGTTTGTTGGTGAACTTTCTTTTGATGTGGTGCCATATTTTTTCAGCTGGATTGAGTTCGGGACTGTAAGGAGGCAGAAAGACAAGAAAAATATTTTCGGGTATTTTGAGCTTTTTGCCTTGTGGAAAGCCCCGTTGTCTAAAACAATGATTTTGTATTCAGCAGGAGTTTGAAGGGAAAATTCATGGAGAAACACCTGAAAGGTATTTGCACTGCAACAAGGCATTTCCAACTGAAACTGATCCTGGTTACGGGAGAAAATGCTCCGAAAAGATAAGTGTATTGAAACACCTGCTGGAAATTGCAAACCGGCTGTATGCCTTTGGCGGTCAATCCCCTCCCGTGCCTGGTATGCAGACCAAAGCGGCTCTCGTCCTGAAAGTATAAATTTATGCTGTCATAGCATGGCGGAACAGACAACGCTATTTCCGCTATTTTTGAACTAAAGTTTTTAAAAAAAACTACAGCCTCCATATCCTTTTTCACATGACTTTTGCGTGCTGCCTTCACTTTGCTGCCAAATTTCCTGCCCGCATATTTTAGTAGCGTGTTATACTTAACTTCCTTTTTAAATTCCTGCTCTACCCATTGCTGCAACTCTATATACCCCGCCAAACCATTATTAGGATCCTTTAACTTCTCTTCTATTCTATCTTGTTCTTCTTGCGTAAACACCGAGTGTCTGCCTGTTTTTCCTTTTCTGCCATTGTGAAGCAAGGCTTCTATTCCCCCTGTTCTATAATTTTTACGCCATGTGTTAATACTTTGACCCCATACCCCTACTCGTTCCATTAACTGCTGCTTCGTAATACCTTTTTCTCCGACCTTCTTCATCTCTATCAACATCAACAGCCGTAAACGAATCATCGCAGGTGACGGACGAAGTAGTTTCCTTATTTCCTCAAAACTCTCTTTTACAGGTATATATAGTGCCTTTGACATAACTATGACTCGGTTTTAAAATGACAAAGATAAAATTAATAACACAATTACTAAATCAAGGCTAAATTGTTTTTCATTTCCGTATAATTACGGAACTGTTTTAATTTTCGGGTAATTGTGTTCATCATAGCCATTATACATTACAATCTATAGCTTTATTAACTTGGAGAGTGTTTCAGGAAAGTGTATGTTGTTAACCTATAGGTTTAGCAAAGTTCCGGGTGTCTGTTTGAGATTTTCCTTTGATTAATAGTTAGGGGTTATCTATAACCATCTTATTTCAAATCAAAAAACAATTTTGACCATTGCCTTAAATATATCGTTCTGTTGACAAACTTGCGGAAAAATTCTCAGGTTGGTTTTGAAATAAAAAAGCTTTGTACATTCGAGTTTTTGTAATCAGAAAAATTTTTCAAAAATTTTTTCTCTATCAATAAAAGCGTATGACAGTAAAGCAAAGCCAAATGAAACAAAAGGTTTCCAAATTTATCTGGAATTTGTTTTTAGCCTTTTTAACTGTTGCGAGTGTTAATGGGCAAACAAATCCAAATCCTAATCCGGCACTTGACGAGTATATTTTAGATGAAATGAATTTTGAACGTTTTCCGGGTGCCTCTACCGTAATCGTAAAAGACAACAAAATTGTATGGATTCAGTCGTATGGATTTGCGGATGTTGAAAACGCAGTTCCGGTCAGCGATTCTACCGTTTTTTTATTGGCCTCGGTCTCAAAAGTATTTACGGGAACAGCGGCTATGCAGTTGTTTGAGAACAATGTGATTGATTTAGACGAGGATGTCAATTTATATTTGCCCTGGACTTTATCAATACCGGGATTTTCAGGAAATCCTGTTACGTTCAGACACCTGATGACTCATACCTCTTCAATTAGGGATAATTATACGGTCATGGAAACCTATTACGATAACCCTGACCCGACTATCAGTTTAGCAGATTGTATGCACCGATATTTTTCTACAATCGGAATTGATTATGAACCCGGTGCAAATTTTTTACCAAATGCCCCCGGAAGTATCTTTGAGTATTCAAATATGGGAACAGCTTTGAATGGATATTTAGTCGAATTAGCAAGTGGTATGCCTTTTGACCAATATTGCAACCTCCATATTTTCGATAAGCTTTGCATGAATAAAACATCCTGGTTTTTTTCAGAATTCGACTCCGCAGAAGTGGCAAGACCCTATCAATATACAGGTGGCAGTTATGTTCCCTACCCGCATTATGGATTTGCAGATTATCCTGATGGTCAGTTAAGAAGCAATGTTACAGATTTGGCGAAATTTATGATCGCCTATCTGAACGGAGGAACATTTGGTGCTAACTCCATTCTAAGTGCTTCCTCAATAAATCAGATGTGGTCGCCACAGATACCTGCTATAGATCAATATCAGGGTTTGAACTGGTATCAGGAAGAACTTTACCATGATTCCGGAACTACATGGTTGTGGGGACATAATGGCGGAGAAATGGGAGTATCCACCGAATTGTACTTAGACCCTGTAAATAAAATTGGGGTTTGTGTTTTGACAAATGGAGAAGGCGATGCACTCTATATTTGTGATGAACTATATAATTATGCACTGACCTTAAATTCCACGAACGGGATAGCTCCTGAATGTTTAACAACCAATATTCCTGATATTCAGCAGGTCGTTGCAGAAAAGAAGCTCATCAAAATCATTGATTTTTTTGGTCGGGAGACTTCTATAAAACCAAACACCCCACTAATAAAAATCTATAGTGACGGAAGTTCTGAAAAAATATTTATTGTAGAATAAGGTCTTGTTCCGCTCACTGACTTTTGTTTGATTCCGGCTTCACCAATATTTAATTAACTCTTCAAAGTCTTGGAATCAGTTAAATTTAAATGATATTTTGGAATGCAAATTAAATTTGGTCTTAGCAAGAAACATACAGAGTCTTTTTTTTTGGAATACTGTTATTTGTTTTCCGTTAAATGTTACTACCTTCGGTTTTTGATTAACTGCGTATCATTTTTTAAGAAATGTATATTCCAACCAACAAATTTGAGAAAAGACCCTTATGAGGCAATTTAAGATCAATCACAACATTACAAACCGCGAAAGTCCTGCATTAGAGAAATATTTACAGGAGATTTCAAAAGAAAAAATGCTTACCCTTGAAGAGGAGATTGAACTTGCCCGCCTTATACGTCAAGGAGACGAAAAAGCATTAGATAAGCTGATAAAAGGTAACTTGAGATTTGTGGTGTCTGTTGCCAAACATTATCAGCATAACGGGATGCAATTGATTGATGTAATCAACGAAGGGAACCTTGGACTAATGAAAGCAGCGAGACGTTACGACGAAACCAGGGGGTTTAAATTTATCTCTTATGCGGTATGGTGGATAAGGCAGGCAATTATTCAGGCATTGGTAGAACATTCAAGAATTATCCGTTTACCCGGCAATAAAATAGATGCATACCAAAAAATCAACAAAGCCTTGTTGCAATTTTTACAGGATTATGAACGCGACCCCACTGTAGATGAATTGTCACAAATGACCGGATTGTCTGAAAAAGATATTCCGGAACTGATGAAAATTGGAAGCAAACATGTCTCAATAGATGTTTCTTTAGACGACGAAAACAGCGATTCTGATTCTTTATCAGATATGTTAGTGTCTGAAAATGAAGCAGGAGCCGATGCAATTTTTAACGTGGAATCATTAAAAAATGAAATTGTAGAAGCCCTGAATTATTTGACAGACCGGGAAAAAGGAATCCTGATTTGTTTTTACGGTTTAGGTGATACGGCTCCTATGGATTTGGAAGAAATTGCAGAAAAATTTGAAATCTCAAAAGAACGTGTCAGACAAGTTAAGGAAAGAGCTATCCGGCGTTTGCGAAGAACGTCCCGGAGTAAGTTGTTGAAATCTTATCTGAATTAAATATCTGGCCCAAATATTGCTTATTTATTAGCAGCAGTTTCGGATATTTATCAGATTGAATTACCATTTTTCAGACCTCCTGAACATGAAAACACAGTTAGCTTTTTTATTTAAACTTTTGAGTTCAGGATTTTGTAAAACCCTGAATCTGTTTAGCTCTGTAATTTGGTTGGCTTTTTTCTTTTTTTGGACTTTGAGTTCTGTCAACGGACAAGATGTTTCAGACATTAAAGACGAATTTGCAGAATTTAAAGTTAGTGATTCTTTAGTCGGTATAAAACACCAATTGTTTTCCCTTGAGGCAAATCAGTTAATCAAATATTTAAAGGCGTTAGAACAAAGGGAAAAACGATTTAATGGCAATGCCCGCTTTGGTTTTGCCGGGGACAAAACAGATATTGCTTCTTTATATAAAATCAATGGTGGAATTTCTGTTTACAGAGGATATTATCCCGACAAGTTTGAATTTACCAACGATGTCGGCATCGTTATCAGCAACGGGGTATTTACCGAAAACGTCTCCAATATTTTTATGACATATGACCATACGCTTATGGTTGGCGACAGCCTATTTTTAGAAGACTACGCTGTGATGAGCCGGTTTTCGGACGAGTTTTTAGGAATAGAACAACGTTACGAATTGGGAGGGGGCATCATCTTAGCACATTGGTCTAAAAAATTGACCAAAAACGGTAAAGACGAACTTCGCCAAATCTCAAAGCTTAGAATAACCCCACCTCAAAAAGGAACTGATAGTCTGACTATGTGTGTTGACGGTGATTGTCTTCGCTTTAAACGAAATAACTCAGCGAGCAATGAAGAATCACAAATTCACCAATCCCAACAATTAGCCAAGGTTGCTGTCAGAAAAAAATACAACAAATTCAGAGCTGCTTTACTTGCAGGATTGATATTTGAAACAGAAAAAGGCTTTGCCGCCGATACAATATCTACGGCATTCGGTACCCAATATTTTTATCACTCTTTTAATGCTTCTCAATTCCTAAGATGGGAAATACGTCCAACTCTTGATCTGAAACCAAATGACTATTTTACATTAAAAATCAGACCTTTTTTCAAAATGCCAATGCCTTGGGAGTGGTACAGCGAAGAATCTAAAAACGGGATCGTCAGTAAAGCAGTTGATTACAGAATAGATTTGCAAACCAACCTGAATATTAAATTGTCAGAAAAAATGAACAAACAAGCCTCATTTGAATTGCAGTTCAGGATTTTATATGACAATGCTCCCCGAAGAACATTTTTAGATATACCGGATGGAGAAGGCAATCCGGTTTTTCTTAGCGCTCAAAAAATCCATCAATTGGTCAGACTAATGTTTCAGGTCGGTTTTTAATATATAGTTCGATTTTGCCATCGCGATTTTATTGTCCCTTCAAAACTTTACGCCTATGAACCTGCAATCTTCAACTACCTATTCCTTTCGACTCATCATTTTGTTTGTTTTGCTTGGTTGTAGCAGCAGTAAAAACATTCATTTTAGCACCGGTAAGAGTTCTTGGCCTTATACAGAATATCAACGTGCAGACTTATATACCTTTAACGAAACCTACCCTGCTGAAAACGAAACAAACCTTCCTGAAACTTCCATTATGGTTCAGGAAGCTATCAATCCAAAAGCAACTTTTTCAAGCGAGTTAGAACCTTATGATATACAAAACATAGTCGAAATACTCAATCAAAGCAGTGATTTGGTTGCCAAAGGTTTGAGTAAATGCTTTATTCCAAGACACGGCATAGTGCTTTTCAATTCGACTGATAGTATTGTGGGGCACCTTTCTCTTTGTTTTGAATGTGATCAGATTGTTGCTGTTCCTCCAATCCGCTATAAAAAAGTAAGCAAAGAAAATAGTGTTTGGAAAGAAAAAGACATCAAAAAAGCCGAGTATGACATTGAGTCTATCGAACAAATAGTGTTGAAATATAATCAAAAATAAATACCCTCTAAATCACTGACATTAAACGGATATGTATTCTTTAATTCATTGAAATTGGCAATTCGATTTCTGTCATGTACAACCCTCAATCTTTGTAAAAATAAATACAGATAGTATTTTGGTCAAAATGGGAATAAAAAACCAGGATTAGAGGTCTTATACTATGATATAACAAATTGGAAATACAACTTAAACTATGTTGTAACAAGTACCTTTTTTTAAAAAAACTGTATTCTTCACTCAGATTTTTAAAGATACTAAACCGGTTTTGATTCGGATAAAATTGAACAATTGATAAAAAACAGAGGTCTTTGTACCTACTGAAGTAAAAATTCAAAATTTGCTGTAAATTTGAGGCAGGCAATATACTTTCGTTAAAAAATAGCTACTTTTGAACCGAACTAAACTTAAACAACATTTAACTGAATTTTACAAACAAGCATAACCGCCGATTTTTAATCCTTTTAACTTCTATAACCACCCTTATCATACAACATGAGACCAATTGCTACGCTTTTTATATGCTTTATCTTTGTCTTGTCGTCAGGATCTAAATTGTTAGGACAAGCGAGTTGTGTGGGTACTGCTACTTTAAATGTAACTATTAATACCTGTGTAACCGGAGAGTTGGTACAGGCTTCAGCTTTTTTACAAGGTCCTTATAATAATGGAACAGGGAATATGGTTGTACCGGCCGGTTTTTTCAACTTAATTCCATTGAACCAACCCTATAACCGTCCACCCTGGAATTATTCCGGTACTGAAAGTATTGCTTCAAAACCTGCCTCGATGATAGATTGGGTATTGTTAGAGGTTTACGACATAACCGGCACAAACCTGATAGAAACTAAGGCTGCCTTATTGTTGAACAACGGAAGCATTGTAGATCCTGCTTATGCAACAAACCAAACTATTACAGGAGTTTATTTTAATAATATAATCACTAACAATTCTTACAGATTGGTGGTCAGACATAGAAATCATTTGGCAATTATGAGCAATACCGCCGTTTCTCTGCCCAATACTACCCCTTATCAGTTTACGAATCCCTCCAATGTTCTTGGCGGTAACGGTCAGTTAGCCAATGTGGGAGGCGGTAATCATGCTATGTTGGCAGGAGATTTTAACAGCGACGGTGTTTTTTCATTGTCAGATTACAACGGATATGCCGCAACCGGAGCAACCAACCAATATTTAGATGGTGATTTTAATTTAGATGGTTCTATAACCGTTGGTGATTTTAACCTGTATCGTCCCAACTCAAGTATCATTGGTATGGAAAACATCAGGTATTAATTTTCAGGCAGAGAGTTAACTTTATCTATTTTAAACAAATTCATTTATGAAACGCGATATTTCAACTTTGTTTGTTGTCCTGATTTTGGTAGTAACCGGAATTTATCCTCAATTTGTTACTGCCCAAACTTCTTCGTGTATCGGCACTGCAAGTTTAGATGTCGTCATCGAAGATTGTACCTCCATAGAAGATGTCAGTTTTGACCAATCTTACCGGTTGTTTCCAAACCCCGCAAGCCAAAGTATTACTATAGAAACCAATCATCCACTTCAACAAGACGCAGTTGTAAAATTGGTAAACATGTTGGGGCAAACATTATCTCGAAACAACCTTTCCCAAAGGCTTACCCTCGACATCAGCGCATATCCTGCCGGAGTTTATTTTGTGATAGTTGAAAGCCATCAAAATATTGCAACAAAGCAGATTCTTATTCAATAAAGTATATTTCCCCTCTACCTTTGTTTTTAAGCCCTACTTAGCAAGTCCATTGGTTCAACATTAAAACATATAGATGCTGAGTATTTTTCATATATATTGATGAACTTGGAGTTTTTCAATTGCCTTTTTCGGTACATATTAGACTATACCTCTTAAGTAAAGCGAAGTCAAATCTAAAGGCTCCCTACTCTTTGGTAAAAGTTAAACAGCATTGGTTTATTCAGCATGACTCTGATTTAAAACTACTTTTCCATTTTAGTTAATCAGATTAACCAATATAATTTGCGCTGTTATTTTTAAATGTGAATTTCTTTTTGGCCCTGTTTTCACAAAAAAGGAACTCAATTCTCTTAAATTATCACTGTAAAGTGGCTGATAATACAGACATCTTTGTATATTTGCATCCATTTTTAAAAATTTGCGCCTTGTGCGTTGGTTTTGTTCTTACCACTTTAACACAATTTTAAAGTTCTGCATTATGAAAGAAACTGCAATTGCACGTCTCGAGCAACTTATTCAGGATAACAATCCTCAGGTATTGAGAAGTCAATACAAAACAATCAGAAACGATTTTAATACCGCAAAGCGAAATTTGATTGCACAAATGCGGGAAGTATTTGAAACCGAATGGAAAGAGCGGTTGAAGGACAATGAAGTTACAGCAGAAGCACAGCAAACTGAAATCTCTGCAGAAGCGCCAGAGAAGCCAAAATTTGATCCGCCAACTGATCCCTTAGATGACCAGTTTGAAGATTTGCTCAAGCAGGCTGAAACGATTGTTGCGGAATATGAAAAACAACTGGCAGCAGGGCGAGAGCAAAAGCTGGCAGAAAAAAAACAGATTTTAGAAAATCTGACTCAATTAGCTCATTCAGTCGGAGCAACCGGTATTGGTGAAACCTTTAAGCAATTCAATGCACTTCAGGACTCATGGAAGTCTTTAGGCAATATTGATGACCCCAGATATAAAGATATGCAACTCAATCACAGCTATCAGGTGGACTTGTTCTATCACAATGTTAACCTGATGAAAGAAATGAGAGAGTTGGATTTTAAACTCAATCTCGAAAGGAAAAACATCATCTTAGACAAAATGCAACAGTTGACCGGGTTGGATTCTATACCCGAAATTGAAGCCTTGGTCAAGGAATTGCAGCATGAATGGAAAGGAATTGGGCCTGTTGCCAATGAAGTTAAAGATGAGGTGAATCAGAAATACCGGGAAGTGATTGATGCAGTTTATTCCAAAATCCGCACACATTACGGAGAACGCAAACTTAACCTACAGGAAAATCTGCTCGCAAAAAAGAATCTGATAGAACAGATTGAAGCTTTGCTCCAAACCGACCTTACCGGGCTGAAAAACCTTCAAGACAAGACAGAACAGGTTATTGGCGTTCAGGAAGCCTGGAAAAAAATTGGGCCTTCTGAACAAAACGAGGAGTTATGGCATACATTCCGTGAAACCTGTGATAAGTTTTTTGAAGCAAAACAGTTGTTTTTTAAATCCATTGATCAGGAACGCGAAAAAAACAAACTCCAAAAAATAGCCCTGTGCGAAAAAGCAGAAGCCCTGCAACATGATCATGACTGGAAACATACCACCGATACTTTGGTCAATTTGCAAAAGGAATGGAAAGAAGTTGGGCCAGCAAAACCAAGCGAAGAACGCAAGTTGTGGGATAGGTTTAGAAGTGCCTGTGATAGATTCTTTGAAGCAAAAAAAGAACATTTTAGCAGCCGGGGAAATTCTGAACAAGAAAACCTTGAAAAAAAGCTTGCCCTCATTGCTAAAGTAGAAGCCTATGAATTTGTAGAAGACCGCGATGAGAACTTCAGAATGTTACAGGAAATCGGAAAAGAGTGGAAAGAGATTGGGTTCGTTCCCATTAAGGAAAAAGAGCGCCTGCAAAAGACATTCAGTGCCGCTTTAGATGAAAAATATGAAAAATTGAAATTAGGGCGTGAACAAAGAATTGCCATGAAATTCAAAAGCCGTGTCGAAAGCCTCGCACATTCGGGTAATGTGGACAATGCGGTAAAAAGTGAACAACAAGCGATTAAAAACCGGATTACCGAACTGCAAAACGATATTGCTCAATACGAAAATAACCTTGGCTTTTTTACCAATGCCAAACCCGATAATCCTTTACTCAAAGAAGTAAGAAACAAAATCGAAAAATTGAAAAATGAAGTTGATGACTTAAAACATAAGCTTAAAATGTTGACACAGGCTAAAGAAGAGGTTAAATCAGAACAAACCTCCTCCCCTGCAAAAGCCGAACCAGCAACTGAAATTAAAATAGAAGAAACTGCGGAGGTTGATCAGGAAGTTTTGAACGAGACAGGCACTAACCACGAAGATACTGAATCTAATAAAGAAGTTGAAGAATTACCGGTTAGCACCAACGATGCAGAAGAAGGAGAAGCATAGTATCTGACTCTTATAGTTTAACTTAAAAACCTGCTGTTTGCAAATATGCCTGACAGCAGGTTTTTTTTGTTTCTAAAAAAAGTGTATTGCTAAGCACAAAAAAGAGACCGGATGTTATCAAACCTGTTCGTTTGAAAAATCCTGTTCGTTTGAAAAATTGCTTACCACTTTACTAAACAACCAGTGGCTGTTGCTTGATCACTTTTGACTTGAATAAAATATAACCCTGCAGGAAAATCGGACAAGGACAGGGTCACTTGATGTGAATCAGAGGTCGGTAAAATGTTGTGGTAAACTTCTTTTCCCGATACATGGTAAACAGACAAAAGGGCGGATTGCGGGTCAGTAAATTCTATTAAAAGCTGGGCTGTGGAATCTTTAACAGGATTTGGAAATACCCGGATAGAAACGGGATTGTATATAGTTTCATGTACAGAAACAGGAAAAGGCAATTCTGAATCTACACAAAAATCGGTTACCTCCTGAAGTCCAAAGTTAACCTGTTGCAAACTTGCCAAAACTGTGCCGGCATTGTCCAACAACTGATAATTCCCGTTTGTTGGAGCTTGAAGCCCATCTCCATAAGAATCTTTGACTATTAACTGATAGCAACCATTCGGAATACAGATTGCTTCCTCATAGGTCGTTAAACTTGCAAAACCATTGCCGGATTGAAGAATACTGCCATTAGTCGGATTGACAATTTCCCATGAAGTTTCGCTGCCGTAATTATCGGTTTGTAACATTAAGGTCAATTGGTTATTGCCATAAGCAAATGACTTTAGCAATAAGTCGTTGTTAATGTTTTCATCAAGGCCGGAATTGGCAACAGCAATCAAAACTTCAAACGTGTGATTTTGCGCATCGTAAAGCGTGATTCCCGGAAATTCAATTGCCTCTGACTGAGCAAAATCGAGGCTGCCGTTCCAAATAACAGACTGGAACTCACCCTCATCCAACCGGTAAAGCAGCACAACATCGGTTAAAACTTCGCTGCCATTGTTTCTAAGCCGGACAGAGGGCGAAAACTCATTTTGGCAGGAAATGTCAGGCAATCCATTCAGATTGACCAATTGAGCATCTAAGCCAAACTGAGGAGTTGCACGGTAATAAATCAACTGAGAAGAAAGGATATAATAAGGTTCCCCTCCTCCGGTACAGGTACCGCCTGCACAGTCTGCACTTGTACAATTTGGGTTATTGGGACTACAGAGGTTGATAAAGGGTTGCATGTTGTAATCGAGTGTGAAAGGAGCACCCGCCTCAATCAAAAAAGAAATATCTGCATCAAAGGGCGTTGCATCATCGCCCGGGCACCAACCGGCGCGGTTATACTGCCAGGTTCCGGCTTGGGGCGAAAGAGGATTGAGTGCGCAGTCGTCGCGCCAAAGAAAATTAGGGAAGTCTTGTTCTGCTGTTCCATTCACTAAAAGGTGGTGCGTTTTAGGTGAGAACTCAGCAGCGTTATCACTAAATCCAAACCCGTGTCCGGTTTGATAAATTCTGACTTTTGCAAGGTGGGCATCATTATCGGCATTCAACCCGATTGGAGGCAGGTAGTTTTCTATCGGACTGTTTACATTGCCATAAGACAAGTACCCGTAATTCCAAAGATTGACAATTTTATAGGCTTCTATTTCAGGAGTTCCTTCTATCATTTCAAAAGAAATACTGACTTCCCAACCAGGATTTACCCAGGTATCTATATATGCCTGAAGGGTAACCTGATTTGCCAGCAAAATGCGATAATCTGTTACGTCTGTTGTCCACAACCAACTCCAGTTTGCACCAAAAGAACCTCCGTATGGCGTAATAAATCTGAATATTTCAAAAGCCTCAGTTATTTCAAACGGGGGATTGAAAAGGGTGTCAATTTGTAAAATATTACCGGAAGCATCAAATATTGTATCAATTTCTGCTATGGTGCTATCCATCAAACCGGTTGGATGGATGACTTTAATATCGCCATACCTGTCCCATGGATCACAACCTCCCGAAGGGCAGCCAAGTGTAAAGTGCATCAGAATTTGGCTAAAAGAAATATTGTCATCAGGAAAGGTAAATGTTTCAGTAACCACCCTATTATTTTCCGCACCAAAATTAATATGCTCTTCGGAAAAAGTATTTACCGTTATTGTATTTGACTGACCTGATACAAACTGAAAAACCAAAAGCAAAACCGGGAAACAGAAATCTTTAAGTTGAGAAAAATAATTGTACATAAATTTCTGAGGGATGAGTTTAAAAAATTGACTTCGACGTTAAACTGATATGTCATGTAATTACAAAGTTAACAAATTGTTACAAAAAGTTAAAAAAAACATAGGTAAAGCGGCGCAATAACGGAAAGATACTATTACCTTTCTAATAATTAACAAGCTATTTTGTTTCTTATTCACTTCTTAATTCCAACACCATGAAAAAACAAGTACTTTTATTTGTCGGGTTGTTGGTTTTACTGCTATTTAGCAGCGCACAAGTGGCACTTGCCCAATTGACAATCAGCGGAACTACCCCTGTTTGTACCGGCAATTGTTATACGTACACCGTTTCTGGCGGTAATACTAATCCCTATAACTGGACTATCACAGGTGGAACGCCTGCCAATCAAACCGGCTCAACCGTAAACATTTGCTGGGGACTGCCCGGAACAGCTTCTATTAATGTCGCTCAAATCGGCAGTACCACAGCTACTTTAAATTTAACCATAAACCCAAAACCAACTCCTATAATTATCCCTCCACCTCTGCCAAATTGTAATTTGGGAGGTTCTACTTCAGGAGATCCGGCAGGAAATGATTCACCTCCCGATCTTTGTGTAGATGCGTGCGCCTTTTCTACTTTAAGCTATTATACGATATTTAATCCGGGAAGTACCTATACCTGGTCGGTTGGCAGAGGCTCAGACCTGATTACCTTTACCAACCCAAACGGAAATCAGATTGATGTCCTTTGGGGACCTGTTGGCAATAGCTATGTAAAAGTTGTTGAAGTGAACCAGTTTGGGTGTGTTGATTCTACCAAACTTTGTATTCATGTCATTCCTTCACCGGTTGCTTCTTTTAATACACTTCCTGCAACCATCGCCGGTACTGTTACAATATGTCAGGGACAGGCCGTATCTTTTTTAAATACTTCTACCGGCTTTAACTGGGCACAATGGAATTTCGGCGATTCCAGTCCTTTGCTGACAAGTACCAATCCGATTGTAACCCATCCTTATACAACACCCGGAACTTATACCGCTACCCTAATAGTCAGGAACAGTTGTTATTGTACCGATACCGCTTCCGTGCAGGTTGTTGTAACTCCCGGCTCTTCGCCGGACATCGAATGTGTGTCAACGGTTTGCCCGATGGATACCGCCTGTTATTCTACCAACCATATTTGCAGTACTTACAATTGGTCGGTAACAGGGCATTTGAGTTGGGGAAACTTTGCACCCGACTCTATCTGGGTAGTTTGGGGAAACGGACCTATTGGAACCATTACTTTATCAACCCCCTGTGCTACCTGTCCTATTCCTACAGTAGTGCAAGTGCCTATTATTTCACCAACAGTACCTATTTTAGGCCCGGTTTTAGTTTGTTATGGAGCCATTGAAACCTATTCTTTGCCCATCGCTTTTTGTGGAGGAACTGAATATAACTGGACGGTTACAGGAGGGACCATTTTAGCCGGACAGGGCACCGACGATATTACCATAGAATGGGACGATTGGTTCATGTTTCCCACAGTAGGAACCATTAATGTTACCTATTATAACTGCTATCTGGATTGCGGAGGATCCGGAAATTTAACTGTCCTTATCAGGCCTGAATTGGCAATTACCGGTCCTGAAGAGGCTTGTGAAAATAGTGCCTCCAGTTTCAGTGCCGGCGGATTGCCCTTTGGTTTCCCGGCCGGAGTTTGTAACTGGGATATTGTTACGCCTGCCAATGTACTGATACCAAATGTGGCTATCAATTCACCTACTTTAAATTATATTTGGAGCAATGGCCCCGGTACTTATACGGTAAAAGCTGCTTCGGTTATTCCGAATGCTTTTTGCAACGACACCGCCTTTTTAACAGTAGATGTTTTACCGGCCCCACCTGCACCTACTGCTATTATAGGTCCGAATTTTGTGTGTCCTAACGGCAATTATACCTATACGGCCGTTGCTACTCCCCCTGCCGGAACATTTACCTGGTCAGTTGTTAACGGAACATTAAGCGCTACAACAGGCAGTTCTGTGAATGTACAATGGGCTTCTTCCGGACCTTACAGTATTTCTGTAACACAGACCATGATTAATTCACCTTTCTGCCAATCTTTGCCATTTACGTTAGTTGTAACGGCTTTGACAACACCTGTAATCACCGGCAACACAACGCCTTGCGTCAATCAAACCGTAACTTATAGTGTGCCTTTTATAGCGGGGGAAAACTATACGTGGACTATTTCACCGGCAAATGCCGGCAGTATTGTAAGTGGTTCGGGCAGCAATAGTATCAGCGTTCAGTGGAATCTGGCAGGAGGGGCGGTCGTCACCGTATCTGTTTGTGGGTTTACATCTAATCTGATTGTCAATGTTACCCCAACATTTTCTGTTTCAGTTTTGGGTCCGGGAGTATTATGTACGGGTAATAGTGCTCTTCTGACGTTGAGCGGCAGTTATTGTGCTCCTTTTGTTTGGCAAAATGCAAGTGGCGGAACTATTTCTACCGGTGCTACTGCTACCATCACTCAGGGAGGAACCTACTATGTTACTGTTACCAATTGTACGACCGGTTGTTCGGGAGTTGGCAGTATTAATGTAACCGGATGCCCGCTTCCAGACGCAGCAATCACCACTTCAGGAATTACCGTCAACTGTACTTCGGCTTTCGGCTCTTTATATGCGCTGAATAATGCAGTGGGCTATACTTATCAATGGTATAATGGCGGCACACCGATTGGAGGGGCAACCTCATTTAACTACAACATTTCTGCATTTGGTTCTTATTCTGTGGTTGTAACCAATTCCTGTGGCTGTACGGCGCAATCAAATGTAATAACAGCCGGTGCGCCTTGCGGTTGTTCCGGCCAACCCCCATGTCCTCCGGGAAATTGCACCCCAGACGGCAGCGCAGCCTTTATCTATTCATCAGGTACGACCTGCGACTTTTTCAGTTTCGATGCCTCCTCGTCTGTCAATGCAAGCGCTTATAGCTGGTCTTTTGGCGATGGTAATTTCGGTTCAGGAATCACCACCTCCCATAGCTACACACAGCCGGGCTATTATCAGGTGATCCTTAGTGCAACTGTTCCTAATCTTACCCCGCCGCCGCTAACTTGTACAGTGATAGCTATGCAGACCATTTTGGTGCCAATGGTGGCAGATTTTACTTATAGTACCGGATGTAATCCTATTTTCTTTACCGATGCAAGCACTTATGTTCCGACCACTTCACTGGCCGGCTGGAGTTGGAATTTTGGCGATCCTTCAAGCGGAGTCAATAATACCTCTACCCTCCAAAACCCCTCTCATATATTTACTACCCCCGGAACTTATACCATCACCCTGACTGTACTTTCCAGTGCCGGATGTACTTCTACAGTTTCACAAACAATCACAGTACTCAATCCACCAGTGCCTTCTATCAGCAGCAATGCCCCTGCCTGTCAGGGAGATGGAGTTGTTTTTGGCGGCTCATCTACCAATATCATTACCAACTGGAACTGGAATTTTGGCGATCCTCCGAGTGGATTGGCCAATACTTCTACATCCCAAAACCCGTCACATACTTACTTTATTCCGGGAATTTATACAGTTACACTCACTGTAACTGATACCTATGGTTGTACCGGCTCGACCAGCCAAAACATCACCATATACTCAAACACCATGTCCGGGGTGATCATAGCTTCTCCATCTACCCCCCAATGTGACGGAACATCCGTAACTTTAACTGCACCGGCAGGGGCTGTTTCTTACTTGTGGAATACGGCAGCAACCACACCGGTCATTACTGTTACCACAAACGGAACATTTACAGTAACGATGACCGATATCAACGGTTGTCAGTATATTCCACCCCCAAAAACGGTTAGCTTTAACCCCAATCCAATTATTCAAATTGACGGGCCTACCGAAGTTTGCGAGTGTGAGGTTGCTCAACTCAAAACCCTTCCCTGTAACAACACTAATTACAGCTATCTTTGGTCTAACAGCTCCACTTCCTGCAATATTTATGTCAATCCGCCATGGTTCCCTTGTCAGACACCACCGGGTACATATACTTATAGTGTTACAGTAACCGACAATCTGACCAATTGCAGTTCGGTTGCTTCGCATACGATAATTGTTCACCCCTTGCCTGCTCCATTTACAATAACGGCAAGCCCCGTTGGGCCGCATTGCGCCGGTGATACCGTAACCTTTACCGCACCCAATCAACCCGGAATTTTATATGCCTGGAGTACCGGACAACTGGGTGTGAATAACATTACCGTAGTAGTAGAAGAAGGCCCTTACTTTGCCATGGCCATCGATTCTATTACCGGTTGCGAACGGAAAAGCAATGTAATTTATGTCAATCCAATTCCCGACATCTGTGTCGTTCCTTCCGGTTGTTATAAAAGATGCGGACCCGATACTATCTGTGTGCCGAATATCTATGCAGGCTATCAATGGTTGCTGAACGGGAACCCAATACCTCCTCCCGCCGGAACAAGCAATAATTATGTGGCTACCGTTAGCGGAAGTTATCAGGTCATACTGACCAATAGTTTTGGATGTACGGCTATGAGCAATCCTTTGAATTTGACTCTGATACCCTGTAATCCATGTGCGACTGTTGAGCATGATACTATCTCATGCGACCCGGTAAATCCAGGATATTATCTCTATAATTTCCAGGTGTTTAACAACTCAGGATATACCGTCAACCAAATCAACCTGTTCAATTTTTCAACAAGCGGAAACGGAGGCGTTTTTGCAACTCCCACAGTATTTAATGTTACGTTACCAGACCAAACCACCTCTGCGGTGCTGACAACCAGCATTGGAGGTCCGGGTGCTATGCCCGGAGATACTATCTGTTTTCAGCTCAATTTGTTTGCCCTTGATCCGGACGGAAATGAATTTTGCTGTACTATTGACAGTGTTTGCATTGTCTTGCCCGAATGTGGGGGCTGTGAATGTGATATGGAAGAATTTATCAACAACGTCAACAACGGATTTACGGTTATCCCCATAGATACCTGTAAGAAGTATGCGTTTGTTGCCAATTCTTTAGGAGTTTGCGATTCTATTCAATGGATTATTCAGGATAATTTTACCACTTACTTCTATTACGGAAACGGAAATGATGTCATCACTCATATTTTCAGTTCTTCCGGAATCCATTCGATTTGTATGCTGGCAACTCAGTATGATTCTAACGGCAATATCTGCGGGATGTACGAACATTGTACCACCATCAATATCCCACCTTGTTGTGAGTGTGATGAAGACTTCTATGCCCAGGCAAATTTGGGATTCTTTTATTCCCTGACCGGATATAACGGAACATTTACCCCTTATGGAAATTTAGATCCCAATTGTGACGAAGTTACCTGGAGTGCCACAAACGGAATACAATCTACTATTTTTGCAGTTACCCAGGGCAATAACCCCGCGGTTTATACTTTTCCCGGATATGGGTTCTATTGTATATGCATGACGATCCGTCGGTATTCACCAAACGGCGATTTGTTGTGCGAAATCTCCGTATGCCGCAAAGTGTTTGTTCCTAAAATTGTCATCGGCCCAGATAATCCCGACGACCCCACTACGGTCATCAGCGGGTTCAATATTGTGGTCGTCAATCCGTTGCCATTTATCTGTACAGCCCCGCTTCCCCCGCTCGATATAAATATTACCCTTCAACCTGCCAACGGAACAGTAGTATATGATCCGCTTACCGGTGAATTCAATTATACTCCTAATGCTGATTTTGAAGGCACAGATGTATTTATATACTATGTTTGTGTTGAAGGGGTTCCGGGCAGTTGCGATATGGTGATTGCGACTATCACCGTAAGCACCGGCCTGTTTATTCCGGTTCAGATGCAGGCATACTTAGAAGGGGCTTATGATAATGTTTCGGGTTTGATGCGAACAACGCTGAAAACCAACGACCTGCTACCAATCACACAGCCCTATAGCTTAATGCCTTGGCAATATGAGGGAACTGAAGGCTATAGAAACACCAGTGAAATACCGGATAATTCGGTGGATTATGTGTTGGTTGAAGCCCGAAGCGCTGCAAACCCGGATATTGTGCTCGAAACCCGTGCGGGAATGTTGGCATCCAATGGTACTATAAACGGGTTCTTCCCGGCCACCATTATTTGGGGTAACTCACTTCCAACCATGAAGTTTTACAATCTGGAAGCCGGTCAAAGCTACTACTTTGCGCTACGGCACCGTAACCATTTAGCGGTGATTACTTCCGCTCCGGTCAGTATTCCGTTTACCGGATCAGTGAACTTTACCCTCCCTGCTCAGGTAATGGGCGGAACCGGTCAGCTAAAACTTTTGCCGAACGGCATCTATGCCTTAAATGGGGGCGATTTTAATGCCAACGGGGTGATGACCGTAGCTGATTTCAATTTGTTTAGCACGCAGTCTTCCGGTGTAAATCAGTATCTGCGTGCCGATTGTACTTTAGATGGTAACGTTACGGTTC
Organism: Sphingobacteriales bacterium; assembly: GCA_016700115.1. Lineage (NCBI taxonomy): Bacteria > Pseudomonadati > Bacteroidota > Sphingobacteriia > Sphingobacteriales > Sphingobacteriales bacterium. The sequence goes on along the minus strand of CP064999.1, from coordinate 2,960,670 downwards.
ACGATTTTAATATCTTTATGCCCAATGCTTCTAAAATTGGCGTTCCGTTTATCCGGTACTAAGATTTAGTATTGACGAATTTACTCCTTATGTCGCAATTTTGAACCCAATCAAAATTCTGACATAAGGGGTTTTCGTTTATCATTCTTTCAATTCCAGATTTGATGCGCCTGTTTTTCCTTTCATCCGCAATTGTTCCTTCTTCTTTAGTAAGTAATTATTGATACGCCTTGTTTGTGCAGTCTCAAATAGTTTCGGATGATTCTCTGAACATCGGGGTTATCCCTGAAGGGAATTAAATACTCCTGAGTTAGTTTTACCAAATTTTCGGGGAAATCCAAAGCAGAAACCGGCAGATACGCATATCCTGCATACACATTATTGGCAATCATGACAACTGAAAACTCTTCTGCATTTTTTCCCTGATCTATAATCAGCATATTGTGAGACGGATAGCTGTAGCTTTGCAATAGCTGCATGACCCGTTCATTGTGAAGGTCAGTTGTTTCGGCGTAAAATTGCTCAGGAATTGTTGAATTGACCTCCGATTCGGTGGCTAAGGACTCTGTAAGTATCTCAGATTGGGTACCGATTTTTGAGCCTGAAACGGAAAAATTGTCTTCGGAATCTGCCTCATCGTCTAAAGAAAGCGGCATATCGAGAGGAATGGATGAAATAACGGGAATGTCCGTAGTCATATTCCTTTGATTTGAGGTATAGAATGTTTTAGCAACTTCAAGCTGATGCAGATAAGGTCCTAATCCACAGAGGTTTGGGTTGATTCCATATTGCATAGCTGCATGCAGAATGAAGCGGAAAGCCCTCCATTTGTTCGGGAATTTCATCAATAACCAACCGTCGCCATTTCCGAGAGAGGTAACCTGAAAATGCAAATACCCGTCGGGCTGAGGGTTGATGTAAATCCCTTGTGTGTATTTTACCCGACGTTGCGCGCGGTTAAACTTAGGCATATACCTTTTGATTTCGTCCGATTCGAGCAATAACGACACTAATTCACTGCCGGTTAAGCGGTATTGTATGTCGTGGATGGAGTTTTTCATTTCAAACCTCGTAAAATCGTCCAAATCTGAATTGAAATGCGTGAAAACTCGTTTTTTTATGTCGTTACTCTTTCCCAGATAAATGATTCTCCCTTTGTGATCTAAAAAATAATATACTCCCAAAGCATTGGGCAGACTTTCAACTTTGGAAAACGAGAGGTTTGGAGGGAGTTTTGTGTTCAAGGCAAATTGCTGTACCAAACTTTTATCTCTTCCTGAATGGTTCAGCTTTTTCAGAAACAGCTTTTCGAAAAGTTTGCTCAGCCCTTTAACGCGTTGTTCGAGGTGAAGTTTATAGTCGAAAACAATGTTCAGTTTTCTGCAAAGGTTGCCCAATGACTGAATATTGAGTTCATTACAAGCCTTTTCTGATAATCGGCTCAGACAGATTTGCTTATGAACAAACCGTATTCCTGTCTGCTTGAATGACCGCCGCATCAGTGCATAAATAAAGCGAATATGCAAACCGACTAAAATTGAGTCGGAGCAAAACCCGGCTATCTCGTTTGCTACTTCTTCAAATTCCGGGGCGGTTTCAAAAGCAGTCCGGTCAAAATCTACTAATGCTATGACAAAATCGCTGATTTCTTCGGGAGGCTTGATAATTTTATGAAACCTTGCTTTACTCCCATCGCGGTTGATTCTCAACATTGCAATTTCTACGAGATAATTGCGGCGAAGCCCGCTTCCCGAATATTCTATTTCTACGATGGTAAAATCAAGCGACATGTAGTTGTGATAAATTGGGGGAACTGAACGGTTTTGTGCAAATCGCTTTTACTGCAAAGTTCCTGAAAGTTAAAGCAAAGTTCGTCAAAGGATTTATTTACACCAAGTTTCTGCCCATTAAGATAGCTGAACCTTTTGCAAACAGGGCAGTTTACCTCCTGTTTTGATTTGCCGGAAGGCAAAAATCAGAATATATTTATACCTTCGTTTATTCACGTTGACTTTACCGATTTTCTCAGGTATTCTTGCCGGCAAGCAGTCTGCCGGGAAATAGATTTTGTGGTGGAAAGCGATTTTTTGATTATTTTCAGGTAAAACGCCAATCATTCTATGGCTTTGAACACAACCCAACACACGCATCTCATTAAACAGGAGGCTTACCGGTTAGGATTTCAATATGTTGGCATTTCCCGTTCGGGTTTTCTGGAAGAAGAAGCCCGGCATTTGGAAGAATGGCTGAAACGGGGCTATCACGGAAAGATGGGGTATATGGAACAGCATTTCGACAAACGGTTGGACACTACCAAATTAGTTCCCGGCTCGAAATCGGTAATTACCTTGCTTTACAACTACCAAACGACCAAAAGACAGGAAGACCCGACCGCTCCGAAAATCTCAAAATATGCCTATGGATTAGATTACCATATCGTCATCAAAGAAAAGTTAACCGGGCTGCTACATTTCATCGAAGAACAGATTGGGCAAATCAGCGGTCGGGTGTTTGTCGATTCTGCCCCTGTCCTGGAACGCGCCTGGGCTGCCAAAAACGGAACGGGTTGGGTGGGGAAAAACTCATTGCTCATCACGCCCCATTCCGGCTCTTTTTTCTTTTTGGCCGAGCTCATCATAGATTTGGAGTTAGATGTTGACGGTCCGGTAAAAGATTATTGCGGCACATGCACCCGCTGCATAGATGCCTGCCCGACTGAGGCTATTGTGGGCAATAGAATAGTGGACGGAAGTAAATGTATCTCCTATTTCACCATTGAACTAAAAGACGAATTGCCTTCTGACATGAGCGGAAAGTTCGAAAACTGGATGTTTGGATGTGATATTTGTCAGGAAGTTTGCCCCTGGAACCGTTTTGCCCAAAACCATACCGAACCAAAGTTTGAGCCAAAGCCCGAATTGTTGAACAAGAGCAAACAAGCGTGGACGGAGCTGACCGAGGAGGTTTTCGGCCATTTGTTCAGACAGTCTGCTGTTAAAAGAACCAAATACAAAGGATTGATGCGCAATATCGGTTTTTTATTAAAAAATGAATCGAAACCGGTGCATAATCCCCTATAAAAATCATAGATTGTAACCGTTTCTGTACCGGAATTTTTCAACCGGTTTTTCTTACCTTTTTGTAAAATCCATACGACCATGAGCACAAAATCTATCCTGTTTGTAGCATTGGTATTGTGGTATTTGTTTTCCGCTTACTGGTATGTTTGCCGCATTAAAAATCATGCCTGCAATTGCTTTACCTCCCAAGCCGGCATACCTCCTTTGATAATCAAAGACAACGAAAAACAAATTGTCAACATACCCGATAACTTTAAATTCACGCAGTCAGCAGCCTCTCCGGTCATCAGTACTCCGGTTAAGGAAGCACTGAACCAAACTGCAAACTATCTGCTTCAACATCCGAATCGGGCCTTGATCATAAAAGGACATTACACCCCCGAAGAAGTGAACCAAACCCCGTTTGACAATCTCGGAATTGCTCGTGCTGATGCGCTGAAACGGCAACTGATGGCTTCAGGAATACCTGAAACGCGCATCCTGACCGCTGCGTCTGAGGTGAAACCCATGCCCTTGTTTTCAGATCAAACCTTTTTTGGAGGTTATGACTTTGAATTTACCGATGCCGGAGATACCAATGCCCTTCCCCGATTTTTGGTGCTTGACAGCAACACTACGGTGGTGGATGTAGCAGACAATTTTTCGTTCAGGGAATCGGAAGCCAAACCCGTTTTTAGCCCTGCTGTTCAAAAAGGAATGGAGGATTTAACGGTTTATCTGACTGCCAATCCTAAAAAACAGCTCGTGCTGACCGGCAGCTATGAGGCTAAGGAAAGGAACAACACGATGTTTGACAACCTCGGCCTCGCGCGGGCAGATGCACTGAAGCAACTCCTGTTGGCAAAAGGAATTCCGGCGGACAGAATACAGGGGGCCTCCCGCCAAAACGACGCTTTACCCCGAACCCCGAACGGACAAATCACCGGCGCTGTTGCTTTTTCGATGAATACTGCCACACAGAGTGAGTTGCCGACATTTACGGTAAAAGACGGCTCTGAAACAGTGGTGGATGTTCCCGATAATTTCAGGTTCAGGGCTTCTTCAGACAAACCCGAAATGAGCAAAGAGGTTCAAAACGGATTGGCAACCCTTGGGCATTACGCAAAAACCCATCCTGACCGAAGGTTGAAAATTACGGGCAGTTTTGCTCCCGAAGAAAAAAACAATACCGCTTTTAATAACCTCGGAATTGCCCGGGCCAATGCCCTCAAAACTCAGCTTGTAGCTTTAGGGGCTGATAGTTCTAATATAAACATTGACTCCAAACCCGATGCGCAGTTGGTGCAAAACAACGGCTCGATTACCGGAGGAATTGACTTCATGTTTCAGGTTACGGCAGCCCGGAAAGTTGACCTGACCGCGCAATCCAGAACCCTTTACTTTAATTCGGGAAGCGCAGAACTCGCAATGACAGACGAGTTGAGACAATATTTTAAAGACGTAAAAACCCTGTTGGAACAAGACCCAAAAGCAGCCGTAAATCTGACAGGTCATACGGATAATGTTGGAAATCAACCCTCGAATCAGAAGTTAGGGTTAAAGCGCGCCAACGAGGTGAAACAGCAATTGGTTCGTATTGGTATTCACCAAAAACGCGTCAGCACCGAATCGAAAGGACAGACAAATCCGGTTCAAAGCAACGAAACAGACGAAGGAAAAAAGGCAAACCGCCGCGTAGAAATGATCATCAAATAGCCCTGCCGATGTAATTCCTCACTTATTTAGTTCGGCAATTGCGCGTTAAAAAACAAGTAATCGCTAATCCTGCAACCTAAAATCAACCCACACAAATACTTATTGTTCACCGACAAAACATTTCAATTATGTCTCCATTCTGGATTGATACCATACAAATATTATTTCTCCTTTTGGTTACCTCTGTGCTGACTTATCTGGTGTTCAGTTATCGGAAGACCTCGACGATGGCGCGCGAAATTGATGACCTGAATTTGACAATAAAAGACCTACGGGCAGAAAATTCCTTATTGAAAGACCGCAACTACAAGTTAGAGATAAATTCAGAAAAATTTAAAGCTAATTTAGACGAGGCTAATACTATGATTGGCACTTTGAGAGCCGAAAACGGAGGGCTTAAGGAGCAAATTGCCGAAAAGACCAATCAGATTTTAATACTTCAGGAAATTGAATCAAAATACAACAACCTGAACAGTCAGTTTGGTGAAATTCAAACTGAAAACAACGGTTTGAGGATTCAATTACAAGAAACTAAGGAATCCCTTCACCAAATTACCAAAAAAAACAGCGATTTGTCGGCACATTACGATGCCCTTGAAGAGCGATACAATGCTTTGCTGAACAGTTCAAACCAACTTCGGGCAGAAGTGGATGCTTTGGAATTAAAACTTGCTGCGGCAAAATCCGACAACGAACAATTAACCTTGATGAACAAATCATTGTCGCTACAACCCGGCGGAAACGGAGGAGCATCGGTGGAGGTAGGTTCTGCATCTGATAACAGTTCGGTATCTGCCGATTTGGAATCTTTGGTACATGCGCTTTCGGTTCAGGTGGGCGATCTGGAAATGGGTAAAGTAGAATTAGAACAAAAAATAACCCTGCTTAACACACAATTGGCAGATAAAGAAGACCATAATATCCGGTTAAAACGAGATTTGGACGATTGCCGGAAAAAATATAAGGCAACCGCTTCAGAATTAGCCGAAGACGAAAAAAAATTAGAAGCCATTCGCCAAAAAATGGGATTGATCAACTTTGAGCGAATTGGCATTGCAACAGAAAAAGAAAAAGACGATCTGAAACTGATTAGCGGCATTGGACCCTATATTGAGCGCAAACTCAATGCTTTGGGCATTTATACCTTTCGTCAAATCGGTAATTTTACCCCCGAAGATATTGCAAAAGTAACCGAAGCTATCGAATTTTTCCCCGGACGCATCATCAGGGACAATTGGGTGGAACAGGCTAAAACTTTGGCATCTAAAAACAGCTAACCTGAATTTTAGACAAACAACCCGATTGCCTGATGCCGGTTTTAGAACCATAACCTTTTAACTTTTTGGGCTGTTATTGCCCAAAACAAGGTTAACTACCAAATTTATCCATAATTCAGCGCAATCCGTAAGCCTGCTTTGTTTACGGCAAAGAATGTTAAGGCATTTTCTGACAGACCTATACTGTCTGACAGACTTTCTAAGTCTTGCGCAAAGGCTGCACACCCAACTTTTCTGTCTGCCCACTCATTTCTTCAGGCTGCACACTTAACTTTTCAGGTTGCATACTAAACTATTGAGGCTGTACGCTAAACGATTGATGCTGCATACTCAACTATTTCGACAAAAACCACCTCTGTTAAATTAGCAGTTCAATAGTTAGCCTTAATTCTTCACTGTGCAGAGAGAAAACTTCGCTATACAGAGAGAAAACTTCGCTGTGTGGAGAGAATTGTTCACTATGCAGAGAGAATTGTTCATGGTGCAGCCCTTGTTTGAGACCTGTAAGGTTTTGAATTCCTTACAGGTCTGCCAGCCGGACGCTGTTCAGCCCGGCATTTACCGGTATTTTACCGATGAATCAAGCGAATCCCGCCGGATTTGGGTTTAAGGGCTGAAGTTTAACAGACTATTGTTTAAAACCTTCCCCTTTCTCCGCCATTTGCAGCAGCAACGCGGGTGGGGTAAACCGTTTGCCATACCGCGCTTCAAACTGTTTTGCCCGGAGAGTAAATTTTTTAATGCCGTAAGCATTGATATATTGCAGCGTGCCGCCTTGAAACGGCGCAAAACCCCATCCCAGAATGCTGCCGATATTTGCATCGGCGATGTTCATCACCACATTTTCCTCCAGACAACGAACGGTTTCTATGCTCTGAACAAACAACAATCTTTCCTTCATTTCTTCCATGGGTAAAGGCGTTGAGTTGGTCGGAAAATGTGCAGTCAAATCCGGCCAAAGGTGTTTTTTGCCCGTTACGGGGTAATCATAGAAGCCCTGTCCCGATTTTTTTCCGGTTCTTCCGAGCGTTCTCACCATTTTTTCAAGCAAATAATAGGCGCTTGTCTTTTCATATTCCAATCCGGCCGATTCTATATCCTTCCGGGTTTGTTCGCGGATGTCGAACACTAAAGAAAGTGAAACTTCATCCAACAAAGCAAGCGGAGCAACCGGCATTCCCGCCTGCAACCCTGCCGATTCGATGCGTCTTGGATGCTGCCCCTCGGCCAACATCGTTACCCCTTCCATCACATAAGTTGCAAAAACTCGCGAAGTGTAAAACCCCCGGCTGTCGTTGACCACAATCGGCGTTTTTTTGATTTGCAACACAAAATCAAAGGCTTTCGCAAGGGTTTCGGGCGATGATTGGGTTCCCAAAATGATTTCCACCAACTGCATTTTGTCCACCGGTGAAAAGAAATGAAGCCCGATAAACTGACCGGGTCGTGAGGACTGTTCCGCTAAACCGGTGATGGGCAAAGTCGAAGTGTTGGACGCAAAGACCGTTTCCGGGGAAATTTGCAATTCTGCCTCGCGGGTAACTGCGGCTTTTAATTCGCGGTTTTCAAACACGGCTTCGATAATCAGGTCGCAATCTTTCAAATCCTCTGCCTTGTCGGTGGGTAAAATTCTCGACAGTATTTCGTCCTTTTGCTCAGGTGAAATTTTTGATTGTACTACCTGTTTGGTGAGCAGCTTCGCCGTATAGTCCTTGCCTTTGGCAGCCGTTTCAATGTTAACATCCTTCAGTACTACTTCAATTCCTGCAAATGCCGAAACATAAGCAATCCCCGCCCCCATCATTCCGGCCCCCAAAATGCCGGCTTTCCTGATTTTGTGTTGCGGAAACTGAGCCGGTCTGCTGCTCCCCCTTGTGATTGCATTCAACTGAAACCAAAAGGCTTGAATCATGTTTTCGGCGACCTGTCCGTTCAATAATTGGGTAAAACAACGTGACTCTATTCGGCAGGCTGTTTCAAAATCAACCGTAGCGGCTTCAACAGCAACATTCAAAATCGCCTGCGGGGCAGGATAGTTGTTAAACGTTTTTTGAGTCAACATAGCCGGCGCGACTGCCAGCATTTGTGCTACTTTCGGATGTTTGGCATCTCCTCCCGGAATCTTAGTTCCGGCTATGTCCCAGGGTTGCCGGGCTTGGCGATTTTCTTTAATCCAGTCAACCGCTTGTTTCATTAGCTCCTCCATATTCTCCGCAATCGCATGTATCAATCCCTGCTTAAGGGCATCTTTAGGTTTGAGTTTTCTCCCTTCCATCAGCAAAGGCAAGGCAGCCTGAAGACCGGTCAGATAAACCGTTTTGACAACCCCTCCCGCCCCGGGCAACAAACCCAGACTGACTTCGGGCAAACCGATTCGGATCCGTTCGTCGTTCAGGCAAATCCGGTAGTGGCAGGCCAAAGCGAGTTCGTACCCTCCGCCCAAAGCCGACCCGTTGATGGCGGCAACCACCGGAACACCCAGGGTTTCCAAAAGCCTGAACAGGGCTTTTAGTTCCTGCGCTTCCTTAAAAATGGCTTCCGGTTCGTGCCTCAGCCCGTACAGATATTCCAGATCGCCCCCGGCCATAAAGGTAGTTTTGGCAGAGGTAATGATAATTCCCTGTAGCTGTTGGTGTTGTTTCAGCATTTGCAAGGTTTTGTAAAAAGCGCCGGCAAACTCGGCATTGATGATATTGGCCGGTTTAACCGGATGGTCTAAGGTGAGGATAGCTATATGCTCGGGTAAAATATCGCAGTTTAACATGTTTCTGGGAATAGGTTAAATAATCAAGGTAAAACTGAAATCTTCCGGTATTTAAACGAAAAATGAAAAGTGCAGGTCGTTAAACCCTCTCAATGATAGTTGCGACACCCATCCCTCCGCCGACACAAAGGGTAATCAAGGCAGTTTGCAGGTTGCGGCGCTCCAATTCATCCAAAACCGTTCCAACAAGCATGGCACCCGTAGCCCCAAGAGGATGTCCTAAAGCAATTGCTCCGCCGTTGACGTTCAGACATTCGTCCGGAATGTTCAAATCCCTTTGAAACTTCAGAACCGCAGCAGCAAAAGCCTCATTCATTTCCCAAAGGTCAATATCTCTGGAGTTCATGCCTGCTTTTTTGAGGGCTTTAAGCGCTGATGGCACAGGGCCTTGCAGCATAATGGTAGGTTCATCGGCAACCACTGCGGTTGCGACAATTTTTGCTCTTGGAGTTAGTCCCAACTCCAACCCTTTGTTTTTACTTCCAATCAAAGCCAGAGCAGCCCCATCCACTATGCCGGAAGAATTGCCGGCTGTATGAACGTGGTGAATAAATTCTACCTCCGGGTAACGCAGCATGGCAACGGCATCAAAGCCAAGCTCACCAACCATGGTAAAAGAAGGCGGTAAGGATGCAAGTGCTTCTAAAGTTGTATCCGGTCTTATGTATTCATCCCGTCCAAGTATCAAAAGTCCGTTATGGTCAAAAACCGGTACGATCGAATTTTTGAAATAACCATTCAAAGAAGCATGAGCGGCACGTTGTTGGGATTGAAGCGCATAAGCATCCAACATTTGTCGGGTAAAGCCCTCACGGGTAGCAATCAAATCTGCGCTGATGCCTTGAGGAACAAACCCCAGGCGGCGATTTACTTCCGGATCGGTCATCCACGCCCCGCCGTCACTTCCCATCGGAATTCGGGACATAGACTCTATTCCGCCCGCAACCACCAAATCTTCCCAGCCCGAACGGATTTTCATCGCCGCAAGGTTGATGGCTTCCAAACCGGAAGCACAAAACCGGTTTAACTGCATCCCCCCAATCTTCTGACTCCAACCGGCATACAACACCGAAGTCTTTGCAATATCTGCCCCTTGCTCCCCAATAGGGGTTACACATCCCAACACCACATCATCCACTTCCGAAGTATCAAACCCAAACCTGTGCTCAAGTTCGCGATATAATACAGCAAGCAGCTCGATGGGTTTTACCTCATACAAAGCACCGTTTTTTTTACCACGACCGCGTGGGGTTCTGATGGCATCAAAAATATAGGCATCTCTAATCACCGTATTGATTTTTGTTTGGCGGCGAAAATAATTCTAAATTGTGGTTTTGTGGAATAAAATTGATTCTAAGCGGTCTAAACTTAGAATACAGAAATCCCGTACCTTTGCTATACGGCGTAAAATCTATCATTTTCAACCTTTTTTAACAACATGACCAACATTAAATTCCTCTTTACCTGCTTGTTCTTTTTGTTACCCGTTCTGACTCATCTCTCAGCTCAGAGCCTGCCCCAGCAAATGCGGTTTTCTGACGATGGACTTAGACTGACAACCGGAGGAGTTCCATCAACCGGATTCTATGATGAATCAGTCATCAACACCTTTGAACTGACCTTTGAACAAACCAATTACTGGAACCTGTTGGTTGCCAATTATTCTTCAGGCACCGATCTTGCCGCAACCCTGACTATCAATGGTTATACCCTCCCCTTTCCGGTCGGTGTTCGCTTTAAAGGCCAGACCTCTTATATGAACACGACCTCCTCTCAAAAAAAATCGTTCAATATCAGCCTCGATTTCAACAATGCCGACCAGAACTATGGGGGTTATAAAACCTTTAACCTGAACAATTGCTTTGACGATGCCTCCTTTATCCGCGAGGTATTTTACTACCATCAAAACCGCAACCATATCCCTTGCGCCAAGGCCAATTATGTACAGTTGTTTATTAACGGCCAAAACTGGGGCATCTATCCCAATATCCAACAACTCAACGGCGATTTTTATCCCGAATGGTTTATGAGCAATGAAGGCACTAACTGGAGGGCGTTGAAAACTGCAAGCGGAGGTCCGGGTGGCCCCGGAGGCGGATTTGGTGCCGGCTTTTCTTCAATAAACTGGTTAGGATGGGACACGACGGTCTATAAAGGCTATTATGTCCTGAAAAAAGCACACAAACCCAATCCCTGGGATGATTTGGTAAATACCTGCTACGAATTGAATAATCCCCCTTTAACCGATTTGCCCGAAACCCTGAAATATACTTTGGATATTGACCGCACCCTTTGGTTTTTAGCGTCCGAAATCATTTTCTCAGACGATGACGGCTATGCCCATAAAGGCGGAATGGATTACTATGTGTATTATGAACCTGAAACCGGCAGGATTGTTCCGCAGGAATATGACGGCAATACCTGCATGAAAGTAAACAATGCTTCATGGAGTCCTTTTTACCATGCCGACGACGTAAAATTTGCCCTGCTAAACCGCTTGTTGGCTGTACCCGAATTCCGTCAGCGATATCTCGCCCATCTCCGAACAATTATTGAAAACAGCCTCAACCAAACACAGGCCGACGCACAGATTGATGCCTACTATGCCCAAATCAGCAATTTGGTCGAAAACGATCCCAAAAAACTATACTCTTTTACCGCTTTTCAGAATGAAAAAAACGTGCTGAAAAACTTCATTCAACAACGAAGAACCAACCTGAATGCTAATACTGAAGTAAATGTTACCGGCGCAACCATTGGTGAAGTGATGTTTGAAACCAACGGCATCAGTTATTTACCTCCCAATGCCAATGAAGCAGCAAAAGTTACGGCAGCAGTCAGCGGAACTGTAGGCGTAAATTCCGTTTGGCTCTACTTTGCAACCGGTTATGTAGGTGCTTTTGAAAGAATACCAATGTTTGACGACGGCCTGAACAACGACTCAGCAGCAGGCGATGGCATCTATACAGCCGATATTCCAGGATTTCCAAACGGAACGCTGGTACGGTTTTATATAGAAGCCCGAGCAAATAATACGGCAAAAACTTCAACGTTTATGCCGGTCGGTGCAGAGCATGATGTCTTTGTTTACCGGGTCAATTTGTCCGCCTATGTTCCGGCACCTGTTACCATCAATGAAATTATGGCTTCTAACTCCGTTACCATCACCGATCCAAACGGTGAGTACGATGATTGGTTGGAGCTTTACAATAACGCAGATACTGAAATTGATTTGACCGGTTGGCATCTGACCGATAACGCGAATGACCTGACTAAATGGACATTTGCCAACGGAACCGTCATCCCTGCCGGAGGATACCTCATTGTCTGGTGTGATGAAAACGGAAGTCAGGGCGATTTGCATGCCAATTTTAAACTATCATCAGAAGGTGAAACCCTGTATCTGGTTCATCCTGACCTGAACATAGCCGAAGAAGTCATATTTGGAGCGCAACAAGCAGACATGGGTTTTGCGCGTGTTCCAAATGGAACCGGTGATTTCGTCATTCAAACTCCAACTTTTGCAGCGAATAACAACCTGGTTCAGGTAGGGTTACAATCACCAAACGAATGGGCGAGTACCTTGATTTATCCAAATCCCGCCCGAAACATTGTTCATGTAAGTTTTCCTGAAAACCAACAACAGTCGCTCAAAATCTTCAACCTGACAGGTCAAATCCTGTATCAGTCAGAATTTACAGGCTCTAAAGAAATCAACCTGCAATCATTTAAACCCGGGCTGTATTTGGTTAAAATTGGAAACGAAGTCCATAAGTTGATGATTCAATAGGTAAACATTTTTCCTCTGCTTTAATATTTTACTTATTATTTTATATGCAAGAGGTTGTCATTTGAGACAACCTCTTGTTTTTTTTGCTTAAAATCTTGTGCAGCCAAAAACACAAATTATTACCGATTGCATATATTGTGCAGTTTTTGTTTTCATCTTTGGATAATTTTATTGAAAGGCAAAAGCAATCAACCCAATTACAAACATTTTTTCTGTATTTTAAACACTGATTATGAATTATTTAGCAATTGCAGCAGCCGGATTGGTGCCCTTATTCGTTGGTATGATTTGGTATAACCCAAAGGTGTTTGGAACTCTTTGGATGGAGGTAAACGGTTTTACCCCTGAACACGCAAAAGGAGCTAATATGCCCATGATTTTTGGCATCACCCTGCTTATGAGTTTCTTTCTCTTGGCACCAACCGCTTCGTTGTGTATTCATCAAATTCATATTCATTCGATTGTGGCTGACAATCCGGATATGAAAGACCCCAATTCTGAAGCAAGTATGATGGTCAAAAACTTTTTGGATGCTTTCGGACAAAATTTCCGCACGTTTAAACATGGAGTTTTACATGGTTTATTGGCAGCCATCATGTTTGCTTTACCCATTATTACCATCAACTCGTTATTTGAACGAAGAGGTTGGAAATATGTATTTTTACATGCCGGCTACTGGACTGTTTGCCTGATGTTAATGGGGGGAATTTTAAGCCAATGGGCATAATTAAAAATGAAACCTGCTTTGCTTGGATTTTGCAATTCGTTCCAAACAGCATATAAGTTTAACTAACGGAAAGACCAAAGAAGCCCCCGATGAATTATATAACTCTTGCATCGTTAAACAGGCAGATTAAAGAGACGTTGTCAGATAACATTGCGCCTGAAATTTGGGTGCTTGCTGAAATATCTTCTATTAAAATGGCCGGTTCAGGAGGCCATTGGTATCTCGATTTGGTTGAAAAGTCTAATGACAAAATAACGGCAAAATCAAACGCTGTTATATGGGCATCCTCTTATGGTATCTTGCGCCACAAATTTGGTAATGACCTGAATCTTTTGCTCAAATCGGGCAATAAAGTACTGATTCAAGGCACTGTAGATTTTCACGAACTATACGGGCTTAAGATTATTATCTCCGACTTAGATGCCTCTGCAACAATGGGAGAGTTGGAGTTAAGGCGATTGGCGACCATAAACAAACTAAACGAAGAAGGACATATCGGGAGAAATAGAAGATTAACTTTACCCACTGTCTTGCAAAGAATTGCGGTTATTTCTTCATCAACTGCAGCAGGATATGGTGATTTTATCAATCAACTTGTCCATAACCCTTACAAATTCAACATTCACACTACGTTGTTCCCGTCTTTAATGCAAGGGGATGGTGTAGAACAGGAATTAATTGCACAATTACAGGCCATTGCCGGGCAAAGCGAGCGATTTGATGCCGTTGTCATCACGAGAGGAGGAGGAAGTAAATTAGACCTTGAAGCCTTTAACAGTTATCAAATTGCGGTAGCAATAGCCACTTTTCCGCTACCAGTCCTGACAGGGATTGGCCATCTTCAAGACGAAAGTGTCGCCGATTTGGTAGCACATACAGCACTTAAAACCCCTACTGCAGTTGCCGAGTTTATCCTTAACTCGTTTCTGACTTTTGAAAGCAAGTTGATAAACCTGTTTGGCGATATAGAAAAGAACAGCCTTGCTCTTATACAAAATCATCATTTCAGGCTGCAAACTGCCATCAACAGGATTCAAAACATGGTCAAACAAAAGTTAAATTTACAAAACAGTTTGATCAATACCCATGAAATCTCATTGAACCGCATTGTTAAAAATAAAATACAGTTCCACCAAAACCGGCTTGATTATATGGGAAAAGCCCTGAAATTAGTTAATGTGGAAGGCCTGTTGAAAAAAGGATTTACCATCACCCGTTACAAAGGGAAGGCAATAAAAAGTATTCAAAATCTTGAAAAAGGTGAATACCTAAGCACCGAACTCTCGGACGGAATTATTCAGAGCAGGATAGACTAATGCTTCCAACATATTGCCTTTATTCAGGTTTTGGTTTTGTTTATTTGAACAATAAGTATTGTTAAAATTGAAGAATGTGTTATTTTTACCACAGAAATTAGTACTTTTACCAAAACCTCAGTTTCTATATTTTAAAGGTTTCAAAACACAAAACTGCTATGCGGTATCTTTCTCTGCTTACCCTGTTATTATCAATCTTTCTGTTTTACTCATCTCTGATTGCTCAGGAACAGGTTGATACTTATAAAAAAGCGGTTGATGACATCAATTGTGCATTAGCTAAAAAAATGCTCATCAGTTTTGAGCGGGCATCTCTTGCAAAAAATATCACTGCCTGTACTTATGAAGTTATTAACCGCGAAACAAATAAAATTATAGAAAACCAAACCAAAGGTTATAAACAGGAAATATTGAACATCACTTCTCGAATCAATCAGTACAAAACTAAAATAGACAACCCAAGTGAATACCTCGTCTTTGAAAGCAATTTAGATGAACTTTCAGCTTTTTCAAAAGAGAGTTTTGAAGGAATATGTAATAAATATGCAAAACCAACAAACTCCGTATGCCGCGATTATGACAAAAACAGTGATATGCTGGATCAGGAGCTAACGAATATTGTTAACAGTGCCTTAATAAGCATAGGAAAAAAAACTTATGGCGGGGAAAAAGCCAACAACCGAACACCTAAAACAGAACCTAAAACCGAAGAGAAAAAAGAGGTAAAACCTAAAGAAACAAAATCTTCAAAGGACTCAAAAGTTCAAGATACCAACTCTGCCGAATCCGGTGGAAACAGCAGTAGTTTAGCTTCAATTATTTCGACAATTATTTTAGTTTTATTGATAGCCGCCGTAGGATGGCTATACAAAGAACAACAGGAACTCAAAGAGCAGTTGGAAGATATACGAATGATGCTCAGAGTGTTTAACCGCAACAAACCGGAAAGCTAATTTGCAACGGTTAGTTTCTTAACTTACACAACTGATGCAATCAGTCAGTTAGATTTTACAGGTAAAATTCAATTAACTTTGCAGGATTTTTGCTTACGCCTTTAGGCTTCTGACATTAATATTAAAAAGAAGGATGTTTTCAAAATACACCGTTTTCTTGTGCCTGCTACTATCTTTCAGTTGGGTTAACGGGCAGCCTTCTACTCTTCCAACCGACACCACAACTTTCTTTACTGATTCAACCTGCTATATAAATCCGGTACAACAAATTGCAGTAGATACGATTGTCTATCCTTATTTAATTCGTATCGCTACCCTTCGTTTTCTTTATGAACAGACTTTGTCAGAAATCAAGGATACTATAATCCCTTTTGTTGAAAAATCACCTTCAACCGGGGAATTTAATATATCTGCCGATTCCCTAACAAAAAGCCAAACTATCCCGGTTTCACCACCACAGCTATGGTATCAGGTTAAAAATTTACCGGAATTTACAGACGCTGATATAAAAACTACCTACAACATACAGCCAATCCGCAAAGCCCCTGAATCAAAGACATTTTTGTTTTATATATTTTTGGGGATTGCATTTCTTTATGCCTTTTTGTTAAATACCTATACCAATTATATGAATAAACTGAGAGAATCAGCATTCAATATTTACATAGCAAGGCAATTTTATAAAGATTTTAACCACACAAACCTAACCCTAAACATATTGCTGTTTTTTCTGCCAATCTGTGTTTTAGGATTGTTTGTTTATCTCGCTGTTACATTTTTTGATTTGCTAACTCAAACTAATGATTTTTTACTGCTTTCAGGTTTAATCATAGGGGTAGGTGCCTATCTTTTCTTTCATCGTTTAGTTCTTCTATTTTTAGCATTTATTTTACCCCTGTCAGAATCCATCAACTTCTTCCTGTTCAATACCAAATTGCTCAACATTGTCTTTTGCTTTTTTTTGTTTCCGGTTTTGCTGTTTCTTGCTTTTGGAAGTTATTGGGTTCAATCTGCCTCGCTATATCTGTCCTTAGTAATTCTCTTTCTCTTTATAGGTTTTTTATTCTATCGCGGAGTTTCCATTGTTAAAGAGTTTATTTGGCAGTATAAGTTTCATTTTTTTTTGTACCTTTGTGCCCTCGAAATAGCACCTGTATTAGTGATCATAAAAGTTGCAACTAAGTACCTTGCTTAAACCCAACAATCCCTATTCACCCCTAAAACATTTGCGGACAGCATGACCATACCAACTGTCAATCAAAGTGGGCATAAAAAAATCAAAAACATCTTAGTCTCGCAACCGGAACCAGAAGCAGGGGTAAAAACACCTTACCATGCCCTCATAGACAAATATGATGTCAGCATAACTTATCGGCCCTTTATAAAAGTACAAGGGTTATTAGCCAAAGATTTTCGCAAAAGCAGGATTGTTCCAAACGAATTTACTTCCGTAATTTTTACAAGTCGCAACGCAGTCAATCATTTTTTCAGGCTTTGTGATGAGATGAAAATTAAAATGTCTCAAAACACCAAATACTTCTGCGTTTCTGAATCCATCGCTCTTTATTTGCAAAAATTTATTCTGTACCGGAAAAGAAAAGTCTTTTTTGATAAAACCAGCTCTATTGACGGGCTGAAAGAATTGTTAAAAAAACACCGGAAAACTGAAAAATTTCTTTTCCCTTGTGCAGCCGACCGGAAAGACAATATTGAAATCTATCTAAAAGACGAAAACTACAATTTTGCACCGGCTATCATGTTTGAAACTGTTGCCGAAGATTTGAGCGGTTTGGATATTCATTCATTTGATATGGTTATTTTCTTTAGCCCTATCGGAATTAAATCCCTGATTGAAAATTTTCCCGGACTTAAACAGGGGGATTTGGTTATTGGCGCTTTCGGCCCTTTGACCGCTCAAACCGTAACCGATTCGGGTTTTCGCCTTGATTTTCAAGCACCCGCTCCCGGCATTACTTCTATTACTCAAGCTATTGACAATTATTTGGCAAATAATGCTTAACAATGCCCGTTGAGCTGTTTTCCCAATCTGCCTGAGTCATTTTTTTACTTTAACTTTTCCAAAATTCTCGCCTCTTCATAATTCTTATTGTGGAGAAAGCTATTTTCATGTCTGAAATTCGAAAACTCCTCGCTACTAACAAATTCATGATCTACTTTCATGTAACCCTGATTTGTAGCTTTATCTCATGCTTAATAAAATATCATGAAAAACGATAACAACCTTGAGCCAAAACATACCAACCGCTTGGTCAATGAGTTAAGCCCTTATCTATTACAACATGCTCATAATCCAGTTAACTGGTATCCATGGTCAACCGAAGCGCTTGACAAAGCAAAGCAGGAAGATAAGCCAATATTGATTAGCATTGGGTATGCCGCCTGTCACTGGTGTCATGTAATGGAACGGGAATCTTTTGAAAATGAAGAGGTTGCTTCCTATATGAATGAGCATTTTGTCAATATCAAGGTGGATAGAGAAGAAAGACCTGATTTGGACAATATTTACATGGAAGCACTGACTATAATTTCAGGCAGTGGCGGATGGCCCTTGAATTGCTTTCTGCTGCCTGATGGAAGACCTTTTTATGGGGGAACCTATTATCCACCCAATCCCGGATATGGCAAACCGGATTGGCTCAGTCTTTTGAAAAGTATCGTTCGAACTTTTTCTGAAAAACGACAGGAAGTAGAAGCGCAAGCCAATCAACTGACTTACCACATCATGGCACAGGATAAGTCTGTTTTTGAATCATCTTTGCCAGAAATTGAAGTTGACCAACTATTTGAAGCCGGCTTTGCCGAAACCCTGTTTGTAAGATTTAAGCAGCGTTTTGACAAAGAAAACGGAGGTTTTGGAGCAGCCCCTAAATTTCCGGGCACCATGAATTTACAATGGTTATTGTTTTACTACCATTTAACAAATGACAAAACCCCGCTGCAACATGCTTTATTTTCTCTCGACAAAATGTGTGATGGAGGAATATACGACCAATTAGGCGGCGGCTTTGCAAGGTATTCTGTTGACAACCAATGGTTAGTTCCTCATTTTGAGAAAATGTTGTATGATAACGCCCTGCTGATTGATGTGTTGGCAGATGCGTTTAAACTAACTCATCATACCAAATACAAAGAGACCATAGAGGAAACGCTTGAATTTATAGCAAGTGAAATGACTTCGCTTGAAGGAGGATTTTATTCCTCCTATGATGCAGATTCTGAAGGAGTTGAAGGAAAGTATTATGTATGGGATAAAGCCGAAATTGACCAAATCCTTCAAGACGAATCGGCAGTATTTAATGCTTTTTACGGTGTTTCTGCAAATGGCAACTGGGAAAGGAAAAATATACTCCATCGTTGTTTCACTATAAAAAATTTTTCTGACAAAACAGGTTATAGCGTAGAACAATTAAAAAACCTGTTTCGCCGCTGCAAGCGTATGTTGTTGGCAAAACGTCAGGAAAGGGTAAAACCTGCATTGGACGATAAAATCATTTTGGGTTGGAATGCTTTAATGACCACAGCTTATGCGAAAGCATTTCTGGCAATCGGAAACGAATCCTATAGAGATGCCGCTTTGAAAAACCTGAAATTCCTTTTAGAAAAATTCTCAGATGCCTCCAACACACCTGCATTATTCCACACTTATAAAGATGGGAAAGCTCAATATCCCGCATTTTTGGACGATTATGCTTTTTTAATTGAGGCAATACTCGCTGTTTATGCCATTACCTTTGACGAAAAACTTCCACGGCTCGCTAACACTTATTTGAAGTTTGTTCAAGATAGTTTCACCGACCCCAATTCTCATATTTTTTTCTATACACCAAAATTCCAGACTGATGTTATCGTGCGTAAAAAGGAATTTTACGACAGTGCAATCCCATCGGGCAATGCCACAATGGCAGTCAATTTGAAACAACTTGGAATAATACTTGACCAACAGGAATATGTAGAACAATCGGCGTATATGGTTAAAGCTATTGAAACTTCCATGCTGAAATATCCGACTTCTTTTTCCCGTTGGGCTTTTGCTGCTTTGCAATTTATTTCACCTTCTTATGAGGTTGCTGTAATTGGCCTAAATGCTGTTAACTTAGCACTTCAAATAGGCAAATACTACCATCCCAATATTGTTGTCATGGCAACTACAGACGACAACAGCCCTTACAGTTTATTGCAAAATCGCTTTATTGAAGGGAAAACCCTGATTTATGTTTGCAAAAACAATTCATGCCAACGCCCGGTAGAAACTATTGAAGAAGCCCTTGAACTGATGTTGGAATAAACTCCGGTTTCTTGTTTATTCATCCTTTACCTGCTCCCGCACTTTTTTAGGCAGCCCGTCAAAAACCAACCGGTAGGAATGGTCTATCAAATCAAAGACCAATTGCCGGGGAATGGAGCCGTCCAAAATCAAGGTGTTCCAATGCGATTTGTTCATGTGGTATCCCGGCAGAATGGCGGGATATTCTGCCCGAAGTTCCAAAGCTTTTTCAGGGTCGCATTTCAGGTTAATTTGTGATGGCATTGAATCCAAAGAGAGTAAAGCAAACATTTTCCCCATCACCTTAAAAACTAAGGTGGTTTCGTCGAAAGGGAAGCCCTCCGTAACGGCAGGCTTCCCGATGCAATACAAGCGCAAAATTTCTAAATCCATTTTCAATTGACGATTTTAGATGGACAATTTTGGGATTAACGAATGGCGTAGGCCAGGTAATACCTCTTCACTATCTAAAAGAACCCACCCCTAATCCGCCCCCCCCCTGCACCCCTCAAGTAGGGAAAGGAGGGGAATTTAAAGACGTTTGTCAGTATTTGATGGTGCAAAATTAAATTAGAGTTGGTATAAAAAGAAAACTCCGGACACCCAAAAACTCCCCGAACCTCTGTGGAACCAAAAACCCGGTGAACCTCATCCGCGTAATTGAATTTCTTAATCCCCCCCTTTCCGAAAAAAAATACCCCCTTCCTCAAATTTTTTTCCCAAAAAAGCTTGGATAGTTAAAAAATTTGTATTTTTAGCCATGATTATTATAATAATATCTCAACCCGGAATTTTTTAACCCGAATTCCTCCTTTTTTAACCCTTCGGATGCGTTTTGCAACCCCTTACCGATGTTTTTATGCATCAAACCATCAAATCAATAGCCCCTTACACCACAAAAAAGCCCCCCTGTTCCGGCTTTGATACTTCTTTGCCCCAAAAAAACATGGTTTCTGATGCTTTGAAACCCCCGGTGGCCGCTTTGAAACCCCTGGTGGCCGTGTTGAAACCCCCGGTGGCCGTGTTGAAGCAGTCTGTCGCCGGCCACGATACCCTTCAACACGGCCACGATACCCTTCAACACGGCCACAATGACCTTCAACACGGCCACAATGACCTTCAACACGGCCACAACACCCTTCAACACGGCCACAACACCCTTCAACACGGCCACAATGACCTTCAACACGGCCACAACACCCTTCAACACGGCCACAATGACCTTCAACACGGCCACAACACCCTTCAACACGGCCACAATGACCTTCAACACGGCCACAGTGCTTTTTGCATCCTGCTGAGAATATTTAGATACCAATATTGTACATAAACCTTTAAAATCAAACATTATGACCATACCAAAAAAAGAAATCAGGAAATTTGGATTATCTGATGCGGATATGCTGGAAGAAGCCCGGTTGACGCACAGCTATTTTGAAACCGACAAAGTTGACATGGTAGCTTTTGATGCGACTATGGACGACCCGTTTGCAGACGATTTTCTGGCAGAAATTGACGCTGTGGAGGAAATACCGGATGATGATATTATTATAGACGAACTGACAGAATCAACAAGAACCGTTGAAGAAGCGATGGAAGCCGGTCGTCGTGCTTATCAGCAGTTAAAGTATTTTATTGAAAATGCTTTTGTGAATGAACAAACTATCTGGAATCAATTTGGCTATAACGATTACGAAAAGAAAAACCGTTCGCAGGCAAGTTTCATTCAATTTTTATTCAATGCACATAAAACATCGTTCAAGTATGCCACCGAACTGAATGCAGTAGGTTGTACCAATGCCCGGATAGCCGAAATTAAAACACTGGCCGAAGAAATACAGACCTTTAACATTGCTCAGGAATCCAAAAAAGGAACCCGCCCCGTTGGTACGGAAAGCCGCATAAAAATGTTAAACAGTATTTGGTCAACTTTGAGCCGGATCCGCCGTGCAGGCAAATTAATTTACTTTGACAATTTCGGGAAATATCAGCGTTATCTTGGCCACAGGGCTTCCTCATCTACAAATCCGGTAACCGGCACAGTTCCGGCTTCGAGTGTGGTAAAGGTGATTTCCGGAGGTTTTGTTGCCGAAACTCCTTTTAATTTTAAAAATACAGGAGATACTACGCTGCGTTTCGGACTTTGCCAAACCGCTACCGAAATACCCGATGAATCCGGCATTACCTTAGCACCCGGAGAATCTCAAATCAAAACCGTAGAAATGCTCGGCGATTATGACGAAACACATACCTTTATTAATGTGCTTAACCTTTCGTCAGAAGCAACAGGAAGATATGAAGTTACGTATCTGGAATAATATTTCGAAATCTCGTGGGTAGTTAACCCATTTCACTATCTAAAGAACCCACCCCTAACTCCTCCAGGGAGGGGAATTTAAAGAAGTTTGTCAGTATTTGATGGTTCAGAATGAAACTATAGTTGGTATTATATAGTGGATGACGTTGGTTATACCATTTCACTATCTAAAAGAACCCACCCCTAAACCGGCACCCCCCTGCACCCCTCAAGTAGGGAAAGGAGGGGAATTTAAAGAAGTTTGTCAGTATTTGATGGTGCAGAATGAAATTATAGTTGGTATAACATGGCAAACATCTATTCAGAGTTAATTCAAATTAGCCGAACCGACAAGATAAAGGTAATAAGTCCTCTTAATCAGAAGCCTTGAAATGGTGCAAAAACTTGAAAAATACCCTATCTTACAACTCAATATTGAAAAAAACCGACATTTCTATCAATAAATGGTGGCTTTACTTGAAATATATATATACTTCTACCTATCCAAATGACAAGTTTTGGTTCTCACCAAATCGCAAAACTATTTTATTATGATTAAAAGTTTACTCCTTACCCTCTCTCTTTGCTGCTTTATTGCTATCATAGTTCATGCACAGCCCAACCCCTGCGACCCTGATTCGAGTCCGGTTATCGTTTCTGCCGATATTACCAATGCATGCGGTAACTATTGGACACCATCTCAAGAATATTTGGGCAGTATCAGTGTCAATGCAGCAAACGGTACATTACCTTATACATATAGTTGGTCGCACGATCTTACTCTTAACTCTCCAATTGCAACAGGATTTCCTGTCGGCACTTACTGTGTTACTGTTACGGACGTAAACGGATGTTATGTGTCGGAATGTTTTGATGTCGAGCCGATAGTAAACATTACCATAGAATCAGACCCTGTTATTTATTGCGATACCCCGTATCCAACCACTTATACCCTCACGGCTTATGGTTCAGGAGGATTTTCCAGTTATAATTATTTATGGAATACAGGAAGTACCACCCAATCTATTACGACTTCACCGAGTACACCTACTACCTATACCGTTACAGTAACTGACTCAAATGGTTGTACCAATTCTTTAAGCATCGGCGCTGAGGGGAATATTCCGGTTCAAACAGAACCGGCTACCTGCGGTTTATGCAACGGGAGTATCGGGGTTTCACAAGACAATAGTTATCTTGTTACCGGAAATGGTTTGGGTTCAGGAACTACCCTGTCAGGGCCTTTTGTTTTAGGCGGTTTATGCCCGGGCAATTATCAGGTGCAAACTGTGGACGGCGGCTGTTCAACACCGGCACCGATTGTCAATATAAACTTACCCTTTTCGGCAGATGCCGCCTTTAATACCTCCATCGGAAATGCAGACGTTTTGTATGCCTGCACCGGGCAAAACATACAGTTTACTGCTTCCGAAAGCAACCTGCAAGTCAACTGGGATTTTGGCGAACCAACCTCTCTGACCAATACTTCCACGCTTTTCAACCCTACTTATATTTACCAAAACGCCGGAACTTATACCGTAACACTCTATGCCGAAGGCTGCACAGATGCCGATACTTTAATAAGGACTGTTGTTATAGAACAAGGCATTGCCCCCGATATAACCTGTGCCTCGTTGGTTTGCCCGGGCGAAGAAGAAACCTATACCACCTCTGCCGTTTGCGATAATTACAACTGGACAGTTACGGGAGGGAACATTATAGCCGGTCAAAACACTGCCGGGATTACCGTTGTCTGGGACGATATTCCCGAAGGAACCGTTGAACTGACTATCGGTGACTGTGACGGCAGCACGGTTTGCGACCCAACAGGCAGCATCCTTGTCCCCGTTATCAGCAACAATCATCAAATTGAAGGGCCGGCTTTGGTTTGTCAGGGCGATTATGCCTTATACAGTGTTCCGCAATATGGAGGAGTAACTTATAACTGGAGCATTGTTCCGCCCTCAGCCGGTGAAATTGTCTGGCAGAGTTTTAATCAGGCAGGCATCAACTGGATTTCGGATGGAGTGGTCAGGGTCGGCATGAGCAGTTTCCTGCTCGATTGTACCTCTGTCAACGAATTACCGGTAGAGGTCAATCTCAAATATCAGATTAACGGAACGGAAAATGTATGTGCCGGCAGCCAGATAACCTGTTCCGCTTCCATAGGAGTGCATAACTGGACGGTATCGGGCAATGCAAGTATTGTGGGAAACAGTACCAATGTGAACAGCGTTGTTGTGGAAGCAGGTGATGACGGAAGTTTTACCGTTACGGCAATGCCTGTTAATATAGCAGACTACTGCAATTACCCTCAGCAGTTCCAGACAAATATTACGCCGCTTCCGGCAATTCCTGTTGTTACCGGCAACCTTTTGGTTTGTTCCGGAAATGGTTATTCCTATCAAATTGCTGCCCCGGTAACAGGACTCATTTATCTTTGGACGGTTACAGGAGGAACTCCTGCATCCGGTAACGGGACTTCAAAAAATATTGTCTGGCAGCCGGGATTCGATGAGTATAATATTTCCGTAGTTGCACAAAGCATAAATGAACCTTTTTGCGAGTCGGAACCGGGTAGTTTGGTCGCTGTTCCGTTGCAAAATCTTCAAATTACCGGAACAGACCAAATCTGTGCAGGTGAAAAAGCATCCTATACCGCAACTCCTTTACTAGACGATATTGATTATGTCTGGACAATCAGCCCGCCCGAAGCAGGCAGCGTCATCGGCGGCCAGGGAAGCAATATCATCGAGGTTCAGTGGAATTCGGGAATTCCCGATGCCCTGCTTACTGTTTCTGCCTGCGGTATATCGGCTCAAACCGGCATCACCATTTTCCAAACTATCACACCTGTCATTGTTCAATCGGGCATCTTATGTGCGGGAAGCAGCGTTCAATTGAGTGTTTTGCCCGATACTTATTCCGCTTATCAATGGAATAACCCGGCAGTAACCGGCAATACAGTTACGATTACTAACAGCGGCAATTATATTGTTACCGTTACCGACTCCAACGGATGTCAGACTATCGGGACCTATAGCATACAAAGTGTTCCCTTGCCCGATGCCTATATTTATGTAGAGGGTGAAAATACTTTCTGCACCAATAACCCGCAAAATGTGAACATCAATGCCTTAGTGGGCGAGGGATTTATACATGAATGGTTGGTTAATAATATTCCAGTCGGCAACAATACGCCCATCATCACTCATACCGGTACAAATTCGGTGAGTAGTACCTCTTATAGTGTTCTGGTAACGGACAGCAACGGTTGTCAAAATCTGTCCAACAACGTGAGTATTATTCAAATGAATTGCGGCATCGGAAGCCCTCCTCCTCCAGATTGCCCGGGTTGTCCCATTTGTTACGACTGTGTCCCTCCTGGCCCCGGCCCAAGTATTTGTTATGTTGCTCCGGGAACTGTGGTTTCTTTGACCGCTCTGCCAACTTCGGATTGCAATACGATAGATTTTACCAACAATTCAACAGCTACTCCCTATGGATATTCCTGGGATTTTGGCGATGGCAGTCCCATCGTTACCGTTCCCGACACAGCCCCTCAAACCCATGTTTACAATCAACCCGGGTATTATTTAGCACGTATTTTTGCAAACTATCCGAGCGTTCCGCCTACTGTTCCGTTGGCTTGTGCTTTAGTGGGTACCGAGCCGGTGTTTATCCGTCATAAAGCCGGTTTTGAAACCGCTCCTTTTTGCTTTAATACTCCTACTCAGTTTATTGACTATTCGGTACATATACCAACTACAGTTATAACTACCTGGTTCTGGGAGTTTGGAGATGGAACTAACAGCACCGAAACCAACCCCGAACATCTCTATGCAGCCCCCGGAGACTATAATGTAACCCTGACCATCGGCGACGGAGTTTGCAACAGCAGCATCACCAAAACGGTAACGGTCAAAGATTTACCCGATGCCACGTTTACAACTCCTGCTACCGTATGCGAGGGAACTCCGGCGGCATTTACCCCTGCTGTCAACCCCGATGCCATCTTATGGGACTGGACTTTCGGCAACGGAGCCGCCGTTTCAACCCAATTTCCCGAACAGAGTTATCTTACGGCCGGAACATATAACGTCAACATGACCGTTACTGACAATATAGGTTGTACCAATTCCGGCGTTCAAACCATTGAAGTATTGCCCGTAAACTCCGGTACGATTTCGCTGAGTCCTCCCACTGCTTGCGGATGGGAAACCATCACACTCACCGCCCCAACGGGTGCTACTTATCAATGGTCGAATGCAATGACGAGCGGCAGTATCAGTGTTTGGCAATCCGGAATTTATAACGTTACGGTTACTCAGTCCAACGGATGCCAGTTTACCACACCATCTGCACCGGTTAATATTGAGCCTCTGCCACCGGCGGTCATTTCTCCCAACATCAGTTCGCTTGTGCTTTGTCCGGGAACATCTGTTACATTAAATGCCGATGCCGGTCCGAGTTATCTATATTCTTGGAGTAACGGCATGAATAGCCCGTCCGTCACCATTCATCATTCAGGTATTCCTGCTTCGGGAATAAATCTGCATGTAACCGTAACAGATCCGGAAAGCGGGTGTTTTAATGTTTCTGACGTGGTAAATCTGCAACGCAGCAATATCAATCCGCCACATATTTATCCATACTCCTCTTATTTGTCACCATATTTGCATATTTGTGAAGGAGAAAGTGTTGGTTTGACGGCAACTCATTTATCCCTCAGCAATTTTGTATGGAATACCGGACATGTAGGAAACATCATTACTGTTGACTCTCCCGGCACCTATACCGTTTCGGTAACCAATGCAGACGGATGTGTCGCAGCGAACAGCAAAACCGTTCTGGTCAATAGCGGTGGAGATATGTCTGCCATTCCGGTAGGTTGTTACGATTTTTGTGAACTCGATACTTTCATGGTGCCCAATATCTATACCGGTTATCAATGGTTGCTTAACGGTTTGCCCGTTGCAGGTGCAACTTCCAACGAGTTTGTGCCGCCTCAGTCCGGCGATTACCAACTTCAAATCACAACCGTCTGGGGATGTAAGGACACTTCGGATGTCATCAGCCTCAACCTCTTGGATTGTTTGGATTGCATTGTCAGTTCTTCTTTTATCTTTGAAAATAACTGCACGGAAGTTTTGTTCACCTCTCTGTCGGACGGAAATGGAACATTAGAATATGAATGGAATTTCGGAGACGGAAACACGTCAAGTATTCCCAACCCTATCCATGTTTACAGTTTTTCGGGCAACTACAATGTATGTTTGACAACGATCAATACTGCCGCCGATGCCGATGTTTGCTCTGAAACCTATTGCGAAACCATCACTGTTTTTGGTGCTGAAATTTTGAACATCACTACCGATTCCGTAACCGATGCCGCCTGTGGGGATTCCGACGGCATGATTCAAATCACCGTATCCGGCGTTTCTCCACCTTATCAGTTTATGTGGTCAGATATGTCAACTGACGAAGACCGCTTTAACCTGCCTGTCGGTGTTTACGACCTCACTGTTACCGATGCAGGAGGATGCTCAGTAACGGCAAGTTTCACCATTGCCGGACTACCCATTGATGCTTCAACCCTAAACTGCCTGAATGTTTCAAATAACGAATTGACGGTTTACTGGGAAACGGCCATCGGCGCAACGGGTTATGAAATCAGTCTGGATGGTGATGTACCTATCACCTTAACTCCCGATATATTAGATTACACCTTTACAGGTTTATCTCCCGATACCGATTACACGATAATCCTATTGGCACTTGCACCTCCGTCTTGCAACAATGGTCTGCCTGCTCAAGTAACCTGCACTACCCTGCCCGACCCTTGCGCACAAAGTACCCTCTCCGCAGTTACCATTATTACCGATGCCGATTGTGGAGAAACCAACGGCAGCATCAGTCTGAACATATCAGATGGACAGCCTCCCTATACTTATCTATGGAACGATTTTAGCACCGATGCCAACCTTACTAATATCGGTGCGGGAAGTTACGCCGTTACCGTTACCGATGCGCTCGGTTGCACTGCTTCCGCTATTGCAAATGTCAGTGAGTTGATAACAACTCCTGTACTTACCTGTCTGAGCGCGACAGAAACTGAAATTGTCATCACTTGGGAAATGGTCATCGGGGCAACGGGTTATGAAATCAGTCTGAATGGCGATACCCCAATCGCCTTGTTACCCGATGTAATAGACTACACCTTTACCGGTTTAGCTCCCGATACTGAATACACGATATCCCTATTGGTACTTGCGCCGCCATCTTGCAACAATGGTCAGCCTGTCCAAGTAACCTGCACTACCCTGCCCGACCCTTGCGCACAAAGTACCCTATCCGCAGTTACCATTATTGCCGATGCCGATTGTGGAGAAACCAACGGCAGCATCAGTCTGAACATATCGGATGGACAGCCTCCCTATACTTATCTATGGAATGATTTTAGTGCCGATGCCTCTCTTACCAATATCGGCGCAGGGAGTTACAGCGTTACCGTTACCGATGCGCTCGGTTGTACTGTATCCGCTATTGCAAATGTCAGTGAGTTGATAACAATGCCTGTCCTCATCTGTCTGAGCGCGACACAAACTGAAATTGTCATCGCTTGGGAAATGGTCATCGGGGCAATAGGTTATGAAATCAGTCTGAACGGCAATACCCCTATCGCCCTGTTACCCGACGTAATAGACTACACCTTTACCGGTTTAGCTACCGATACCGATTATACGTTTACTCTTAACGTACTTATGTTACCGACCTGTATTAATAGTGAACCCGCACAAATAACCTGCACTACCCTGCCCGACCCTTGTGCACAAAGTACCCTCTCCGCAGTTACCATTATTACCGATGCCGATTGCGGAGAAACCAACGGCGGCATCAGTCTGAACATATCTGACGGACAGCCCCCCTATACCTATCTTTGGAGCAACTTTAGTGCCGATGCCTCCCTTACCAATATCGGTGCGGGAAGTTACGGCGTAACCGTTACCGATGCGCTCGGTTGCACGGCTTCCGCTACGGCAAATGTCAGTGAGTTGATAACAACGCCTGTCCTCACCTGTCTGAGCGCGACAGAAAATGAAATTGTCATCGCTTGGGAAACAGTGAGCGGTGCAACGGGTTATGAAATCAGTCTGAATGGCAATACACCAATCGCCCTGTTACCCGATGTATTAGATTACACCTTTACCGGTTTAGCTCCCGATACCGAATATACTTTCAGCTTCACCGTTTCCGCTTCGGAAAATTGCGGAGCAGGTAATACAACTGTGGTGAGTTGCATGACTGAACAATACATCTGTTTGACGGAAAGCATCGGCGCAACCCTGTCCGCCGATTTACTCCTGGTTCAATACGGAGAACCGGTAACATTAAGCGTGAACGCGTTCGGACTTTGGGGCAGTCTGACTTACGAATGGACGGCAGGCGGCCTTCCCTTCGCCTGTCAGGACAGCATCTGCACATTTTACCCCCTCGATCCAACCACTTATACCGTACTTGTTACTGATATATTTGGCTGCACAGCTTCGGCAAGCATTGACATAGATGTCCGAATGCCCAACCGTATGCTCATACCCAATGCTTTCTCTCCTAACGGCGATGCCATCAACAACATCTTCCGAGTTGCCGGATACAATATAGAAAGCTACCGGTTATCGGTTTGGAACCGTATGGGGCAAAAAGTCTATGACGGTGGTTATACATCCGACATCAGCCAAGGCTGGGATGGCCGCTATCACGGAAAAGATGCCGAACTTGGGGTATATAATTATATAGCAAATGTCCGCTACAAGGACGGAACAGAAGAAAACCTGAAAGGGAATGTTACGCTGATACGATAAACATGAAAGACTTTACCGACTCGTAACAATAACCAAACACTTAGGTAATACCCGTCATTCAGGCGCAGGTTCCACAAGGCAGGCAAATCCAGTTACATGCAGCTCAACATTCAAAAAAATACCTACTTTTTCATCAATCAATAAATGGTGGCTTTACTTGAAAAGTATATTTACTTCTACCTATCCAAATGACAAGTTTCGGTTCTCACCAAATCGCAAAACTATTTTATTATGATCAAAAGTTTACTCCTTACCCTCTCTTTTTGCTGCTTATTTGCTATCATAGTTCAAGCACAGCCCAATCCTTGCGGACCCGGCTCAAATCCGGTTATCGTTTCTGCCGATATTATTGGTGTTTGCAATGGTTTTGGAGGGGGTCCTTCCGGTACTTATGGCAGTATCAGTGTTAATGTTGCAAATGGAACATTACCTTATACATATAGTTGGTCGCATAATGCTACTATTAACACTCCGATTGCAATAGGGCTGGAAGTAGGGAATTATTGCGTTACTGTTACGGACATAAACGGATGTTATTCGTCGGAATGTTATGATGTTGAGCCGATAGTAAACATAACCATAGAATCCGACCCCGTTATCTATTGCGATACCCCTTTCCCAATCACATACACCCTCACGGCTTATGGAACAGGGGGGATTCCCGGATATACTTATCTATGGAATAATAGTATTAGCACCCCATCATTTACAGCTTCCCCAAGTACCCCTACAACCTATACCGTTACAGTTACTGACTCAAATGGCTGTTACAATTCTGCAAGTTCAAGTGTACAGGCGAATTTTCCGGTATTTGTAGAGCCGGCTACCTGCGGTTTATGCAACGGGAGTTTGGAAATTCCCACCGACAACAATTATCAGGTCAGCGGTAGCGGTATTCCTTTCGGCAGTATTTTTTCAGGGCCTGTTACCCTTACCGGTTTATGTCAGGGAACCTATCAGGTGACGGATTTGGTCAATAACTGTTCCCAAACGGCAATTGTTGAAAATATAGACCTGCCTTTTACGGCAGATGCTCTCTTTACTACATCGCTTGGCGATGCCGATACGCTATACGGCTGCACCGGACAAATCATACAGTTTACCGCTCCTGATAGCAACTTGACTGTGGATTGGGATTTTGGCGAGCCGACTTCTCCGAACAATACCTCTGCCCTTTTTAATCTTTCTTATATTTACCAAAATCCCGGTACTTATACCGTTGCCCTTTTTGCCGTAGGCTGCACCGACGATGATACGTTTCAGCGCATATTTATTATCGAACAAGGCATTGCCCCCGATATAACCTGCGCCTCGTTGGTTTGCCCGGGAGACGAAGAATCCTATACCACCTCTGCCGTTTGCGATACTTACAACTGGACAGTTACGGGAGGGAACATTATAGCCGGTCAAAACACTGCCGAGATTACCGTTGTCTGGGACGATGTTCCCGAAGGAACCGTTGAACTGACTATCGGTGACTGCGACGGCAGCACGGTTTGCGACTCCACAGGCAGCATCCTTGTCCCCATTATCAGCAATAATCATCAGATTAACGGACCGGCAGTGGTTTGTCAGGGCGATTTTGCCTTATACAGTTTGCCACAATATGGCGGAGTAGCCTATAACTGGAGCATTGTTCCTCCGACTGCGGGCAGTATTGTTTGGCAAAATTTCAATCAGGCCGGCATCAACTGGGTTTCTGACGGAGTGGTCAGGGTCGGCATGAGCAGTTTCCTTCTTGACTGTTCCTCCGACATCGAACTTCCTGTTGAAGTAAACGTCAAATATCTAATTTTGGGAACGGAAAACGTATGTGCCGGAAGCCAAACGACCTATTCCGCTTCCTTGGGATTGCACAATTGGACGGTAACGGGCAATGCAAGTATTATGGGAACCGGCTCCGGCATGGACAGTATAGTTGTGGAAGCAGGCGCAAGCGGAAGTTATACTGTGTCGGCCCTTCCCGTCAATTTAACGGACTACTGCAACTACCCTCAGCAGTTCCAAACAAATATTACCCCGCTTCCGGCAACTCCGGTGATTACCGGCGAACAGGTGGTTTGCCCCGAAAATGGTTATACCTATCAAATTGCATCTCCCGAAACGGGGAAGATTTATTTTTGGACCATTACCGGCGGCGTTCCCGCTTCGGGAACCGGAACGTCTTTATATATTGTCTGGCAGCCGGATATTGACGAGTTCGGCATTTCCATTATTGCGCAAAACCCCGGCGAACCTTTTTGCACATCGGAAGCCGGAACTCTGACGGTAACGCCTCTGCAAGCCCTTCAGATTAGCGGGGAAACCCAAGTATGCGAAGGTACTAAGGCTGTTTATGCGGCAACTCCCTTGATTGAAGACCTCGATTATTTTTGGACGGTCAGCCCGCCCCAAGCCGGCAGCGTTGTCGGCGGGCAGGGAAGCGCTGCCGTTCTGGTGCAATGGAATGAAGGTGTTCCCGATGCTCTGCTTACGGTTTCTGCCTGCGGATTATCGGTTCAAAACAGCATCAGTATCTTGCCGCCGGTTATCCCGAGCATTGTTCAATCGGGGTTATTATGTCCTGGCGATAGCGTTCAGTTAAGCGTGTCGCCCGATACCTTCGCATCATATTTATGGGAATATTATGGATATACCACAAACAGCATCACCACATCCTACATTTATAATTATAAGGTAACCGTTACCGACAACAACGGTTGTCAATCGGTTGCTGCTCATAACCTGTATCAAAACTTAGTGCCTAAACCTTATATCTACGAACAAGGCAGCTCTATTCTCTGCATAGGCTCTGCTTCACAAACAACCATTTATGCGGCTATTATAGACGGATACACCTATCAGTGGTTTGTCAATAATGTTCCGATAGCCAATTACGGTTCTTCCATCATTCATACCGCAACATCGGTTACGGGTAATACCTCCTATTCCATAGAGGCGACAAGCCCCTCCGGATGCAAAAGAAAATCCTCGCCTGTCGTCATCACTCAAATTGATTGTTCGGGCGGCGGCGGTACACTTGACCCTTGTTTTACCGAACCAGGGTCAAACGTTTCTTTATCGTCCGAAACGACATCCGATTGCAATATGGTAAACTTTGTCAATAATTCAACGGGCATTGCAAACTATTATGTTTGGAATTTTGACGATGACTCTCCTTTGGTAAGTGTTGCAGACAATAGCCCGCAAAACCATGTTTTTGACATGCCGGGCTATTATTATGTCCGTCTTTCAGGCATATTTCCAAGCATTCCGCCATCGGTTAATCCTTTATGCAACTTTTTTGATACCGAACTTGTCATCGTTCCCCTGAAAGCCGATTTTGACTTCAATTCCTCGTGTCTTAATGAACCCACCTCATTTACCAACCTTTCCATGTATCTCTACAATACGACTATTACCGGTTGGAACTGGGATTTTGGCGACGGCACAAGCAGTGTTGAAACCAATCCCGCACATACTTATGCCTCACCCGGCGATTATCCCGTAACCCTTACGATTAGCAACGATACCTGCACAAGCAGCATCACCAAAACGGTCAGCATCAACAACCTTCCCGATGTTTCTTTTTCCATACCCGGTATGGTCTGCGAGGGGGAACCCTTATCGTTCATCCCCGCCGACAATCCCGATGCCATCAAATGGCATTGGAATTTCGGCAACAGCGCTTCTGTTTCTATCCAATATCCCGAACAAAGTTATCCTACGGAAGGAACGTTTAACGTCAGCCTGACCGTAACCGGCGGAGATGGCTGTGTCAATACAGGCAGCCAAACCATCGAGGTTTTGCCTGTCAATCAGGAAAACATCACTCAAAGCGCGACTACTGCCTGCGAAGGCGATATCATTACTTTGTATGCTCCGACAGGTGGTGCTTCCTGGCTTTGGTCGGATGGTTCTTCAAACAGTTCGGTTAGCGTTACCCAATCCGGCAGTTTCAAAGTAACGGTAACACAGCCCAACGGATGTCAATATACAACACCCCCTCAGCCGGTCAGCTTCATTCCCCTGCCTCCAGCCAATATCTATCCCGATGTTAATTTCATGGCGGTTTGTCCCGGAACTTCGGTGGTATTAAATGCCAATGCCGGTCCCGATTTCACCTATTTGTGGAATAACGGGCAAAACTCGCCGGCGATTAACATTCCCTATTCCTCGCTCGCATTCGGAGGAGTTGATTTTTATGTAACCGTTACCGAACCGGGCAGCGGTTGTTTCAGTGTTTCCGACCCGATTACACTCAATAAAATTCAAACTTTCAATCCAAGTATCTTACCCAATTCCGCCGTAGCATATCAGCTTTGCAACGGTGAAAGCCTGACGATGACTGCCAGCCACCCCACTTATAACGTCTTTATCTGGAATACCGGACATATCGGCAACAGCATAACAGTTGACGTTCCGGGAGTTTACACGGTTTCTGTAACCGACCCCTATGGATGCACCACCCAAACAAGCAAAACGGTAGGAGTCAATAGCGGCGGCGATATGTCTGCCATTCCATTGGGTTGTTACGATTTTTGCGAATTGGATACTTTCCTGATTCCTAATCTGTACGCCGGTTATCAATGGCTGCTCAATGGTTTGCCTCTTTCAGGTGCTACATCTAACGAGTTCGTGCCGCCTCAATCGGGCGATTACCAACTTAAAATCACTACGGTTTGGGGATGTCAGGACACTTCGGACATAATCAGCCTCAACCTGATTGATTGCCTGGATTGCATCGTCAGTTCTTCTTTTTCCTTTGAAAATACTTGCAGCGAAGTTCTTTTTACCCCCTTATCGGACGGAAACGGCACGTTGGAATTTGAATGGAATTTTGGAGACGGAAACACTTCAACTCTTCCCAACCCAATCCATGTTTACGCTTTTTCGGGCACCTACAATGTATGTCTGATTACAATTAATACGGCTGCCGATGCAGATGTTTGCACCGAATCCTATTGCGAAATCATCAACATTGTAGGTTCTGATGTTTTCAACATCATCACGGATTCCGTTACCGACGCTGTCTGCGGCGAAACAAACGGCATGATAAACATAACCGTTTCGGGCGTTTCACCCCCGTTTCAATATCTATGGTCGGATAATATAACCGATGAAGACCGCACCGACCTGCCGGCGGGAGATTATGATGTTTCCGTTACCGATTCGAATGATTGTTCGGTTTCCGCAAGTTTCAACATTCCCGAATTGCCGGTCGGCACCACCTCGCTCGTCTGCGTGGATGCCGGCCCCGATTTTATCACCGTGTCGTGGACTCCCGTTGATGGTGCAACGGGTTTTGAAATCAGTTTTAACGGAGGCGCATTCAATTGGCTGTCGTCTGAAGTAACCGTCAATACTTTTTACGGATTTGAACCCAATACCGAATATACCGTTTCGCTGCTCATACTCGCCGCCCCCGGCTGTACCGTAGCCAACCAACCGGAACAGATTACCTGCACCACGGCGCCCGACCCCTGCGTAGTATCTCCCCCGTCTGCCGTTCCTTTTATAATTAATGCCAATTGCGGAGAAGCAAACGGCAGCGTCAGTCTAATTCTATCAAACGGACAGCCTCCCTATACCTATTTCTGGAGCAATTTTACCGACGATGCCTCCCTTACCAATATCGGCGCAGGAAATTACAGCGTAACCGTTACCGATGCGCTCGGTTGTACCGTTTCCGCTACGGCAGAAATAGGCGGGACTTTAACTGCTCCGGTACTTTCCTGCCTCAGTGCGACAGAAAATGAAATTGTCATCGCTTGGGAAACGGTCTTCGGCGCTTCGGGTTATGAACTCTCCATAGACGGAAATCCCCCGCTGTTCCTGCCTCCCGATTTCACCCAATTTACCTATACCGGTTTAAGCCCTTTTAACGGATATACTTTCAACCTCTCTGCTTCCGCTTCCGAATATTGCGGAGCGGGTAATGCCACAGTGATTAGCTGCATGACCGCCGAACCTGTCTGTGTTCCCGACAGTGTAGGCGCAAACATCACCGCCGATTTACTCTTGGTTCAATACGAAGAACCGGTAACATTAAACGTGAATGCGTTCGGACTTTGGGGCAGTCTGACTTACGAATGGACGGCAGGCGGCCTTCCCTTCACCTGTCAGGACAGCATCTGCACATTTTATCCCCTCGAACCGACCACTTATACCGTACTTGTTACTGATATATTTGGCTGCACCGCTTCGGCAAGCATTGATATAGATGTCCGTATGCCCAATCGTATGCTCATCCCCAACGCTTTCTCTCCTAACGGCGATGCCATCAACAGCACCTTCCGCGTTGCCGGATATAATATAGAAAGCTACCGGTTATCGGTTTGGAACCGATGGGGGGAGAAAGTCTATGACAGCGGGGAAACCACAGATATAGGCATTGGTTGGGACGGACGGCATAATGACAAGGATTCCGAACTTGGGGTGTATGTCTATATGGCAAATGTCAGATATACAGACGGAATGGAAGAGAACCTGAAAGGGAATGTGACGCTGATACGATAAGGGAGAGCATTTAGGATAAGCCCACAACAAGTAAATATCATTAACTCTCCGGCATAAGTGAATAAAAAGTTTTGCAACTTTGTGCCGAACAATCAGCTAATACAAACTAAACTCCCTCATTCTAAAATGACCGGTGCAAACGACACACATACCTCTAACCCATTCAATATCATAGTCATAGTTGCAGCATTGGGTTACTTTGTTGATATCTATGACCTGATCCTGTTTGGTATAGTTCGCAACCCAAGCCTTACAGAGTTGGGATATTCTGGAGCAGAATTAACTGCCAAAGGATTGATGCTTTTTAACTGGCAAATGACCGGCATGTTGCTTGGGGGCATCATTTGGGGAATATTGGGCGACAAACGCGGGCGCGTATCTGTCTTATTCGGTTCCATCTTCATGTACTCGGCAGCCAATGTTGCCAATGGTTTTGTGAACGATACCACTACTTATGCCGTACTCCGCTTCTTGGCGGGAATTGGTTTGGCGGGTGAACTCGGTGCAGGCATTACCTTAGTTTCTGAAACTATGACCAAAGAAACCCGTGGATACGGAACCATGATTGTTGTAACTTTTGGTGCTTTAGGAGCAGTAGCGGCGGCACTTGTTGGCGATTTTTTCACCTGGCGAATAGCTTATTTTGTAGGTGGCGGATTGGGTTTTGCTTTGTTTGCCCTTCGTTTAGGTACTTATGAATCGAGTATGTTCAAAACCATGTTGAACCATTCGGGCATCAGAAGGGGTGATTTTTTTCAGTTATTTACCAACCGCAAACGAGCAATCAGATATTTGAACTGTATATTGGTTGGCTTACCTATTTGGTTTTCCATCGGTATTTTAATTGTGCTTTCTCCCGAATTTAGTCGTGAAATCGGGGTATCAGGAACAGTTAAAGCAAGTACTGCCATCATGTTTGCCTATATCGGGCTTTCTGTGGGTGATTTTGCAAGTGGATTGCTGAGTCAGATATTTAAAACCCGTCGAAAGATAGTTATCGGATTTTTATCTACGCTTTTGATTGTTATTACTTTGTATCTCTATCTTAGGGACATCTCATACATTACCTATATCTTCCTGTGCTTTTCTATTGGCGCAGTTGCAGGCTATTGGGCTATTTTTGCAACCATTGCTTCTGAACAGTTTGGAACCAACCTTCGAGCTACAGTAACCACTACGGTTCCCAATTTTGTAAGAGGGGCTGTCGTTCCCATTACTTTGTCTTTTCAGTTCCTTCAACCTTATTGCGGTTTTATCAACAGTGCTTATATTGTTGGAATTGTTTGTTTAGGACTGGCATTTTTTGCCATTTTTAACCTGCACGAAACTTATGGTAAAGATTTGAATTTTATTGAAGAGTAAATCAAACAATTATGAACCCGAACAGCAAAGTAGCCCTGATTGCCGGAGCGAGCGGATTAACCGGTGCTGAGTGTTTAGACTTATTGCTAAAGCATGAAAACTACCATCGCGTTATTGCTTTAGTTAGAAAAACTTTGCCTTTAACACACGAAAAACTTCAACAAATACAAGTTGATTTTGACCATCTTGAAACTTGTATGGACGATTTTAGTGCTGATGATGTGTATTGTTGTTTGGGCACTACTATTAAAAAAGCAGGCTCACAAGCCAATTTCCGAAAAGTAGATTATGACTATATAGTCAATGTAGCAAAAGCCGCTTATGCAAATGGCGCAAAGCGTTTTCTTTTAGTATCTTCATTGGGAGCAAGCAGCAAATCATCCATTTTTTACAGCCGCGTGAAAGGTGAAACAGAAGAAGCGGTTGCAGCAATACCATTCGAGGAAGTACATATTTTCAGACCATCACTGTTATTAGGAAACCGAAAGGAGCACCGCTTTGGCGAAAGCCTGGCCATTAAAGGTTTTAAAGCATTAGGGTTTCTGATGGTTGGGCCTTTAGCCGTGTACAAAGGGATTGAAGTAAAAGATGTTGCAAAGGCAATGATTAGTATCGCCCAGTCCGGTGAGAAAGGCAAACATATATACCTTAATGATGAAATTCAGCGAATTGCCGATAAATCGAAGATTTAAAAAACCGGCACCGGCAACTATTAACTATAGATATTATTACAGACAGTTTTCCCTACCCACAAAATTCAGGAAGTGTTTATGTTTTACAACTATCTGTTTTTCCAGTTGCCAAAATTACTCCGCCCGATTATCTATGTTAACCTCCTGTTATTGCTTTTTGGTTTATTTTTATCAAAAGCTTATTCTCAAAATACCTGTTTAGCTGGAGGAATAACTTTTAGCACTCAAAATGAAATTGATACATTCTCAGAATATTATCCTGATTGTACTAATATTTTAGGAGGGGTCTTAATTGTTAATTCCAATATTTACAACCTGAATGGTTTGTCTCAGATTCAGGATATTGGAGGTTATCTTGAAATTTGGGGTAATGAGAATCTGACAAATCTGAATGGGTTGAACCAACTCAATAGTTTAGGAGGAACATTCTGGCTAACTGAAAACCCTGCTTTAACCAGCCTTGAAGCTTTAGCTCAACTCAATACTGTGAATGGACAAATTTATATCGGATTTAACGATTCTTTGTCAACTCTTAGCGGGTTAGATAACATCAATCCTAATTCCTTTACTGAACTGACTATCAGAGATAATCCAAACTTATCTTTTTGTGAAGTTCAGAGCATTTGCAGTTATCTTTCAATACCTTCAAATTCAGCGACAATTACCGGAAATACGGGTGATTGTTCCAACCGGGCTTTTATTGAACATAATTGTTCGATTCTAAACACCGATTGGAATATACTTACTTCATCTATATCCCTGCAACCTAACCCAACAAACGACAAAGTTTATATTTCCGGTATTGAACAGCATCCTGCCGAAATCAGTGTTTTTACCCTAACAGGCATACCGGTTCTTACAACAATAAGCAACGAAATTGATTTATCCGGTTTGCCTTCAGGTCTATATTTGGTAAACGTTATTATTCAAAATCAGTGTTGGCAAACCAAACTAATAAAAAACTAAAGTTTTATCCGGTTATAAACTTACTAAAACCACATACAATAGAGTAGCACAACTAAATTAACACATTATAGTACAATCAAATCGGATTATTTTGATTGATAATCTGCAATTCAACCAAATCAAGGGTTAGCCTTTCCAGGAATGAAACCAAAAAATACTGACACTCAACCGCAAGGAAAAGTATCAGTATTTAATATGTATGATTAGATTAATTCAGTTTCAAAATGGTCAATTCTTTTAACTGAGTATCCGGTTCTAAGTTGTTGAGTTTGCAGAGTGATTTAAGTTTAAGGCCAAACTCCTGAGATACTTCGTAAAGTGTTTGTCCAAATTTAACAACATGAAAATCTAACCCTTGAATTGATTTTTGTTTTTTAGTACCTAAAAAAATAGGGGTTCCGGCTTTGAGAGTAACATGACTTTGAACTTCATTATATTCCTCCAGTTTGCTTAACTTTAAATTCTTATTTTGAGCCACTTCATACAAATTTGTTTCTTTGTTTGCAATAATCGCATGAATGCCATTGATCAGAGTTTCTGACAGGTTCAATTCATTAACAGGAATTGCATAAGTTGAATTGGTTGTTGTTGGGGCTAAAGAGTTTGTTTCCGGCTTTTCAATAGCATTATTTGACTTATTATCAGCAGCCCTGTTGTTTTGAGGTTTTGGTTCAGAGGTTTTTAAAGGCTTAACCTCACAAGTTGGGCAAGCTATAAAATCAGGAACAGGTTTAGTTTTCTTGTTTGATTGATTAGATTCTTTTTTTGAAGATGAGGTGCTTCTTGCTTCAGGATTTTTATTGTTACTTAAATTGATATTTTCTTGTTTTACGTTTGTTGCATTAAAATCGGCTACCGGTTTGACATGTGGTTCAATTTTGTTTTTTGGAATTGCATAAACTTCCGATTTAGCCGAATTTGTAGTTTGAGCCGGTGGAATCTGAGTCGCATAAACTGAAAGGGGAGTTAAGTTATTCGTATTGTTTGAGTTTGGAATAAATTTTTCAGGTGTGTTTATTGTATTTCGTCTTCCATCCAATTTTTGGTTTCTTACGGTTGCAGTTAAATTTTCAGGTTTTCTGATTTCCCCGCTTGTACTAATGCAATCAAAATTGTATAACTCATATTTTTGAATTACCCCTATTAGTTTCACGGCGTAATTTGTATCTGTGGCATATCCTAAATTCTGTAAACCAAAAGCCCAACTGATATAATCAGTACATCCATACTGAAACAAGTTGCTAAAATACCCATCCCTATGGTATCTTAAAAATTCGGAATGATCTGTATAAGAATCAATTGCTGAATTATATTTTCTGAAACATTCATCCGGCTGGTCATCATCATATAAATAGGTGTCTCCTTGCCAGTAACTTTTACATTTAATACCAAAATGGTTATTCGCATCTATGGCTAACTGACTTGTTCCATAACTGCTTTCTAACATGCCTTGGGCTATCTTAATACTCGCAGGAATACCGGTACGTTTCATTTCATTTATAGCAATATCCTTATATTGGTTTAAATACATGTTAACTTTATAATCCAAAATAAAGTGCGCACATGCACTTTGCTGCGTTAGCAAACCAATCATTATCATTTGAAAGCATAACAAGAAAAGGGGTCTGAACTTTTTTAAATAAGATAAATTTGTTTGAAGTAGGGGTTTTTTCATAAATCATTTAGTTTTTAGTGAAGAGGTTGAATATCTATAAAAAGAAAATTTATCCGTTTTTTTTTGAAACCAAATTTTATGCCATTATGGAAGTTTTCAGAGTAAAATCAAATAATAACCTTTCAAATTCTATTCTTATTAAGCAGGTTAAAGTTAATGAAAAGGTTGAATTAGCATCCTGCATATTTGTTTTTTTGTAAAATATTTTTAAAATAATTTCGGACGTATTTAATTCGTACTATTCTAGGTAATGAAAATGTTAGGGTTTATCGTAAATATTTTTTAACGCACTTCTAAGGTTTGGGAAATTGAAAGAAAACCCAGAGTTCTCAACCTTACTTGATGATGCTTTGGCACTGTGAAAAATTATATCTGCCATTTGTCCCAATCCAATCCGCAGCGCCCATTCAGGAACCGGTAAAGCTAAAGCATATCTTTCTTTGGCACTCAAGATGGACAGAACAAATTCTTTATTTGTTACAGGGTTGGGTGAAACAGCATTGTAAGTTCCGCTCATGTGGGTATTTTCAATGGCATGGATGAACAAGCGACACAAGTCATCAATATGAATCCAGGAATAAAATTGTTTTCCGGTACCAAAATAAAAGCCGGGAGCGCAAAAACGAACAGGTAAATCCATTTTAGGCAATGCCCCTCCTTTGTTTGAAAGTACGATGCCGATACGAAAAATACAAGACCTGATGCCTAATTCATTGATAAAGGGTAGGTAAGATTGTTCCCAAAGACGGGTAGTTTCACTCAAAAAATCGTTTTCTTGCGGCAAATCTGATTCTGACAATAATTGGTCTGCTCTGTTTCCATAATAACCTATAGCAGAAGCTCCGATTATTGTTTTTACCCGGTGTTGTTTTAGCTGACTCAAAGTATTTACCAGTAAAGCAGTACTTTGAGTCCGGCTATTAACAATCTGCCTGCGGTTATGAGTTGTCCACCGTTTATCTCCAATACCTGCACCGGCCAAATGAACCACAATTTCTGTATCACTTAATGCTTCTGCATCAATAATGCCTTTTTCAACATTCCATTTAAAAGTAGGAATACTCGCATTTGGTTTTGGGCTCCGCACCAAATGTTTTACCACATAACCCCGTTCGATCAGAAATTCCGTCAACCGGCTGCCAATTAATCCCGAAGCGCCTGTAATTAAAATCTGCTGTTTTTGTGTCATCTTATTGCCATACGATTTTTTAGTAAAATGAATTTCATCGGCGTTTTTTTTCTAAAAGCAAAAAACTATAGAGTCACTTGAGTTTTGTTTGTCAATTTTTTGCAAAAGCAGACCTCTAAAAATCTTAAATTTGCAAAAATGATAGGCTAACCCCGATTTATAGCTATTTTAGCGGCGTTATAACTTCCATTAAAAATCATTGGATAAAAAATTATAAACTACTTAGGGCTGAAATAATCGAATCAGTCTGAACTGCAACTTTAACATCTAAACTCAAATTTTGTTATGAAAAACATTCATCTTATTTTCGTACAAGCTTCTCTTGTTATTTTGACACTATTCTTGTTTTCCTGTAGTTCGGGTGGTGGTGAAGGCATAGCCAACAGTAAAAAATTAGGCGATAAAAATGTAGTCATCCACGACCTTGCAGATGCAGACGGAATGAACCCGGTAACTTCAAGCAGTGCAAATGCAACATATATTCAAAACAATATTTTTCAGGGATTATTGGGTATAGATTTTATAACACTTAAAACTTATGGTCAATTAGCGGTTGATCGTCCGTTGATTGAAGAAATTTCAGATGGTGAATATGCAGGTGGAATGAAACTTACTTATGAAATCCGCCCGGAGGCAATGTGGGATAATGGTACTCCTGTTTTGGCAAGCGACTATATTTTTACCATTAAAGCCGTTAAAAATCCAAAAACAAGTTGTGGTTCTTTGCGCCCTTATTTAGAATTTATTGATGATATTCAGATAGACCCTCAAAACCCCAAAAAGTTTTCTATCTATTCAAAAGAAAAATACATTCTTGCCGAAGAGTTCAGCGGAACAACGGTAATGCCTGAATACATCTATGATCCTACGGGAATCATGAAAGGTTTTACAGTCAAAGAACTAAACGACAAGAAAAACGCTACCCGTTTGATGAGCGACAAAAAAATTGACGAATTTGCTCAAAGCTTTAACGCTCCGAAACATGCCCGTGAAAAAGGCTTTGTCGTTGGTTCGGGTCCTTATGAGTTTGTGGAATGGGCTACCGGACAATTTGTGATTCTTCAAAAAAAGAAAGATTGGTGGGGCGATAAAGTTGGCGGCAATCTCGTGGGCAAACCTGATAAACTGACCTATAAAATAGTGAACGATTGGACGACAGCGGTTACTGCTTTAAAAGGTGAAGATTTGGATGTGGCTCATGCAATCAGACCCAATGATTTTCTGGAACTTAAAAAAAATCAAAAGTTCAATGAGCTTTTCAATATATCTACACCTGATGAGTTATCCTATATATATTTAGGCCTTAACCGCCGTAATCCAAGGTTGTCTGATGTAAAGGTTAGGAAAGCATTGGCACACCTTGTGGATAAGGATGAGATTATTGAAACGCTTTTGTATGATATGGGTGTTAAAGTAAACGGACCGGTTAATCCCATCAAACCATATTATAACAATAACACTCCTCAAATTCCGTATGATGTAGATAAAGCAAAACAATTGCTGAAGGAAGCGGGATGGGAAGATACTGACGGAAACGGAATAGCAGATAAAATTGTCAATGGAGAAAAATTAGAAATGACTTTACAGTTTAAGTACAATTCTGGAAACGATACCCGA
This sequence comes from Sphingobacteriales bacterium, assembly GCA_016700115.1. NCBI lineage: Bacteria > Pseudomonadati > Bacteroidota > Sphingobacteriia > Sphingobacteriales > Sphingobacteriales bacterium. The sequence continues at coordinate 2,916,626 of CP064999.1, read as the reverse complement.
AAAAATATTGGTATCCTTCTCAAAGAAAATGCCAAACGTGCAGGAGTTGAGATTGAAGTCATTGCAAGAGAATGGACTGTATTTTTGGAAGATACTAAAAAAAGAGATTACGATATATTTTGTGCCGGTTGGGTACAATCTCCCATTCTTGACGATTTCAAACAAATCTGGCATACAAGCTCCGACCATCCTGATGGAGACAACCGCGTAGGGTTTGGCAATGCCGAAAGTGATAAACTGATTGATGATTTGAGGGCAACATTGGACGAAAACGAACGAAACAAAATGTATCATAGGTTTCAGGAGCTGATAACCGAAGATCAACCTTATATATTCTTGTATTCCCCCAAAAACCGCCTAACCATTCATGCGCGGTTTGAAAATGCAGAACCTTCAATGAACCGACCCGGATTTGAACAAAAAGCATTTACCCTGAAACAAAACTGGTTGGCTGAAAATTAATGCCGGCTTCTGTTTTTTCCTGTTTTCATGGACTAAAAGCGCTATTAACATTATGTTCAAATACATCGTTCAACGACTAATCATCTTTCTTCCAACCCTGATTGCCGTTTCTTTAGTTGCCTTTTCATTGAGCAAATTAGCACCCGGAGATCCGGTTGAATTATTGGTCAAAGGCCAATCGGGCGAATCTGGTCAAAAGGCTTCTGTTCAGGCCTATGAAGAAGTATCGAGAAGGCTCGGTTTGGATTTGCCGGTCTTCTACGGAGCATTCTCTACGGCAGCATTTCCAGATACCTTACATCAGATTATTAAAAAATCTGAACGGGAAAATCTTTCTGTATTGATAAGCCAATATGGAAATTGGCAACAGATTTCCAATTACTACCTTTCTTTAAAAAAGTTGGAAAGAGATTTGGCCTATATCCCTTCAGATACTTCTATTTCCATTGCCCGTAATACGGTTTCCCGGCATGTTAAAGATTTGCTGATCAATCATAAAAGTAACAGGATAGAGTTCGCCATTCAAGAAATTCAGACAACATTATCCGACAGCAATTCTTTAAGTGTGCTTCGCCCCCTTGCCGGAAATGTGGCAACCGATTATGAAAACATCAAGTCTCAGGCAACAACATATAAAAACTATATCCCTTCCATTAAATGGTATGGATTTAAAAACCAGTACCATCACTGGATTACCAATTTCTTTACCGGTAATTTCGGAATTTCATACTTAGACAACCGACCTGTAGGAAGCAAAATGTGGGACGCTCTTAGATGGACACTGATCATTAACTTTATTTCCATCATATTGGCTTATCTGATTGCCGTTCCGATAGGAGTTACTACCGCAGTTAAAAAAGATCAGGTCTATGACCGCATAGTTACAACGGCATTGTTTATTTTATACTCCCTGCCTTCATTTTGGATAGGGACTATACTCATTGTGTTTTTTACAACCTCCGAATATGGCGAGTGGCTGAACTGGTTTCCAACCGGAGGCGTTACTGACCTGCTGTCAGATACTCCTTTTTTCACCCGGGCGCTCGATATCCTGCACCACCTTGCATTGCCTATCTTTTGTGTAACTTATGGTTCGTTTGCATTTATTTCCCGGCAAATGCGCGGTGGCATGTTAACTGTTATCCGGCAGGATTATATCCGGACTGCCAAAGCAAAAGGGCTTGAAGAAAAAACAATTGTGTGGAAACATGCATTCAGAAACTCACTGTTTCCCATTATAACTTTGTTTGCCTATATTTTTCCTGCGGCTATCGCAGGTGCTGTAACCATTGAAGTTATTTACAGCATTCCCGGTATGGGAAAATTAGCCGTTGATTCCATTGTCGCCCGTGATTGGCCGGTGGTATTTACTATCCTGATGTTTGCCGCAATTTTAACTATGGTTGGCAATCTGGTTGCCGACTTGTTATATGCGCTTGTTGATCCGCGGGTTACATACAGCAACAAATCCTAAACCTCAACCCTAATCCTTTAAAAATACCCTTTATTCATGATTTTTGGCAAAAAGAAAACAAAGCAAATCGAAGAGGCAATCCTAAACAATACGCCAAATAGCGATCAAAGTTATTGGGCGAATGTAAAACGTCAGTTCAATAAAAACCGGTTAGCTGTCTGGTCTTTGCGAATTTTCTATGTCATTCTGTTTATTGCCGTTTTTGCCGATTTTTTATCCAATGAACGCCCGTTGGTTTGTAAATTAGACGGAAAGCTGATGTTTCCGGTATTAAAACAGTATTCCGTCAGCTTGGGATTAGGTAAATGGGATCAACAATTTGTAACCAAACGTTGGGACGAACACAATTACGATTTTGCAGTTTGGCCACCTATACCTTATTCTTCTACAACTATTGACAAGTCAAACCGAAATTTTGTCAGCCCATTTGCCGAACAACGGGTAAAATCGTGGCGGTGGAAGCATATTCTGGGTACGGACGAGCTTGGTCGTGATGTTGCAGCAGGAATGATACATGGCACACGAGTAGCAATTTCTGTAGGAATCATCGCAATGTCTATTGCCTCTATGATAGGTATCTTTTTAGGTTCTCTTGCCGGTTACTTTGGAGATAGTCGGCTTCAAATGTCCCGAATCAGGTTATACCTCAATCTTTTAGGTATCGTACTGGCTGTATTTTATGCTTTTATTGCCCGGGGTTATGCGATGGGAGAAGGTGCTGCCGAAAGTGGAGGTTTTATGAAACAACTCCTGATCAGTATTGGCATTTTTACCGGCATCCTGATAATTGTAAACCTTTTAGCAACTGTTTTGAAAAAAGTTCCGCTGTTAGGAAATAGGGTCAATATAGCAACAGACCTTCTCATCATGCGTCTGATTGAAGTTTTCAATTCAATACCCGGTTTATTGCTGATTTTATCTATCGTAGCCTTAACAAAACCTTCTATCATCAATGTGATGGTAATTATCGGATTTATATCATGGACAAGTATCGCCCGCTTCATACGGGCAGAGTTATTGAGAATCCGAAATCTCGAATATATCGAAGCTGCACAGGCAATGGGTTTTAGCGAAGCTCGGATTATTTTTCGTCATGCCATACCTAATGCGCTGACACCCGTGTTGATAACCATTGCTTTTGGAATTGCAAGTGCTATTTTAACCGAAGCCTTTTTGTCGTTTTTAGGAATTGGCGTGGCTGCTGAAGAAGTTACCTGGGGTTCTTTGTTAAATCTGGCAAGAACTCATTTCCCCGCCTGGTGGCTGGCTATTTTTCCGGGTACTGCCATCTTTATCACAGTTACTATTTTTAACCTCATCGGCGAAGGATTGACTGATGCTTTAGACCCTCGTTTGAAACAGTAACAAAGAATTGAAATTGTTAAACAGACATAATGGTGTTAAATAAAACAACAAACCCTCAAAGAACAATTTCGATTATCTTTAAGAAAGGTTGTTTAAAAATCTGGTACAATTCCTCCCATTATTGAAATATTTGTCTTCTCGGAAGTTTACAAGTTCTTTTGGGGTTTCACTGAAATCGTCACCCAAATTTCAGGGTCCCCCCCTACTGACACCTTTGATAACACCACTTTTACCCATCAATCTCGATAATTTACTTGGCAATGATTTTGTCTATTACACAACAATCGGATTGCCCAAATTTATAACCTACTGCTTTCGTCCCAAATACATTGCGCCCAACGCTATGAAAGTGCAAGGAGTGAGGCAAACTATGAATCCAAGGCATCGGAGGCTTAGTTGATTGACTGTAACACTTTTTTATAATGGACAAAACAACTCAAACTATAACTCAATATTATACCTCACCATATTTACCCCAATACTACTGATATTGGGTGCAAGCGTTTGAAAGTCGGTTGCATTAACATTGCCATCTAAGTTACAGTCGTTTCGGTGATATTGATTGCTCATGTTTGGGTTTGTTGCGTAGGCATTGTAATCTCCAAAATGTATCACTCCATCTGCAAAAACATCTCCTGCTTTCATCGCGTATTGCCCGCCTACGGGTGTGAGTTGGTTGCTGCCCAAAGCCGCACCGGGTTGTAAGGTAAAATTAAAGGTCATCAGGTTGCCTGAGATGGGTAAGGGTGTGCTGCTTGCAACGGCGAGGTGGTTTCTGTGCCGTACTATCAAATAGTAAGATTGGTTTGCCGAAACCAAATCGCCCGTAAGCGTTGATTCTAAGCGCACTCTTCCGGGTATCGGGTTGATGGCATCCTGTATGCTACCATCGTTCAATAAAATGGCTGCTTTTTGCCAAACGATAGCGTTTGTAACGGCATGACGAAATTCGAGCAAGACCCAATCAACTGCATTTGAAGGAAGGTTTGCCGGCGAACCCGCACTTTCCGTACCTGGATAAAACCATGGAAGAACATGATAGGGTTGTTGTACCGGTAGCAGATTACTGCTGCGTAATGTCGTATTCATTTGCGGTGCACCTATAAAGATATCACCGGGTATAGCACCCTGAAGCAATACTTTGGCATTGAGTAGAGGCGCTTGTTCTTGTGCAAGATACTCGAAAACCTGCATAGATGCGGTAGCGCCGGCTCCCATAGGAATAAGATACCCGTTGTTGTCTGTAACGGAAGCGCCGGTAACCGGCATACTATAAAGCGGCGGGTCGCCTGCGGGCAGTTCGTCCACCGTAACTTCCAGCGTAGCCACCTTGCCAATTGCCGACACATTGGTATGATTGATGCGAGTGATGCCCACATAGAGCAACTTGCTCACCGTATTCACCTTATAAGAAGCGATGAAATCAACCCCCGGAGTACCGAAACAGGAACCCCCGAAATGCAAACGGGGATTCACCCCATCATACTGAAGAGTAAACGCCAACCCGTAGCAGTTGATAGCGCCGCCATTGACTGTATTTTGTAAGGTGATATCAATAAACGCGCTGTTGTTCAGCGCAACTACGGGGGTATTAGCTTCCGATGATATCAACGCTTCGGGAAAATTGTCAAAATCGTCCGTGCTTGCCGGGCCGGTGCCCGAACTTTGCCCGAAATTCTGAACTATGGCCGTTGTATCGGCTGCATTGACAATACCGCTGCCGCTGCAGTCGGCGTGTTTATGGTTGATGCCCGTAAACAGTTCTCCGGTAAAGGAAGTGGTGAAATTGGCAGCCGGTTTGGGACTGAACCCGATAGTTTGGTCGCTTCGCGGAGCGCCGGTTTTATTGTACGCCAACCCCAGCGCCAACCAATCCATCATATTGACAACGCCATCGGCATTGGCATCGCCCGGCCAAACGCAATCGGACGAAACTGTTACCGTCTGCGTGTATTCGTTAAAACAAGTTCCGTTATAGGCTTCCAACTTTAGAATATAGCTTCCGGCGGCGGGGAAAGTATAAGTCAGGTCAGTATCGGTACTTACGTTAATTCCGTTTACATACCATTGGTAGTTGGTTGCATTGGTTGAGGTGTTGGTGAAAATAGTTGGTCCGTAGGCACAAGTGATTGGGTTGTTTGTAAAGGATGGGACAGATGGACATGGTGAGGGGCAATCGCTTAAAACAGTAATAGCTCCAATCGATCCAATCCACTTATTCTCGTTTTCATCTAAAACAATACACACAACCGAATTATAATATAATCCTGAATTAGATGAATTATACGTAGTCCAATTTGTTCCATCAAATTTTGACACTCCTAAATTAGTTCCGATCCATTTATTTCCGGCAGCATCTATGGAAATAGAAAAAACATAATTATTAGGTAATAACGAATTAGAGGTATTGTAAATAGTCCAATTAGTGCCATCAAATTTTGCTAAACCTCCCCATGTTCCAATCCATTTAACTCCTGCTGGATCTATAACTATACTTTCAATGTAATTGTGGGGCAATCCGGAATTTGAAATATTATAAGTTGTCCAATTCGTTCCATCAAATTTTGATAACCCTCCTCCATAAGTTCCAATCCATTTATTTCCTATTGCATCGATTACAATTTCCTTAACGGAATTGTTAGGTAATCCTGAATTATAAGACCAGTAATGTGTCCAATTCGTTCCATCAAATTTTGCTAACCCTCCTCCATTAGTTCCAATCCATTTGTTGTTTGAGGCATCAATAGTTATTGGATGAACTATATAGGAAGGTAATTCCGAATTAGAAGTATTATAAACAGTCCAATTTATACCATCATATTTTGCTAGACCAGCATTTGACGTTCCGATCCATTTAACCCCATCAGTGTCTATAGCAATACCTGTAACGTTATTAGAAGGTAAGCCTGAATTAGAAGTATTATAAGTAGTCCAATTTTCACCATCAAATTTTGATAATCCCCCACTCCCTATCCATTTATTCCCGTTCAAATCAATCACAATACGAAACATAGAATTAAATGGCAATCCTACACTAGCAGAATTGTAAGTAGTCCAATTTTCTTCTATTCCATCGCAAGGATTATTACTAACTGATATACTTTGGCAGGAATTATTAATACCGCAAGAATTGCTAACCGACAGGCAAACACTATAAGTTCCAAAAGTTGTATAAGTATGAACAGCATTTTGCCCGTTACTTGTATTTCCATCTCCAAAGTTCCATAAATAACTCGTTGCGATGGAAGTAGTAGCTGAAACCGATAGTATTAACCCGTTTTTAGTATAAGTAAAACCAGATTCAGGTAGAGCGGTAATAGTTATATCTTGCGTGCTAGCATGGTTACAAGTGGCATTGGCAGCTATAAGTGTAATGGTGTAAGTACCGGATGAAGCAAAAGTATAAGAAAGATTAGTGCCTGTACTTTGAAGTACATTATTGACCAACCATTGGTAACTTGTTGCCCCGGTAGAAGTATTGACAAAAGTTAAGGGTTGATTAACGCAATTACCCGCAGGAAGCGTGAAGCTGGACAAAGCGTTACAACAATTGGCATTGTTCAATGCCTTAAAGACATTTAACCGCCCTCCGGTTACACACTTTCCCGCCAATTCCGGCACTACATCCACTTGACTTAGAATAGCCGCTTTAATATCGGCATAACCCATACCCGGGCAATAAACCAAAGCGGCAGCGCCTGCCACATGAGGTGCAGCCATAGAGGTGCCGCTATAACTACTATAAGCACCCTCAAGTACTGTACTAAGAATTGCCGTGCCGGGGGCTGCCAAATCAACAGACGTTGTGCCGTAGTTGGAAAAACTCGCTAATATATCGTTTGGCGTAGTTGCTGCAACAGAAATGATATTGGGTAGCGTGTAGCTTGAAGGATAGTGCGGCACATCATCGTTATTGTTTGCCGAGTTGCCTGCTGCCGCCACAAAAATAGAATTGTTGTTTTGTGCGTTCAAAATGGCATTGTACAGCGTTTGGGAATATCCACCACCTCCCCAACTGTTGTTGGTAATTTTTATACCCATATTGGTTGCATAATTCAGTGCTGCTACAGCATCAGAAGTATAGCCACCTTGACCCGAAGCACCAAAAAATTTTAACCCCATGAGTTTAACCTGCCAGCATACTCCTACAACACCCAAACCGTTGTTTCCTTGTGCGCCGATAGTGCCGGCACAATGTGTTCCGTGTGAATTATCGTCCATTGGGTTGTTGTCGTTATTCTTAAAATCCCATCCGATAAAATCGTCCGCATAGCCGTTTCCATCGTTATCTATTCCGTCTATATCTCCCGGGTCAAATTGCCATACCCCACCGATATACTCTAAAACATGTCCGTCTCCATCAGCATCTTCGCCTAAATTTTGCCAAATATTGTTCACCAAATCGGGATGAGTCCAGTCTATGCCGGTGTCAATCACGCCCACCACCACATCGCTGCAATCGGTTTCGGTATCCCAGGCTTGGGGAGCCTGTATCTTGTTCATCCCCCATAAACTGCCCAACATTGGGTCGTTGGGGGTTAGGCTAATGGAATAAATATAATTGGGTTCGGCATATTCTATGTATGGGTGCGGGCTATTCTTCAAATATTCGCCCAATTCTTCGGGGTTGTTTATGGTTCGTCCGTTTATGGTCAGCATGTCGGGTATTTGCCATACCTGCACCTCTGTTCCGTAAATAGTGCTTAATTTATGAGCCCCCAGCAAATCTAAAGCAACCCGTTCTTCACCGGCTGCTTCTATTCCCGGTGCTAATTTTACCAAAACTTCATTGTCAACATAGCGTTCTGAGGCGGGCAACGACTGCGCTTGTACTTTAAATGTCAGCATAGAAAAGAGCAGAGTGGAAACCAAAAAACGGAAGGGTAAGAATCGGGTTAACATATTTTGTGAAATTTATCAGGTGTATGGAAATAAACGGTTATCTTTATGCTTCACAAAGATAAATATTTAGCGTTTTTTCAACTAATAAATCTTTACTGCGTTTGCACCTTTTTCCCCCGTCCTTTTTCTTGGATTTTCCTGCATAAATGCTTATTAAACAAGGCTTTTGTGAAATGCAGTCATTATGTTTTGCACTGTTTTAATGAGATTTAATGCTGAGGTGTTGTTATTTTTTTAACTTTTTCCTGCATTTTTTACCCACATATCGCCCATTCATGAAGCAAATCTCACGTTTTGATTTGTAGATTGTGCGTCTTATTCCCCTCTTTTTTCCCACATTGAGGGGCAGGGGGGTGTTTGGGCAAGGGGTGGGTTCTTCTTTTTATTCCCAAATACCAAAAGCCATAAACCCGAATTTGCTGCAATTTACAATCAACCCACCTCAACCCCTCCGGGGAGGACTAACTCCACGCTTCGTTTGAGCCAAATTCCCGGACTCGGAAAGGTGTTGTTCCTCTTTTTCTATTCTTCCTTTCTTAGAAGATTGCATCATTGATTTTAGGATTGCTGATTTGGAAAAAGTTGCCGGCGTTCAGGTTTGTTAGAAAAGGAGGTATTTTTGATAATATTTTAGAGCCGATTAGTATTACGTTACCGACACCTGCTTTCGTTGTTTTAGTTTAGGTGTCGGTAACGTATAGACGGCTCATGAAATAAAAGTTTAGGTGTCGGTAACTTTTACTTATTACTTTTACGTTACTTTACGTTTTCCGTTACCGACACCTGTTTTCGTTATTCCGGTTTAGGTGTCGGTAACTTTTAACCAACTTTCGATATATAGGTTTAGGTATCTGCAACGTTTATTTTGTAACGTTTAATTATTTCGAATGAGCAAGTTATATTCACTGCTGCAAACCCTCGACACTACGGAACGGAAACGATTTACCCAATACCTTCACTCGCCGTTTTTTCATTCTGCAAATGTGGAAATGCCCGAAAAATTGTTGACGGTTCTAATTAATACGCCCCCAAAAAACGAACCCGGCAATGATGCCTTAGCCGCCATCTTGTTTCCCGAAAAGGAGGTATCCAAAGCAGAGTCTTTTGTCCGCAAATGCAAATCGGAATTATACCGCCTGCTGCTTCAGTTTTTGGCTCACAGCACTTTGCTGGAAGACAAAGCAGCCCTCACCCGCGCTAAACTTGCCGAACTTGGACGGCGCAAGCAAAACAAAATTTATGAAGAACAATGGAAGGTATGGAATTCCGAATACCAAAAAAAGCAGGTAAGCGGTTCGTTTAATTATTATGAAGAAGATTATATGCTGCATTTGGATTACTATAATCATCATCTTGCTTCAGACAACCGTTATCCGGAAGCCAATGAACTCCGCTTTAAAATCGCCCGGAAATTGGACGTTTTCTACCTCGCCACGCAGTTGCAGTGGCTGGTCGTTTTGTTGAGCGGTCAGGATATTGTCTATCCTTTACCGGCAGACGAACACGAGAAAACCGGTTTTAAATTGCAAAACCTGCTGTATATGACCGAAGCCGTAGATTGTTTGTCGGAACCTATCGTAAAAATATATTACCATTTGGCTAACCTGTTTTTGAAACAAAATACCCACGAGCATTTGGCCCGAGTGAAAGACTGGCTGAATGAATACGTTCAAATTGCCGCAAGAGCCGATTTAATTCCCGTATGCAAATTGGCCTGCAATTACTGTATCGGTGAATTTAAACGGGGGAATACAGGCTTTTTAGCCGATACCGACTTTTTTTACGAATTTAGATTTGCCCATAGATTGCTTCCCGAAGAAGGAGGGCGTATCGTACCGGCAGATTTTAAAAACATCGTTACCATAAAATGCCGCCTCGGGCTGTTTCGGGAAGCCTCCGAATTTATCCTGCAATACGGGCATTGTTTACCCGCCTCGCACAAAGAACTGCCGGCATATTGCAATGGGCAGATTGCCTTTTACGCAGGAGATTTTGAAAAGGCTACCGAATTTTTGGAGCAGGTAGAAAGAAAAGACAATTTGGACTATCTGCAAGTAACCCGCCTGTTGATAAAATCCTATTTCGGAATGCTGCCCGTTAAAAGCGACCTATTGCTTTCTAAACTCAAAACGGTCGAAACGCGGTTGTATCAGTTAGAAAAAGAGAAGCGGATTACATCCGGCACAAAGAATGTTCAGCTTGTTTTTACGACATTTTGCAACAAACTTTTAAAAATTGCCATGTTTCATAGTGGCCGGCAAACTTCGGAAAAATTAACCGGTTTGGGAATTGAACTATATAACGAAATAGAAACCCAATACAACTTTGCCGATAAAGACTGGTTATTGGCAACTTGTAAACGAATAACCGGGATTTGACAAATTGGGGATTTTTAGGGTCGTTCTTCGGGGAATCGGTCATGATTACAACCTTTGGAGGACTCGCGGATGGGTAAAATGAAAAATTTATACCGCTTCACTAAATAGTCGTCCCTTAACAACAAACCGAAGCCTTTCTGTCGTTTTTAGGAATTGGCGTGGCTGCTGAAGAAGTTACCTGGGGTTCTTTGTTAAATCTGGCAAGAACTCATTTCCCCGCCTGGTGGCTGGCTATTTTTCCGGGTACTGCCATCTTTATCACAGTTACTATTTTTAACCTTATCGGCGAAGGATTGACAGATGCTTTAGACCCAAGATTAAAGCAATAAATAACAATACAATAAAGATTAAAAAAGCAAAGATAATTCGCCTGCAATCAGTTTGAACCAGAAAATAAGACGTTTTTCAACGCTAATATCCTATTTGCAAACTATCGCTGAAAAACCATCTAACAGGAAACCATTGGTGGGAAATCAAATTCTTGTTTTTCTGTAAATCATCTCCATTGTTAACAACAAAATGAGTTTTTTTTATCAAACAAAGTCGTGTTAACCCTGAAAAAATGATAATTAAAAACAAAAATGAAATAAGAAATGAACCGTTTCTTGTTTCTTTTACTTCAAAAAAGTCAATTCCCTTATTAAAATTTGAGATTTAAAAGGATTAAAAAGTAATTTTTGCCTTTTCTATTGTAATTTTATTCTTTTCGATTGACTTTTTACGCTTTAAAATTGTCATTTTACTTTTTAAAATTGACAATCTTTTCATTTTTGAAACAAGAATTGATTCAATTCCAGTTTCAATTTTCGAAAAAATGTCAATTTTATTTGTTTTTGAAACAAGAATTTGTTCTAAAATTTAGACTTTTTACCCCTAAAAAAGAGCACAAAAGTTCGTTTTTGGTGGAGGATAACGAATTTAGGTTGCCGGAATATGGGACTTAACAATTAAATTTCAGGACAGTGCCTCTGCTTTAAAAAATGAGACAGCAAGATGCTATAAGCCAAGAATTTGGGTGGTAGAATACCCTTTTAAATAAGGTACAATGACTACTTCTCCCCCATTTTGGGTAACAAGATCATGCCCAACAATTTGTTCTTTGGAATAATCTCCGCCTTTTACCAAAACATCCGGCATTATTTCAGAAATTAGTTGAAAAGGGGTGTCTTCCTCAAAAATTACAACTGCCGTAATATAAGAAAGAGATGCAAGCAGCAATGCCCTTGTTTGCTGAGATTGTACAGGTCTTTGTTCCCCTTTTAACCGTTTGACAGAATCATCTGAATTCAGCCCGACTATCAAAACATGACCATGTCCGGCAGCCTGAGTAAGTGTATAAAAATGTCCTAAATGCAACAGGTCGAAACAGCCGTTGGTAAAGACTATCTTTTGTTCTTTAAATCGCCATATATTCAACTTGAACTGCAATTGACTAAGCGTTAGAATCTTACTTTCTATTTGCTCTAATTTTGTCATGTCTTATGGTTTAAAATCAAACAAAATGTCTGTTTTTTTGGGTAAAATGAATAGGTCGCTCGCTTATATTTAAACGAAAAAGTTTGTTTACAAGTTAAATTGCTTAGAACCTCAAATCTCTATTTTTGACGGAAAAATATGGTCAGCGGGACACCTGAAAAGTCAAATCGTTTCCGCATTTGGTTTTCAACATAGTTTCGGTACGATTCCTTGATATATCTCGGATGATTACAGAAAAAAGCAAAAGCCGGGTAAGCCAAAGGCAATTGCGTAACATACTTGATTTTGATAAACCTGCCTTTTTCAGAAGGCGGGGGATTTTGTGTAGTAATTTCTTCCAAAAACTCGTTGAGTTTGTGGGTTGGAATTCGGGTTTGTCTTCTTTTGTAAACTTCTAAGGCTTCTTCCATCGCTTTAAATATCCTCAATTTTTCGGTTGCAGAAATAAAAATGATGGGAACATCGCTAAAAGGAGCAATTCTTTGTTTAAATGCTTCTATATAAGTTTTAGTGGTATGTGTATCTTTTTCAACAGCATCCCATTTATTGACCAAAATTAAGATTCCTTTCTTTTTTCTTTCGGCAAGTCTAAAGATATTGATGTCCTGCATTTCAATACCAATTTGAGCATCAATAACCAATAGACAAACATCGGCATTGTCTAAAGCATTGATTGCCCTCATGACTGAATAAAATTCGAGGTTTTCATGAACTTTCGCCTTTTTACGGATTCCGGCAGTATCTATGAGGATAAATTCCTTTTGAAACATATTGTAATGTGTATCAATCGAATCGCGGGTTGTTCCTGCAATTGGTGTAACAATATGACGTTGTTCTCCTACCAAGGCATTGACCAATGATGATTTACCCACGTTTGGTTGACCGATAATAGCGAAACGGGGAATATGCTGTATCTCAGGTTGCGGTTCGGGTTCTTTAATATATTCTGCAATGGCATCTAACAATTCTCCCGTTCCGCTTCCACTTATAGAAGCAATGGGGAATAATTCGTCGAAACCAAGACTGTAAAATTCAGCCACATCAGACATTCGGTTTGCATCATCTACTTTGTTTACGGCTAACAAAACTTTTTTGTCCGAGCGGCGGAGAAGCCTCGCCATTTCGTCGTCAAGGTCGGTAATTCCGGTAGTAACATCCACTAAAAACACAATGATAGATGCCATTTCAATGGCTATTTTCACTTGTTCTTCGATAGCACGTTCAAACAAATCGTCTGAATTTGGAACAAATCCGCCGGTATCTACAACGTTAAACGTTTTACCATTCCAATAACTCTCGCCGTATTTTCTATCGCGGGTAACTCCGCTGTAATTGTCCACGATAGCTTCCCGTTTTCCTACTAAACGATTGAACAACGTTGATTTTCCTACATTTGGTCTGCCTACTATGGCAACTGTGAAACTCATATTATTTAGTATAAATTTAAACTTCGATGGTGTTAAGATTGCTTGATTGCTCCTCAATTAACCTGTAAAGGTGAAATCGTGTCCGGTAATTTATTTTGTTTGATGCTTGAATTCTTATACAAAATTCCTGTAAAATCAGATTGTGAGTGTTCGGAAATTCCAATATTCAACTTACTCATACCCCCGGTTCTTTAAAAACTTTTCATCATCCCTCCAGTTTTCTTTTACTTTGACAAACAACTCCAGATAGACTTTTTTGGCCAAAAAAGTTTCGATGTCAACTCTGGCTTTACTGCCTACATTTTTTAATTTCTTACCGTCTTTGCCAATCAAAATAGGTTTTTGCGAAGCCCGGTTCGTAATTATATCCGCCCTTATATAAGTGATGTCGGGTTTTTCTTTAAATTCTTCTACCGAAACTTCAACAGAATAAGGCACCTCATCTTTATAGGTAAGCAGTATTTTTTCGCGGATGATTTCAGCAACAAAAAAGCGTTCAGGCCGGTCAGTCAGTTCATCTTTATCATAATAAGGCGGTGAAACAGGAAGCAGCGAAACGATGATATCTTTCAGTACATCGAGATTATACTGAGACAGTGCTGAAATTGGCAAATATCTGGTGCAGGCAGGTACATGCTCTTCCCAATAGGTCAGCAACCTGCGAATGTCTTCTTCGTCAATGGTATCAATTTTGTTCAGCAATAAAATAACGGGGGCTTCCGATTGTTTCAGTAGTTTCACTGCATCTTTAACCTCTTCAAAACCCTGTTTTACATCTACTAAAAACAAAATAACATCGGCATCATAGAGCGAGGTTTTGACAAATCGCATCATTGCCTCTTGCATTTTATAGCTGGGATCAATGATTCCGGGTGTATCTGAATATACAATTTGGTAATGCTCTTCATTGACAATACCAAGGAGGCGATGCCGGGTAGTCTGAGCTTTCGAAGTGATAATCGCAATTCTTTCGCCAACTAATGCATTCATCAGGGTAGATTTCCCGACATTGGGTTTCCCTAATATGTTGACAAATCCCGCCTTATGTTGCTCTTCCATTAAAAACCAAGGTACTGATAAATACGATACAGCAAAGTTAAACGAAAAAAACGTTGAACTTGCCGGATTTAAGCATACAATAAAAAAGCCGGTCATCGAAACCGGCTTTTTTTGAGTTGCGGGAGCAGGACTCGAACCTACGACCTTCGGGTTATGAGCCCGACGAGCTACCACTGCTCCATCCCGCGATATTGGACGGCAAAGGTAAATCAATTTGCCGTAATAAAAAATAATTCTGCAAATTATTTTTAAACATCCAATCCTTACTTTCTCTAAACTCTGAAAAAGGTGATGGAAAAATTTAAAAAAAGAAACTACCGGATTTTAAAAATTGGTTGAGACATCCAATCTAAATCCACTGAATGCAGGTTCAAACCGGCAAACTCCGCCTGTACAAACTATACCTGCAGGTTGTTTGGCATAAATAAACCCGAAACGGGTTACTTTTTGAGTAAAAAATGCGCCGAGCGAAGGATAGTGAATGTCGTTATCCGTGTTATACATGTCAGATACCGAAAAAGACCAATGAGGGGCTATATTAAATTCCAACAATATCCATGCGAAATCTCCGAGATCCTGTAGTTTGTCCGGATGCGGATCTTCCTGTCCAAACAGGCGGTAGTTTCGTTTGGTTAGCAGGTAAGAGAGTTCGGCTTTGAGCGACTTTTTCTTGTCGAATTTAAAGACCCACTCAGCAAACGGGGTGATCGTATTGACAAAATCGCCTTTTTGTTCAAACCGCGCCTGATTATAGTCCACCATTTGCAATCCGGCATTGAGTTTCCATTTTTTATCTTTTGGTTTAAAGTTGACATCCGCGTTAACTTCCCGGAACAGTTGATCTCCTGTTTCGGGATCTAAAATGTCTGACAGGTTAAGCGCAAAAGTCAGTCCCCGTTTGGGGGTATAAGTAAAATCTGCCTGAATAGCCACTTCATTCAACAACTGAGTTGCGGCATTATAGCGTGAAGTCAAACGATAGGTGTTGATGCGGGTTAAAGAAGGTAAAAAATGAACCAATCCTGCATTGACAATTTCGCTGGGTGCAATTCTGAAATCAAAATTGTTGGTATATTTTCCCTGCAACACAACTCCAAACCCCTTTTGTGAATACGATAAAGTGGTATATGCCACATATCCGTGTTTCGGATTAAACAACTTGCCGGTCAAATCACGCACCACATCCTCACTTTTAAACGAGCCTTCCAAATACCAGCTAAAATTATTGACCGATAAGGTATTGTAAACAGAACCTAAATAAGTACTATATTTGGGCACAAAACGATCTTCCAGTTGATAACTGTTAATTTCCTGTGCCACACCTTCCATAGTTTTAGTGTCAAGGGTACGGCTGACGGCTGAAATACCGGGTTGGAGTTGAACCCTGTTGCTGATTTTTTTACTGCCTTCGATACATACTCCTCTCAGGATGGGTTTGTAAAGTTCAATATCATCCAAATTAAATTGATTTTTCAGTTTTCCGGTAAACCCTCTGATTTGCAGGTTTGGTGTTAGTTGATAAGCTAATCTGATTCCTAACACAGATTGGTCAACCCCTAACAATCTGGCTTCATAAGCTCTGAAAGTTGTTCCTGAACCAAACTGATCGTATATATAACCGGCAGTTATGTCTAATTTTCCGATACTTTTAGCGATATACCATCTGCCAATTCCTTGTTTTGAAGCCTCCCGGGTCGGGTTAAACAAATTGGAATTGTGAAACACATCAAAACGCATTCCTAATTCAAATCCATAAATCCGGTAATTCAGCGTCAGCCAGGAATCCACTCCATACAACAAATAATCGTAAAAGGGAATGCCGGCAGCCCCTCTTAGACTATCTCGCTGATAAAACCTCACATTGGTTTGAAAATCTCCCGAAAACTGACCTCTATCCTTTTCCGGTGCTTGTTCGTTTTGAGCCTGTGTAGTTGTCAGGAAGATAAACCCAAAAATAATTGCCCAAAAAATCCGGCCTGTTTGGTAAAATGTTGTCATTTTATTATGATGAATTTAAACTATTCAATTTAATTTAAGTCGTAAATGTACTTTTTTAATATTGATAGCGTTATATCAGTTTGCTAATTTGGGCAAATATAGACAAAATACTTAGCCCTAAAATGCGATTCCGGTAATTGCATTTTATTGATTGTATCTTTGTGTGTTTTTTAATCCTGACAAAATATTGATCACAAAATAAACAGTATCATCATGAGGTTTGCGACCCGGTTTTTTATTATCCTGTTTTTAATCACATGTAGCTTTTGGGTTTCCAAAGCTCAGAACAGGCAACTTCCGAGTGTTGTACTTTACAATATTCTCGGGCAGAAATTAGATGTTCAGAGTTACGGCGAAAATGGCAAAATTTCAATTTTCAGTTTTTGGGCAACCTGGTGTGCACCTTGTAAAAAAGAATTGACCAATTTAGCTGAATTATATGACGATTGGAAAGAAAAATACAATTTAGAAATCATCGCTGTGAGTACAGATGACCAAAGAACCGCAGCAAAAGTAAAACCTTATGTGGATGGTCAGGCTTGGGAATTTGACGTGTTGCTCGATGTCAACGAAGACCTAAAAAGAGCACTCAATTTTCAAACTGTTCCATATACTTTGGTAGTGGACCAAAAAGGAAACGTTGTTTTTGAACATTCAGGCTATGTTGAAGGGGATGAATATGAACTGGAAGAAGTGGTTAAAAAATTAGCTGCTAATCCCCCGATCCCTGTGCATGACTAACTAAATCAATCTCAAAAAGTTTGCTTTTCAATTTCTTTGAAAGAGCACAGTAAGAAGGTCAACTTCTCACTGCGCTCTTTTTTTTTAACCCTACTATATTTTAAAGGAATTAAGCCAAAGAATTAATCCTGAGTAATTTTTTACTTTTATATTGCAGGCAAAACATGCTTTCAGGTCTTAAAAAACTGGTATTCAGGAAATAGTCAGCTTAAATTCAAGACAATCCAAATTATGGAAACAAAATTGGAATCTGTTTTAACAACATCCATGAAATCTGCTACATTGTCTTATATCGAAGACCATCCTGAAAGTAAGGAAGAGCTAATCTCATTAACCATTTCAAACAAACAGCCCTATGCCTGGAAAGCTGCCTGGTATCTTGGTTATTTAATAAAAAAAAACGACCCTGAAATCATTCAACATGTTGAAACCATACTCGAAATTTTGCCGAAAAGAAATGAAAGCCAACAAAGAGAATTATTGAAAATACTATTAACGATTGACATTGACGAAGAATTTGAGGGCCGGTTGTTTGACCTGTGTATTGAGTTTTGGCAAAACCCTAAAAAGCCCCCGGCAATCCGGTATTATGCTTTTAAACAGATGTATAAAACCGCAAGCCGGCACCCTGATTTAACACCTGAACTTGTGGCTATTCTCGGACCTCAGTATTTAGATTCACTCACCTCCGGAATTGGCGCATCAATTCGAAAAATGGTACGGCACCTTTTATAAATCTTGTTCACAAACAACTCTAATCATCAACTTTTAATACCCAAAATGATGAATCTATGAGCAACAAGTTCAAATTAGGATTGATTCTATTTATTTTAGGATTTCTTGGGGTATTAACCCTTTTAACGGTAAAAATCCCAATAGACAGCCTTCCACCTGAACTTATTGAAAAGTTCTCACCGTTAACTTTAAAATTTTTAGTCCTGATAAATCCAACGGTTTTACTGTTTGTTGCTGTCGTTGTGGGAGTATTACTTTTTGAAAAAGTCGGGTTGACAGTTCCGGCAATTTCATCTTTTTTAAAATCAGAACCACCGAGCATAACATTTGCCGATCAGGTAAAATCAGGCGTTTTCTTTGGGTTGATTGCCGGTGTTTTAATTGTGCTTGTCGGGTTAGTTTTCCGTCCTTCTATACCACTGGAGTTTATTGAGTTGGGGAAAAAAATTGAAATCACCCCGCTTGCCCGTTTCTTATATGGTGGATTAACCGAAGAGATATTGATGCGTTTTGGTTTTATGACGTTAGTAGTTTGGCTGGTTTTCAAAATAACTAACAACCTGATCAATGCTACCTATTGGATTGGTATCATTTTATCAAGTTTGTTATTTGCAGTCGGGCATTTCCCAGTAGCCTTCAGTGAAGTCGGAAATCCTTCTCTTTTGCTTTTAATCTATATATTGATAGGAAACTCTATTGCCGGATTAGTTTTTGGTTGGTTGTATTGGAAAAAAGGACTCGAATCCGCATTTATAGCTCATGGTTTCGCTCATGTAGTGATGATGTTTGGAGAGTATTTGTTCCCAATGTAAATAACCGGATAAAAGCCTCAGTTCTCAGGTCTGGAGTTGAATTCTAACTTTAAAGCCGAATGTAAATGTCAGACTCTAAAACCATACAATTCCCCGATTCTAGGATCGCAACCAATGATGTATGTGCAGTTGGGCTTAATAAACATCATATCGCTGCTATGATTGAAATTGATGTAACAAAAAGCAGAGAAAAAATAAAGTCCGATCAACTGGAAAACAGAAATATATCCTTTACCGCATGGCTGGTAAAAACAATAAGTATAACTGTTAAAGAATACGAAAATGTAGCGGCTTATCTGAAAGGGAAAAGAAATCTAATTGTGTTTAACGATATCAATGTTTCCATTTTAGTTGAAAAAGAAATTAAAGGACATTCAGTACCAATACCGTTGATCATCAATAAGGCAAACGAACGAAGTATCGAATCCATTGCAAATCAAATAAATGAAGCGCGAAAACAACCGCTCACCAAAAATGATCTGGTTCTTGAAAAAAAATCAAACAGGTTGCAACAACTCTATTTCCGGATGCCGGGATTTATCAGACGTTTTTTCTGGCGATATTTGCTTCATCATCCTCAACTTGCTTTTAACAATATGGGCAATGTTGGGATAACTTCTGTAGGGATGATTGGACATGTAAATGGTTGGTTTATTCCGATTTCTGTTCATCCGATTTGTTTCGGGATTGGAAGAATAACAAAAAAGCCAATTGTTATCGAAGATTCAATTGTCATCAGGGAAGTGCTGAACATGACTGTTTTACTTGATCATGACGTAGTTGACGGGGCTCAAATGGCACGTTTCATAAGCAAGTTAACAGAAAACATAGAAAATGGGGAGGGATTGTTTTAGAAAAGTACACAATTTGAATGGTACGCATTGATAAATATTGAAAAACCAAACAAACTAATACTATGGAACAACTTGCAGACAGAGTTAAACAATTTATCAAAGATTACATTAAGGAAATTTGGAACAATCGCGAATTTTCCAAGGCTGATAAATATTGGGGTGCTGATTTTAGAAATGTATTTGCTCCGCAATTTGAGCATGGACCAGAGGCTATGAAATCGCAAGTTGCTTATTTTCTTAGTTCATTCGACCCTTTCCATTTCGAGATTAAAGACATCATGGTGGATGGCAACAAAATTTCCATGTGGGTAGAGATTAGCGGAACTCATACCGGCGAGTTGTTTGGTATTCAGCCAACTAACAAGCAGGTTCTGTTTCGGGAAGCTGTTTGGTACACGATGAAAGACGGTAAGTTGGACGAAGTCTATCCGTTTGTGGACTGGAATTCCCTGTTTGAGCAATTAGGAGAATACCCTAAGTTGGAGGCCAAATAACCCAACTACGCAAAATCTAAGAGATTCAGTTAGCAAGTTTAAACTAAATCTGTTTGTATGTATCCTAACTTATACAAAAAGTTGGCATCATGAAATTTTTAACTCTACTTCCCGGATTACTGTGCCTTTTGTTTTCAACTTATCCAATAT
The DNA here is from genome assembly GCA_016700115.1 of Sphingobacteriales bacterium. Taxonomy (NCBI): domain Bacteria; kingdom Pseudomonadati; phylum Bacteroidota; class Sphingobacteriia; order Sphingobacteriales; species Sphingobacteriales bacterium. Next base: position 2,896,299 of record CP064999.1, on the reverse strand, counting down.
TAGCTCAAGACTCTAATTTTCCTGAAAAATTACCGGCACAGGCGCAGGAATCATTTAGCTCTTTCAGACAAAAGCAACTTGAGTTTTACCAAAAATTAAATTTTCAAACAGAAGAGCAATACGATAGTTTTTATATCGCAATGAATGAAGGGTTAGGAATGAAGACTATGGAAGACACAGATAATAAAGTTTCAGAATCTGAAAAAATGGAAGAAACTTGTACACTAAACCGGCAGATATACGGTTGGCATCCTTATTGGCATGGCTCTTCTGTGTTCAATAACTACAATTATTCATTGATTTCTACCTTTAGCTATTTCTCTTATGAGTTAAATCCTTCTACAGGAAGCTACAACAACATTCATTCGTGGAAAACTACAAATTCTATCAATTTGGCAAAAGCAGCAGGCAGCAAAGTTGAGTTATGTGTAACCAATTTTGGCACTACCAATAACATAACTTTTCTGACAAACCAAACCGCCTGGGTTAGATTAGCTGATAGTTTGATCGTTTTACTCAACTATCGCAATGCAGATGGAGTAAATATTGATTTTGAAGGGATCCCCGGAAGTCAGCGCAACAATTTTACTGCTTTTATAACTTATTTGAATACCCGTTTTTCTGAAGATCGCCCCGGCACATCAATTACTATGGCATTATATGCTGTTGATTGGACAAATGTGTTTGACATTGCTGCGCTTAATCCTTTGGTTGATGCTTTTATTGTGATGGGCTATGATTATCATTATTCTGCCGATGTTCAGGCAGGACCGGTTTCCCCTCTGTATCATGGAACACAATGGGGAACTTACACCCTCAGCAGAACCGCTGATTATTATCTCAATCAGGGGGCTTCTGCTTTTAAATTACTCATGGGTGTTCCATACTATGGTTATGACTGGAAAACAAATTCGACCGCTGTTCCCTCCTCTACTGTCGAAACGGGTGTTGCCCGGCTTTACAACTATTTGAAAAACAACTTTTTCGGAACATATACCCGTCTATGGGACCAACACAGTTTTTCCCCATACTTTATATATACTTCAGGAGGACAAACCCGTCAATGTTGGTTCGAAGATGAGGAAAGTCTCGCCTACCGTTATGATATGATCCTCAACAAACAAATGGGCGGTATAGGAATCTGGGCTTTAGGGTACGACAATGGATATGATGAATTATGGGATTTGCTGCAAGAAAAATTTACAGATTGCAGCACTAATAGCAGTGGTATTTTTTATGACTCGGGAGGTCCTCTTGGCAATTACAGGAATAACGAAAACAGCGTTTTTACCTTAGCATCCCCCTATCCGGATGAACCGGTTTCAATTCAGTTCAATTCTTTTGATATTGAAGCAAATTTTGACTACATTCACATTTACGATGGGCCTGATATTAGCAGCCCTTTGTTGGGCAGTTTTACCGGTTCAGATAATCCGGGAACTTTCAGCTCATCAGGAAACGCTTTGACCATCCGGTTTACTTCTGATGGTGCTACAATCCGGCCGGGGTTTCAGTTGGAATGGTTTTATGGCTGTTTTCACCAAACTAAAATCCAACCACTTACCCCTCAATATTCCGATAATTTCATAGTGTCTTATTTAGATACAGACAATTGTCTGGCTGAGGTGAAGGATGCTTTCTATCAGGTACAACAATCATGGGGAGGCGAATGGAGAAGCAACCAACATCTTGGGTTCTTCAACGATGATTTCAATACAACATCTGTTCATCCCGAATGGACCTCAGTTTCCGGAAACTGGCAAATCAGTTCCGGTAGCTTGTATCAAAGTAATCAATCAATAAATAATACCAATTTGTATAGTGAAGTAATTCAGGCAAGCACAGAAACATGGTTGTATCATTGGCGTGCAAAAACAAGCGGTTCTGATGGTTTTAGCCGAAGATCGGGTTTGCATTTTTTTGCAACTGAAGGAATGGGTGAAAACAGAGGAAACTCCTATTTTGTATTTGCAAGAATGGATGACAACAAAGCACAAATTTACAAAGTAACTGATGATGTTTTTGAATTGAAAGTCAACGCAGATTTTAATTTTAACCCTGACGAATGGTATGATTACAAAGTGAGTTACAGTCCAGTTACAGGACAAATTTCATTTTATGTAAACAATCAGGAAGCTGCAACTTGGACAGATCCAACTCCTTATACATCCGGTCAGTATGTTTCCTTAAGAACCGGTAACAGCCAAACTTATTTTGACTTTGTCAGGGTGTATCGGAAAAGGGGCAATGAAACTGAAATCACGATGGGCAATGGGAACTTATATATGGTAAATCCAACAGCACATGAATGCAGAATTTTGTCACTCACAAATTATACTGATAACCGTTGGAGTAATCTGGCAATGGCAGAAACAGGAATATCCTATTCTGTCAATATCGAAAATCCAATTTTTTCTGAAGCAGTCAACACTTTAAACATCTATCCAAACCCTGCTAAAGAAAAAATACAAGTTGTTTTTCAGGCAAAAGAATCCGGTACAACGCCGGTTAAAATATATGATTTCAATGGCCGGGTTGTATGGTATAGTCAGTTTAATTATACTACGGGGAATAACTTTCTGGAAATTAGTATAAACCAACTACCTGCCTCTATTTACCTTTTAACAGTTGAGACCTCTCTCGGAATTTTGCAGCAAAAAATGGTCAAAATTTTCTAACAGTAATACAAGAAATTTTATTATATCAAAAGCTTCATTATTAGAATGAAAATTTCGGGCTTTTTGTCCGATAAATTACATGAGGTAAAATAAAATGTAAGAAAGTAGGTGCCTAAATATAGGGTGCAATCAATTTTGTGGTAAATTGTCTTAAAATTGTAAAAGAAAACTTAATCACAAAATTTTGCAGACTATGAAAACAAGTTTTACGCGTCAGCATTTTGCTCAAATATGGCTGCTGGCCATATTCTTTTTCATGATGTCCTATACTTCAGTACAGGCTCAGTTAATCGTTACTCCCGGCACTCCTCCGGAAGATATGGTAAACATGCTGACTGGCGGCGGCGTATCAGTTAGTAATATTACGCTCAATTGCCCCGATGGTGCTTATGGCACTTTCAATGGTTTGGCTTCTAATATAGGTATTGAAACAGGAATCATGCTGGCTACCGGACCTTTGTCAATTGCTGTAGGTCCAAATACAAGCGGCAGCTCCGGTCAGGATAATTTTGGAGCGGGTTATGATATGCTGACCGATATTGCTGGTTTTCCTACATTTAATGCCTGTATTTTAGAGTTTGATATAATACCTGAAGGCGACATTCTGTCTTTTAATTATGTTTTTGGTTCAGAGGAGTATAACGAATTCGTTTGTTCAAATTACAATGATGTTTTCGCATTTTTTGTTACAGGCTTAAATCCTGCCGGCCCCGATTACAGCAATACCAATGTTGCCATTATTCCCGGTACAAATATTCCGGTAGCTATAAACTCGGTCAATAACGGTACGGTCGGTACCTCAGGAACAGCCGGTGGTTGTATCAGTTTGGACTATGCTGAGTTTTATGTGGACAATGCAGGCGGAATTTCAGTTCAATATGACGGTTTTACTGTTGTTCTTTCAGCCACTGTAGAAGTCGTGCCTTTCGAAACTTATCACTTTATTTTAGCTATAGCTGATGCCGGTGACGGCGGTTGGGATTCCGGAGTATTTCTCGAAGCCGGTAGTTTTGTTTCTTTGCCCGATCTCTCTATTTCAGATCCGACAACTGCCGTAGAAGGATGTGTTGATGCCACAGTAACTGTGTTTATTAATGAAGCACAGGCATCCGATACAGGTGTTCCTCTGACTTATGGAGGCACTGCAACTTTTGGGGTTGATTATCTTCCTTTGCCAAGTGTTGTAGTAATTCCTGCAGGCGAAACTTCAGCAAGTTTTACCGTTGAAACTTTGGCTGACGGATTTCCCGATCCTTTTGAAACCATTATTATTACTTTAACAGAAACCGGTGCTTCTACTACTGTTACTATTTTAGAGCCCGATTTGCCGGAGGTAAACTTAGGTCCTGATGGTTTATTCTGTGCAGGCGATGTAATTCAGTTAAATGCAGCTTATCCTTCTGCCACCGCTTATTTATGGCAGGATGGAAGTACGGGTTCTACATATATAGTAAGTGCTCCGGGAACTTATTCGGTTACCGTAACATCTGAATGTGGTGAAGCAACCGATGAGATTACTTTTACCACAGAGCCTGAGTTAACCGTTTCATTGGGCGATGATATTACTACTTGTTCCCCCGTTGTTTTAGATGCAACAACTCCCGGAGCTTTAGCTTATGAATGGAGTACAGGAGCAACAACACCTATGATTACTGCAAGCACAGGCGGTAACTATTCGGTAACGGTTAGTAATAATTGCAGCGAAGCCATTGACTTAATAACCATTACCATTGGTGGAGGCATCTCTGTTAATCTGGGTGGCAATCAAAATCTTTGTATTGAAGACCTCACTGTTTTGAACGCATTTAACGAAGATGCAACCAGCTATTTGTGGTCTGACGGAAGTACAGAACCCACACTGACCATTACCGAAACCGGAGTTTATTCTGTAACAGTAACCGGTGAATGTGGTGTGGGTACTGATGAAGTTTGTATTATACTCGAAAGTTGTGATTCTGCTTGTGATAATATGTTTATTACACAAATTGTTGATTGTACTACCACACTTCCCGAAACCTATCAGGTTTATGCCAGTGTTGCCGGAGGGACTCCTCCATATACCATAACCGGTGATTACAATGGGGTTATGGATGAAGATAACCTGGTATTTTTGTTCGGACCACTTCCATTCAACACCTTCTATCTCATAGATATTACTGATGCAAACGGTTGTGTTCGAAGCATTCTTGGAAAACCTGTTTGTTCTACCCTTCCAATCACTTTGACAGAATTTGATGGCCGTACTCTGGAAACTTCCAATTTATTGTGGTGGAATACTTCCTCTGAGGTTAATAACGCATTCTTTACTTTGGAACGATCTGATGACGGACTTAACTTTAGTCCCATAACCACTATTGCAGGTGCAGGAAACAGTTCTACAGCCCGATCTTATGAGTTTACCGATAAAAACCCATTGAAAGGAGCCAATTATTACCGCCTCCACCAAACGGATTTTGACGGACAAACTCAAATAGTAGGTACTGTTCTTTTAAACAGAAAAGGAATTAATACCACTACGCCAATTATCGTGTTGCCAACTGTTACCAAAAACGAGATTACTGTATTGGTCAACAACCATAATGAGTCAAGTGCAAAACTACAACTCTACGACACTGCTGGAAGATTGCTGGCCTTTAAGTCTGTACAACCGGGCACACAATCCATTTCCTTTGAACTCAGAGATTACCCCGCAGGACTGTATCTGTTGCGCTACCATTCTGAAAATGAGATTTATTCCGTTAAAGTTGTAAAACAATAAACTGTAAATACGGGTTTTGGAACAAGTTTTATAAAAAAATCCCCCGACCAGAATATGGTACGGGGGATTTTTTTTTAGGGATAGTAAGATTACTCTAAATCCCAGCGATTTTCCTGTACGTTAATGACCGCTTTTTTAAGAGATGGTTTTATGTCAGGGGCGATGTTTTGCAGGGTTTTAAGAGCTTGTTCAGCTTTAGACTTGTCGGCATGAAAACGGTAAACGATACCGCAGACTTCTTCGTTGTTCTGATAAACATTGACTACGTGGGGGATATCTAATCCTTTGTTTAAAAACACATTTTTAATTTGTTCGGCTGTTGTTCTGCAACCTAATGTCTCGTTGTTTTGAGCGTTATTTTTATCAACCTTTACATCCTGAACCCATACCATATAAACAGGTTGAGGTATTTCACCGTTGGCTAAGATATCTGAAAAATTCCTGGTAATATTTTGGATGATTTTTGTATATCTTGAATTAGGATACTCAGTAGCATAGCTTTTTATTTGTTCCAAATCAGTGGCAAAAGGGTAAAAATCAGTTGACAACCCCCCACCGGTGAGAAACGTGTTTTCAGTTTGACCGGTCAAAGCTCTGATATCCGTCAATACAGTCAAGGCTATATAAAAATACTCTCTGATTTTTGGTGCATATTCCGTTTCCTGATGATTAAACAGAAGTTGTTCGCCGATATACACCATCTTTTTCTCTCCGGTTAAGTCCAGATACGGGTATTCGCCTTGCCATGCTTCTGTTTCAGCATTGTTAAATTCAATGTATAAACGGAAAGGCTCTGAAGCAAGACTTTTTAACTGAGGTTCTAAAACAGGGGCAGTTCCGAGAAACACATACATGCCTTCGGCAAAAATACCGGACATTCCAATGGATTTAAGTTCGTTCAACAGTTTTTCCCCCTCCTGACTATTAAACAAGTCCGGATTTTGTCCACTCAGGTTTTGAAAAAACTCATGCAATTCGGGCATCAATTCTTCTTCCCGTTGGACAAAGATATCCTTTAATATTTGTTCGGAAGTTACAAGATGATTTGCATTCAATACCGTATAGGCATAATCATTAACCAACTGTTTTAAGGCTGATTTCTTTTCCAAAGTTTGATGTAGCTGAGGTAATTTTTTTTGTAAAAAATCGGCTTTACTCGGAAGGCGTTGAGCATTATTTTCACCATCAGAAGAATTTGAAGAACTGTTGCAACCAAAGCAACAGATCAAAATGAACAAGAATGAAAATATGATGCCGGCAATTTTTTTTGACATAGTTTTAAAAATTAGAAACTGAGAAATTCAGATTACCTATCAAAAAGCAAAGCAAAAGTACAACATTGGAAAGATAGCTGGCAAATTGACTTAAAAAAATGTGAGAATAACATTGATTAAGGATATTCCTGCAAAAAGAATACGGTTGAACTTGATTTATTCATATCTTTTTACCGATTTTTGCAGAGTTTGTACATGGGTTATTAAATTCCATTACTTTTGTAGCAAACCCCAATTTCTTTTAGCAAACATTTAATTTTTATAACAAACCAAATCAGCTTAATTATGAGGTATTTGTTTACAACATTATTGCTCATCTGCTTTGTGGCGTTCCAGTCCATAAAAGCACAAGACATACAGGTGAGTGGAAAAGTAACCGATGGAGATACCGGTGAAGCGCTTTATGGTGTAAATATTGTAGTAAAAGGCACGACTATCGGAACAATTTCCGATTTTGACGGCAACTACGAAATGAAAGTGCCACGCGGCAGTACATCTCTTGTTTTTTCTTTTGTGGGATATGACCTGATTGAACAGGAAATTGGCAATGGCGGCAAATTTGATATAGCACTTAAACCCACTTCTTTTGAGTTAAATGCCACAACCATTACCTCAGGCAGACGCAAAGAACGTGCGTTAGATGCTCCGGCTTCTATTTCTGTAATTGAAGCCAAACAACTCAAGAATGTAGTTACAGCCAGTCCAAGTGATTATCTCACGACTGCTTCGGGAGTGGATGTTATGAAAACGGGATTGACCGGAAATGCGGTGGTGGTAAGAGGTTTTAACAATGTTTTTGGCGGCTCGCTGCTAACTTTGGTGGATTATCGCATTGCAGCAGTTCCGTCTTTAAGGGTAAATGCCCAACAAATGATTCCGACCTCCCCCTTTGACATTCAGCGTATCGAAGTCCTGAAAGGTCCGGCTGCAGCTATGTATGGCCCTAACAGTGCCAACGGAGTTGTTCATATCATTACCGAATCTCCGCTTGACATGAAAGAAAGTTTCAGAACTACTTTAGCAGCAGGTGTTGGTTTAAGGTCAAAAGTGGACGGCATTTTAGATGACAACGTTGACGATGCAAAACCTCCACTTTATGACGATGGCAGCCGTCATGCAATTACCGGAACACTCAGACATGCCGGAAAAGCCATGAATAAAAAAGACGGAGTAAAAATCGGTTACAAAATATCAGGCAAGTATTTTACCGGATTTGATTGGCAATATGACGACCCCAACGAAATAGGAACTATTACAGATATCAACGATCCAAACTATGGCAAAGTTATCGTCCTAAACCGCCAAACGGCCGAAGGAACCATTTATACCAACGATACTGTTCCTAACCTTCGCGATAATGAAATCATCAATTACAATTTTGAAGGTAGAGTTGATTTCAGATTTAAGAAAAACATGGAACTCATTTTTACCGGCGGGCAAAACAGTTTTACAGGTATCGAAATGACCGGTTTGGGTGCCGGACAAGGTAAAAACTGGAGATATACTTTTGGACAAGCCCGTTTTATCTGGAAAAATCTGTTTGCTCAGGCATATATCAACACCAGCAATGCCGGTGAAACTTATTTGTATCGCTCCGGCAACTTAATTATTGATAAATCAAAGTTTATTTCCGGCCAAATTCAACATAGCAGCACTTTAGTTCAAGACCGCTTAAAGCTAATTTATGGGGTAGATGCTTTGCTTACCCGCCCGGATACTGAAAGCACCATCAACGGTAGAAACGAAGACGATGACAATATCAACGAAATTGGTGGTTATTTGCAGGCAGACTTCAAAGTAATTGACAAACTCAACCTGTTGTTAGGTGGTCGTGTTGACAAACATACTTTTGTCGAAGATGTATTTGTATCTCCAAGAGCTGCTGTAGTTTTCAAACCTAATTACAACACTACGTTGAGAGCAACCTATAACCGTGCCTTCGGTTCGCCCTCTGCTTTGAATACTTCTTTAGACATTTTGAGCGGAGCCCTTCCAACAGGAATTCAGGTTCGTGGAACCGGCAACCGCGATGGTTTCTTCTATAGCCGCGATGATGGAGGGTTACCTCAATATCGAACCCCTGCTTCCGCATTGTTCGGATTACCCACAAGTACCTATTACAACTTAGGTTCGGATAACGGTGCCACAGCAGGCTATCAGTTAATCGTTACAGGGTTGAGTAATGGTCTGAAACAAATCATCGAAGACAGAGGATTGCCCATAGCCCCTTGGGTGGTTGACTCAATTGTGGCTAAAATTCTCCCTGCCTCTCTTACCGGTGTTGGAAGTAAAGTAAGAATGTTAAATCTTGCCACACGAGAGTTTGACGAGGTGGACCCTTCAACAATTGCTGATTTTGGATCGGTTAAAAATTCAACCACCGAAACTTATGAATTAGGTTATAAAGGCATCATCAAAAACAAACTGCTCATTACTGCTGATGCTTATTATACAAAAATCAAAGATTTTGTTTCTCCCTTAGTACTTCGTACTCCAAATGTATTTTTAGATCCCGTATCCTTAAATCAATATATAGCACCATTGATTACTGAAAATATGGCTAACCCTGCAAACGTTGCATATGCAGCAGTAGTCAGTCTTGCCTTGGACACCGCACAGGTTGTTAATGGAATTACCGTTAACGGAAACTCAAACGGAACAGGAACAGATGAGTTGATTACCCTTATCACTACAGCCGGTGCCATTGCTCCTTACGGAACTATTAACCCAACTTCATGGAATGACCCTGCAATGTTGCTTACCTATGCCAACGTTGGAAATGTAAAAGTATGGGGAGCCGAACTTGGCGGTACTTATTTTGTAAATGACAACTTCCGTATTGGGCTAAACTATGCTTTTGTTAGCGATGATGAATTTGAGTATGAGGTAGGAGAAGAAACCTATACTTTAGCTTTAAATGCACCCCGCAACAAAATACAAACAGCTATTGACTATAGTTTGACCAAAATTGGACTCGATATTGGTCTTAAATATCGTTGGTTACAAGCTTTCCCTGTCAACACAGGTGTTTATGTCGGAGATGTAGATGCGGCCAATATTGTTGACCTCGCTTTAGGCTATGCTTTGCCGTTCTCAAAAGATACGCAGATTTCATTGAGCGTTCAAAATGTTTTAGGCACAAAATACCGCTCAGTAGTAGGTGCTCCGCAAATTGGAAGGTTTACCCTTTTCCAAATTGCACACACTTTCCGAAGTAAAAATTAATATTGCTTATTTCTAAAGTTCAAGCCTCTTTCGTATATTGCGAAAGGGGCTTTTTTTATGTCTTGTTTAATTTATGATGAATTTGAACAATCCTATTTGAATGACCAACTTTTTATTTCCAGGCTTGTTAATCAAAATAAGTAACTTATCAACTATCAAATAATTACAAAGGCAAATTTGTTTAGACGCGATATAAATAGGTATAAAAAAAACAACTAAACGTACAACCTAAACGGATATGCCCTAATTTTACAGGCACAAAAATTTATTGAAATATGTCGAATCCTATCGCTGCTAACCCAAACTCATTAAAGTGGATGGGGCACTTTTTCAGTTCATCATTTGGTCGCAAATTGGTCATGAGTCTTACCGGTTTGTTTCTATGTCTTTTTTTGGCAGTACACATGACCGGCAATTTGCAGTTGTTAAAATCAGATGGAGGGGAAGCCTTCAACAAGTATGCTTATTTCATGACTCATTTTGGCCCGATAAAAATCGTCTCATACATCACTTATTTCTTTATCCTTCTTCATGCCGTTGACGGTTTGGTGCTTGCTTTTAAAAACAGGCAGTCAAGGCCCGTAAAATACGCCGCCACTCCTAAAGGCAGTTCCTGGGCAAGCCGCAATATGGCGGTTTTAGGCACCGTAATTTTGGTATTTCTGGTGATTCATCTCAAAAGCTTTTGGTTTGAATTCAAATTTGGAACTTCTACCCCTATGGTAACCTATGATGGTGTGGAATATAAGAATTTGTATGCCATAGTGGTAGCAGCATTTTCACAGTGGTGGTATGTTTTGCTTTACTTAGTCTCGCTGCTTGCTTTGAGCTATCACCTGATTCACGGTTTTCAGAGTGCATTTCAAACACTTGGAATCAACCATAAAAAATATACCCCAATCATCAAGGCATTAGGTTGGATTTTTTCCATCGGTGTAACTTTAGGTTTTGCAGTTCAACCGGTTTACCTTTATCCTGACTTTGACAGTTAAATGAGATAACCCGTTAATAATCAATGATAATAAGAAATAAGAAACCGCAATTGTAGTGGCAACTTTTTTTCTTAGGCTATTGTTTTTAAGACAATATGCTTACATTTGCGGTATGTTTGTAAAAGCCACTAAATCTAAAAACCATACGTATATTCAGTTAGTGGAATCTTTTCGTGAAGGAAAGACTACCAAGCACAAGGTAATTGCCAACTTTGGTCGCCTTGACCAGTTGCGTGATTCAGGATTCCTACTATCAGTTGGGCAGAAATTGCTGTCATTGAATAACACGCCTTGCATTGGGGCAGAGAATTTGCAGGAAACTGCACGCTTCTGTTATGGTCATTTGGTCTATAAAAAAGTATGGGAGCAACTTGGCATCGGAGAAATTATCAAAAAATGTGCTAAGGGAACAAGGATAAAGTTCGATATAGAAGAGGTGATTTTCTATTGTGTGATTCATCGTCTGTTGAAAAGCAAATCAAAACATCAAGCATTTAAAGATCAGAAATTGTTTTATGGGCTGGAAACATAATTGGGTTGCAAGAAATTTACCGAAGTTTAGATTTTTTGTGTGATAAAAAGCAGGCAATTGAGACACAACTGTTTTACCATAAAAAAGGCGTTTATGCTAAGCCCATCAAGTTGCTTTTTATGATGTAACGAATTATCACTTTGAGACAAACAGAGCAGATGCTTTACGCGAATTTGGGTTTAGCAAAGCTGGAAAGTTTAATGAAGTACAAGTGGTGATGGGCTTATTTATAGATAGCACAGGCAGACCGATAGGCTACGATCTTTTTCCGGGTAATACTTTTGATGGTCAGACGATGGTAGATGCGCTGAAAATGTTAGAAAAGCAGTTTAATATAAGAAAAGTCATTGTAGTAGCCGACAAAGGTCTCAACTCGAAAGAAAATTTTAATTTAATACGTCAAGCGGGCTATGACTACATTGTTAGTGCCCGCTTAAAATCGATGCCCCAAAAGTTGGTACAAAAGATTTTGGCAACTAATGATATGGAGACAAAGACTGTGTGCGAGGATACGGGTGAAGTAACATTTAGCTGGAAAGTGTTGGATTACGAAACAACCTACAGCGATGCCAATAAAAAGAAACAAAAATTGCAAGATAAACTCCTAATTACTTGGAGTGCCAAAAGGGCAGCCAAAGACGCAAGAGACAGGGAAAGACAAATACAAAAAGCAAAAGTCAAATTAGACAACGGAGCGGACTTGCAAAACAAAAGGGGGCTAACCGATTCCTGAAAATGGCGGAGAGTACCAATACAAAAGCTGCTGAAATAGACCAAGAACGAATAGATGAAGATGCAAAATGGGATGGTTACTACGGCATACAGTATAGTAAAACGGATATGACGAACGAAGAAGTCTTGGCAAACTACCATCAATTATGGAAAATAGAAGAAAGTTTCCGGTATTGAAGACCACCCTATCCACTCGACCAATTTTTCATTGGACACCCAAAAGGATAAAAGGACATTTCATGACCTGTTTTTTAGCATTCATGCTCGAACGGACGGTGGAACTAACCCTAAAGTTTGCAAACATCAACTTAAGTCCATGCAGTATTAAAGAAGAACTCAATCAAATGCAATTGTCTGAACTAACAATTGATGATAAAAAGTACTTGCTGAAAGGTGCTGACACAGCATTAACCAACAAAATCCTTTCGGCATTTCGTATCCCTCCGTTCAAAGACTTAACTCCAGCGAACTAAATAACCCGTTTTGTAGTGGCAACTATGCCATTTTGAGAAAACTTAACTCGCTGATTATCAATGGTTTGTGAAATTTAACTGTCAAAGTCAGGAAAATAAGTAACTTATCAACTATCAAATAATTACAAAGGCAAATTTGTTTAGACGCGATATAAATAGGTATAAAAAAAACAACTAAACGTACAACCTAAACGGATATGCCCTAATTTTACAGGCACAAAAATTTATTGAAATATGTCGAATCCTATCGCTGCTAACCCAAACTCATTAAAGTGGATAGGGCACTTTTTCAGTTCATCATTTGGTCGCAAATTGGTCATGAGTCTTACCGGTTTGTTTCTATGTCTTTTTTGGCAGTACACATGACCGGCAATTTGCAGTTGTTAAAATCAGATGGAGGGGAAGCCTTCAACAAGTATGCTTATTTCATGACTCATTTTGGCCCGATAAAAATCGTCTCATACATCACTTATTTCTTTATCCTTCTTCATGCCGTTGACGGTTTGGTGCTTGCTTTTAAAAACAGGCAGTCAAGGCTGTAAAATACGCCGCCACTCCTAAAGGCAGTTCCTGGGCAAGCCGCAATATGGCGGTTTTAGGCACCGTAATTTTGGTATTTCTGGTGATTCATCTCAAAAGCTTTTGGTTTGAATTCAAATTTGGAACTTCTACCCCTATGGTAACCTATGATGGTGTGGAATATAAGAATTTGTATGCCATAGTGGTAGCATTTTTTCACAGTGGTGGTATGTTTTGCTTTACTTAGTCTCGCTGCTTGCTTTGAGCTATCACCTGATTCACGGTTTTCAGAGTGCATTTCAAACACTTGGAATCAACCATAAAAAATATACCCCAATCATCAAGGCATTAGGTTGGATTTTTTCCATCGGTGTAACTTTAGGTTTTGCAGTTCAACCGGTTTACCTTTATTTATATGGTTTATAACAATTCTGCTTCAACAAATACATTTTTGCTGAGGGTTCACCTGCTTTTTAATAAAATTGTAAACCTTGTAACGAATTGTTGCTCTCTTAGCTTATCAAAATAATTGTCTCAGAAATTAAATATCAGACGACCCAATTAACTTTTTTATATGAAATTAGATTCCAAAATTCCTGCCGGAAGGTTAGAAGAAAAATGGGAAAATTACCGCTCTAAATGCAAATTGGTTTCTCCGGCCAACAAACGCCGGTTGGATGTCATTGTTATCGGTTCCGGGCTTGCAGGTGCCTCTGCTGCTGCAACCTTAGGCGAGTTGGGATATAAGGTAAAATGTTTTTGTTTTCAGGATTCTCCGCGAAGGGCGCATAGTATTGCAGCACAGGGAGGTATCAACGCCGCAAAAAATTATCAAAATGACGGCGACAGTATTTACCGGTTGTTTTATGACACGATTAAAGGAGGAGATTACCGTTCAAGAGAAGCCAATGTTCACCGTCTTGCTGAGGTCAGTGTTCAGATTATTGACCAGTGCGTTGCACAAGGTGTCCCTTTTGCCCGTGAATATGGTGGACTTTTAGCCAACCGCTCTTTCGGAGGCGTTCAGGTTTCGCGAACATTTTATGCTCGCGGTCAAACCGGACAACAATTATTGTTGGGTGCATACAGTGCCCTTAGCCGTCAGATTGCAAGCGGTTCCGTCAAAATGTATAACCGGCATGAAATGCTCGATGTCGTGGTCATTGACGGTAAAGCCCGCGGAATCATTGCCCGAAACCTCATTACCGGAAAACTGGAACGACATGGTGCTCATGCTGTTGTTTTAGCCTCAGGTGGCTATGGCAATGTTTTCTTTTTATCTACTAATGCCATGGGCAGTAATGTAACTGCTGCCTGGAAGGCACATCGCAAAGGTGCTCTTTTTGCCAATCCATGTTTTACACAAATTCACCCCACTTGCATTCCCGTTACAGGGGGCTATCAGTCCAAACTGACTTTAATGAGCGAAAGTTTGCGAAACGACGGGCGAGTTTGGGTGCCTAAAAAGAAAGAAGACCGACTTAAACCCCCTCAACAGATACCCGAAGAAGACCGCGATTATTATTTGGAGCGCATGTATCCTGCTTTTGGCAATTTAGTGCCCCGCGACATTGCTTCACGAGCCGCCAAAGTAGTTTGTGATGAAGGGCGCGGTGTGGTCAAATCGGGCTATGCTGTTTATCTCGACTTTTCCGATGCTATTAAACGGTTGGGCAAATCTGTCATTGCTTCTCGATATGGCAATCTTTTCGACATGTATCAAAGAATAACTGACGACAACCCTTATGAAACCCCGATGAAAATTTTTCCTGCTGTTCATTATACAATGGGAGGTTTATGGGTAGATTATGATCTCAGTACTAATATTCCGGGTTTGTATGCGATTGGCGAAGCCAATTTTTCCGATCATGGTGCAAACCGTTTAGGTGCCTCTGCTTTGATGCAAGGTTTGGCAGACGGATATTTTGTGTTGCCTGTTACCATTGCTCAGTTTTTGGCCGATGAAATCCGCACTCCTTCGGTCAATACGGATCATAAAGCATTTGAGGAAGCTGAGGCTCAAGTCAGCGAGCAACTCGAACGACTGCTCAATATAAAAGGAAATAAATCGGTGGATGACTATCATCAGGCTTTGGGAAAAATCATGTGGGACAAATGCGGAATGGCGCGAAACAAACAGGGATTGCTCAAAGCACGAAAAGAAATACAGGATTTAAGGGATGAATTCTGGCAAAACGTATATGTTCCCGGCACTCAGCTCGAATTTAACTCTGAACTGGAAAAAGCAGGAAGATTAGCCGATTACTTCGAACTTGGAGAACTCATGGTGATTGATGCCCTGAACCGGGAAGAATCTTGCGGAGGACACTTCAGAGAGGAATTTACCGATAACGGCGAAGCCTTGCGCGATGACGAAAACTTTAACTTTGTTTCAGCATGGGAGTTTACCGGAACCGGCAACGACCCTGTATTGCACCGCGAAGCTTTGGTTTACGAAAACGTAAAACCAAGTACCCGAAGCTACAAATAATTTTTAATATTTTTTTATCAAAACAGTATTGTTAATCCGTTTTGTAAACTGTTTTAATTATGAAATTTACGCTTAAAGTCTGGAGACAAAAAAATTCGCAGGATAACGGACAATTTGAAACGTACCATATAGAAGAAATTGATAACGAAATGTCGTTTTTAGAAATGATGGATGTGCTGAATCAGCAACTCATCAAAGATAAAAAAGACCCTGTTGCTTTTGACCACGATTGTCGGGAAGGTATTTGCGGAATGTGTAGCATGGTAATCAACGGACATCCGCATGGACACCAAAAAGCAACCACTACTTGTCAATTGCATATGAGAAGTTTTAAAGACGGTGATACCATTGTCATCGAACCATGGAGGGCAAAAGCATTTCCTGTGTTGAGAGATTTAGCAGTTGACCGAAGTGCATTGGACCATATTATTCAGGCCGGGGGTTTTATTTCGGTCAATACCGGTAGTGCTCCGGAAGCGAATTCTGTTCCTGTTCCGCAAGATATGGCAGAAATGGCGATGGACGCTGCTGAATGTATTGGTTGTGGCGCTTGTGTGGCTGCTTGTAAAAATTCATCGGCTATGCTGTTCTTAAGTGCTAAAGTCTCACATTTAGCCTTGTTGCCACAAGGAAAACCTGAACGCAAAAAGCGTGTAATCAGCATGTTGAAAGCACATGATGATGCCGGTTTTGGTAGTTGTACCAATACAGGAGCTTGTGAAGCCTATTGCCCAAAAAGCATTTCAATCACCAATATTGCGCGGCTAAACAGAGAATTTTTATCTGCAGCACTCTCTTCGGAAGAAGCGCTTTGAGCATTTCCTGAAGAATCTTCAGGAATAAAAATTTAAAGCAACGAATGACTGCCTCTTGTTGATTTTCTCAGATTTCAAAATCTGATTTGCAAAAAACTTTTCCCCGAGACAATAAGTACAAGGATATGCAGAAGCGATACAACGCTGACGTGTATCCTTTGTTTTTTTGTGAAGTGATAGTTGTGATAACAAAAAAAATGTAATTTTGTGAATTGCGAACATACCGGAGCAGTTTAAAAACATCATCCATGCAGTTTTTAGATTTTGAAAAACAAATAGCCGAGCTACATGAAAGAATTGAAAAAGTAAAGGAGATAGGAGGTACGGAAGGGGTAGATATTTCAAAAACGCTTGATGAACTCACCATCAAATTGGCAGAGGTAAAACAACAAGTGTACAGTAACCTGACTCCCTGGCAAAGGGTGCAATTATCCCGACATCCTGAACGTCCCTATTCTTTATTTTATATCAACGAAATGGCAACTAATTTTACCGAGTTGCATGGAGATCGCTTGGTTGGAGACGACAAAGCAATTGTAGGCGGATTTGCCAATCTAAATGGAAGAACTGTGATGTTTATCGGACATCAGAAAGGAACAGACACCAAAAGCCGTCAGTATCGCAATTTTGGAATGGCAAATCCTGAAGGATATCGAAAGGCTCTCCGGTTGATGAAATTGGCTGAAAAGTTTTCAAAACCGGTTATTTGTCTTATAGATACTCCCGGCGCTTTCCCCGGCATAGAAGCTGAAGAAAGAGGGCAGGCAGAAGCAATTGCCCGCAATCTGTTTGAAATGAGTAAGCTGAAAGTCCCTATTGTTTGTGTCATTATTGGAGAAGGTGCATCAGGTGGTGCTTTAGGCATTGGCGTTGGCGATCGGATTTTGATGCTCGAAAACACCTGGTATTCTGTAATTTCTCCCGAATCATGTTCATCAATTCTTTGGCGAAGTTGGGAACACAAAGAAAAAGCAGCCCAACAATTACACCTGACTGCCAACGATATGCTTTACTTTAAATTAGTGGACGAAATCGTCGAAGAACCACTTGGTGGCGCTCACAGAGATTCTCAAAACATGGCTAAAATTCTCAAAGAAAGAATCCTCAAAAACCTTAAAGATCTCGACCAATTAAGCCCGGCAGGAAGAGTGGCTCAACGGATTGAAAAATTTACCGCAATGGGCAAATTTGAAGAAGTTTAAATCATTTTTTCCCCGAACAATTATGTTTTACGATAACCGACAGATATAAATTGTTTTAAAAATAAAAAAGCTCCCTCCTAAACTATAAAACTTGAAATCCTGATTTACATTTTATTATCCCGATTTTAATAGTCAAACTTCAAAAACCTGCTTTTTCATTCTTCTCTTTACCCGTACCTTAGGAATGTGGCAATCAATACAGCTGTTTTTTTACCGCTATTTTATGCAAAAACGACTGAAAGCACATCATGTAACCCATGAAGTCGTAAATTTGCATCAGGCAAATGAAGTCGGGATTTTGTTTGATGCCACCAATGAACAAAACATAATTTGGATAAGGCGTTTGACGGAAGCACTCGAAAAACGCAAAAAAAAAGTAAGTATCTTGGGATTCATCAATTCCAACCATCCTAATGAACAAATAGCTTATCCGTGTTTTTCGCTAAAGGATACCAACTGGTATTTACACCCCGTTCAATATATGCCTGTTTATTTTTGTGAAAAAAAATTTGACATTCTTATTAACGCTTTCGTACATCCTGTTGAAACCTTAGAGTATATCTCAACATTTTCAAACGCAAGGTTTCGGGTCGGTTGCTTTGCCGATGACAAAACCCATTGTTACGACTTGATGATCAATCTGAAAGAATCAGATTCGCTTTCAGAATTTTTAAACAATACTTTACATTACCTCCAAATTATCAACAATAATGAGCGCTAAAATAGAAATTAAAGGATTGGGAGTGGCTTTAGCTACCCCGTTTTTAAAAAACGGCGATATTGACTTCGCCGGATTAGAACGCCTGATTGAATACCAGATACAAAACGGGGTCAACTATTTAGTATCTTTAGGTACAACCGGAGAATCTGTTACTTTGGACGACCACGAAAAACAAGCCGTACTCGACTTTACCATAAAAACCGTGAATCGGCGCATCCCTGTTGTTGCAGGTTTTGGAGGAAACGATACCCGAAAAGTAATCCATCAAATTCAGGATTACCATTTCAACGGAGTTGACGCTATTCTCTCGGTATGCCCCTATTACAACCGTCCAAATCAGGAAGGGCTATATCAGCATTTTAAAGCAATTGCCGAAATTGCGCCAAGACCGGTTATCGTTTACAATGTTCCAAGCCGTACCGCCTGCAATCTGGATGCATCTACTACCATTCGTCTGGCAAAAGACTGCCCGAATATTATTGGTATTAAAGAGGCTTCCGGGAACCTGACCCAATGTTCTCAGATTATTAAATACAAAGGGCGAAAAGACTTTTATGTTATCTCGGGCGATGATTTTATCACTTTGCCCGGCATAGCCTGCGGAATGGATGGGGTAATTTCAGTGATTGGTAATGCCTTCCCTGCTGAATTCAGCGCATTAGTAAGGGCTGCGTTGGAAGACGATTTCAAAACTGCCCGGAAAATGCACTACCGGCTACTTACAGTCATGGAACTCCTGTTTGCCGATGGAAGTCCGGGTGGTGTTAAATATGCCCTCCATGTATTGGGAATTTGTGGCTATACTTTAAGGCTTCCGCTCGTTCCGCCCAATATGCAGGTTCGTGAATCTTTGACCAAAGAAATGACTCTGTTGCTGCAACCGGCAGAACAAGGAAGCATCGGTCAATAAAAGTTGGTTTGGAGAATTTCTATTTATTCGTTCCTGCACATTTTTAAACTGCCTGCAAGGATAGTCTGAATTTTAATCTAAAAATTCAGTTATCCCTCATTTTATATCTTCTATTCAAAAGATAAAGCCAATATTAGGACTTCGGTATAAAAAATTTGAGCTGTTTAATTTTGAACAACTGCCAAGTTAGCCTCAAAACTATGAATATGCAGGAATCTCTGTTAAAAAACTGTTTCATTGCTTGTTTTTTCTATATAACACAAACAGACCCCTCCCCTATTTTACCATAGCCAAAAAACAAAAAATGGCTGCCATTAGCCAAAAAAAGCCGACCAAATCCTTAATTTGGCAAGCCTGTACCGATTTTAAAAAAAATGAGTTAAAAAAGCCCAAAAAAGGTTTCAATTTTAATCTAAGAAATGATAATTTTAAACAAGGAAATTGATTTAAAAACTTATAAAATTGCAATTTTCAAGTGAAAAAAGTCAATTTTATCTATAAGAATTGTAATTTAAAACACAAAAATTATAATTGAACCGAATTAAATTACAATTCAAGGAACAAAAACCATTTTAGAAGAATTTTTATTTATAATTTTCAAAAAGAAAAAGGCAATTAAACTCTCTAAAATTGAAATAAAAACTTTAAAAATTAACAACTTTTTGGGTAAATTTTACATTTTTTTAGCAAATTGTATCCGTTTTATAGCTTAAACAGGTTTTAAATCTATGTTAAAGGGGGCGTTTTTTATCCAAAATGACTACCCCAATAATTTAACATATTTAATATCGTTTAAGTATCTTATTTTAAAGGTAAAAAAATACAATAGGTTAAACTATTGTTTGACAGTTTACAATTCCGTAATTCTTTTGTAATTTTGTTAAAATTTTGAACGAAAAAAAAGTTTGGCATCAATTTTTCTGTGTTAATAATTGATAAAAAAGATTGAAACATATTCAAGGGTAGTTACAATTTAGTACCTTAGTACATTAAAGCCCGATAGTTATGAAAAAAACAGTATTTACAATAGTTTTTGCGGGTATTTTGGGTTTAGTACATCTCAGTTTAAAGTTTCCTGAAACCCAAATTCAAGATCATAAACTTCAGTTTACCTTCAACATAGAGCCGGTTACATTAAATCTTACCGGTGCTCAATTTGCTCCTGCTTTCTTTAAAAACGGAGTGGTTTTCGGCAACAGTAAAAACTACCGTCAGGAAAATAGCGGAGTTTCACCTGCCGGATTTTCTTCCTTATTGTATTTTGCCGAAATGAACAGCGATCATTCTTTGAAATCGCCTCAAAAAATAAAAGGTAAAGGTTTGGTCGGATTTGAAACTTCAGCAGCTTTTTTTAGCCCGAACGGTACTGATGTTATTTTAACAAGGACAAAAGACAAAACCGGAAAGACGAATGAAACCACGCAAGGCTTGTTTTTTGCTTCCATGAAATCTGACATTGAAGTGGGTGACTTAGAAGCATTTGCTCATAATTTCAGCCATTTTGATGTAAAACAGGCTGCCTTATCGCCCGATGGCAGTATGTTGTTTTTTGTTTCAGATTTACAAGGGGGCGTTGGAGGAACTGATTTGTATATTTGTTACAAAATTGGCAGCAATTGGAGCCGTCCTGAAAATTTGGGCAGCAAAGTCAACAGTATATACAACGAGAGTTTCCCTTTTATGACTGACGACGGAACCCTCTTTTTTTCTTCCGCCGGATTTGACAATCAGACAGACGGAACCGACATTTTTTATACCCGTAAATATGCAGGAGAATGGTTACATCCGGTTAAACTTCCTGCTCCGGTTAATTCAGCAAAAGATGATTTTGGATTTATTATTAAATCCGATTCTTATGGTATTGGTTATGGTTATTTTACCTCAAACCGCAACGATCAAACCCGCCTTTTTTCATTCAAATCTACTATTCTCAAAAATGAACCTGAAGTATCTGAAGAATTAGATGGGTTCATTACACAATCACAAAATAATAACGAAGCTGAATATTCTTACCAATCTCAAGCTGTCGGACATGAAGCCCTTCTCAATGGTATTGTTGGGATGAACAAATTGTTTTTCCCGCAAGGAAAATGGACAATTGTTCCGGAAACCGGAAGGGAGTTAGAAAAGTTGGTTTTCTATATGAATCAAAACCCGCGATTGAGCATTTCAATTGGTGTTCATACCGATTCGAGGGGAGATGATGAAGCCAATCTTCAGTTAAGTACCAAACGTGCCAATGCAATTCAAACCTTTCTCCTTTCGCGCGAAATCAGTACTTCCCGTGTTACGGCATTGGGGTATGGCGAAACCCAATTGCAAAACTATTGCCGCAATGGAATGAACTGTAGTGATGAAATGCACGAACAAAATAACCGGGTAGAAATTAAAGCTACTCCCGAAAGTGTTTATGCCGTAAATTGGGGTGCTGCGAATTATTCCGGTTATACCGCAAATGGTCAAACTGTTAGTTATGATGTGCCTGTTGCAAGAGATATTGATTTACAAGGAGCAGACAGGGGAAAATTATTTTACAAAGTTACAATCGGACCTTATGATCGTATAGACAACCGGGTTTTCTATGAATGTCGTCAAATAGACCACACTCTAAATTTTGAAGATACTCCTTCCGGTAAATTTATTGTTTTAGGTCCATTCGACAATATGCAGGAGGCCTATAGGAGCAAGTCTTATCTTGAAATGCGAGGCATTTCAAAAGCCAAAGTTAATAATATCAGCGAACCTGCTCTTACTCGTTTCCAACCTGTTTCCAAAGAACTGTTTGATGAAAGTTCAACTGATGCTACTTTCCAAATTTTTGTGGGACCTTTTAAACATGTGGACAATAACACTTATCACAGGTTTGCCAACTTAGGAACCCCGATTCACATTGAATACTCCCCAAAAGGGATGATGATTGTATTAGGCCCTTACAAAACTATGAATGAAGTTGAACAATATAAAGAATTGGTGAAAGAACGGGTGTCTTCAAACAAAACCAAAGTTGTAGTTTATAACGACGATGAACCGGTTGAAGAAAAACAACAGAAAAACCGATTCAGGTTATTCTCCAAAAAATAATTACAAAAAACCCTGCTTGAGATAATCTGTTATCTCTTCAAATTTTTCTATTTCCGGCATTTGCAAATTGTATGCAGGTGCCGGATTTTGTTTTTGTTTAAAAAATAGCTTGAACAGATGCTCTTCCGGTATGATTGATTTTGTTGTTACCGGCTTTTCGACCATCATATCCAAAATTTAACTGCATATTATTGGCAAGGCGGGTATTTAAATTAATACTCCAAAGATAGTTGCTTCCGGGTTGCAGTCCTTCCAACAAATTATAGGCTGCCGGGGTATTGAGTGTGCCTTTATAGGAAATCAGAACATAAGAAATACGGGCTGTAACATTGCTTTTTACAGCGTTTCCAAACTGAGTGTCGAGACTTAGTTTTTGTTGTTTTGCCGGAAAAACAGTTTCCGTCGAATAATCTGCACTGTTTTTGTAAGTATAGGTTCCGGTTAATCGGAATTTTTTATTCAAAATCAAGTCAGCAGCAGGGTCAATGCTCCAATATTTAATCTGATAGTTCTGGCTGATAAAAGCCTGTGAGTTTCCTCCCAATTTACCTTTGTTTGCCGAAAAACGAATGCTTGTTTTGTTGGTAGGAGAAAATCTTACAGAAGGCTTCCATTCAGTTTTGGTGCGGCGGTCAACTCCATTGATTAAAAAATTAGTGTTAACAAGATGCAATTGTTGTGCGTTCAACTCCCATTTAGGATGATTTCGGTTTACAAATACAGCATTTTGAATATTAACACTTTCTGCCACTATTTGTCCAAACTCAGCATTTCCGCCTAAAGGTATATACGCTTTCCATTTTTTTAGTACCGATTCACGCCGAATTGTAACTGCACTTTGAGTTGACAACAAACTGATTATTTTTTTGAGTCCTCCCGCTTCATTAAACCAGACAGCTTTGGGTGTTAAGTTAAGAGACTGATTAAATTGTACGATATTGGTGGGTTGGTATTGACCGGTTGGTAACAACAGGCGAATGTAAAAAGCCTCAACCATATTGTTTTCGGTTGCCGGAAAAAACTCGTCTAATTCTTCAATTCCGTTTCCGTTGTCCACCCAAACAAAATTGCCCATACCATTACTAACCTTTTCATAATAATACTCCGTTTGCTGCCTTTGTCCTGAACCAATCTGATATTGTGTGGTACTGCGCAACCAACCTTTTCCCACCGATTTTACAAAACTAATATCACCAAGTAATGTGTTGAGTTCAACAGCTTTTAAAATAGTGGTGTCCGTTACTTTGAGGTTTCTGTATGTGAAATTATAGAGCAATTGGTTAGAAGGATTTTTGGTAAAAGCACCGTTTAAATTCAGGGTGTTTCCGGTATTGGCGAGGATAAATTCCTCTTTCTCCGGAGCATAATCCCACCTTTTAATAAAACTGATGGCAAACCTGTTAGCGCTTGTATCTGAAGTTTTGGCAAAAGCCTCTAATTGATTGTAATAAAAGCTTCGGCCTATCAGGGTATCAGCTTGGGTAAAGCGGTTTTTTTCTTGTTCTCCCCTAACTCCTACCTGCCATTTCTGTTTGTTGATTGATTTGCTGATTTCCCCATTAGGTCTGAAAAACCGGCTATTCTGATTATTTGACAAATTCGATTGAAGACGACTCATATTAAAGACTGCTGACCATCCATTTTTACTTTTGTGTTTTAGATTTAAGGTGTGCATCAAACCTTTATAAAGGCCATCTCCTTTGACATAAGCACCCAACTGATAACGAAAGTCTGAGTGATTACCAAATTTTAAAGCCACCGATAAGTTCCCAAGATGTTCGTTTGCCGGTTGATCGGTCGAAGTTGTGCTCCAGTTTCGGGTAAATTCAATTTCGCGGAAAGGTTCAAGCGGATCGAACTTGCCCTGTACAAACTCGTAATGGGAATTTGTCAGCAGTTTAATGTTTTTGTTTTTTTTGAGGGTGATTGTGCTTTGATGTGCAATTCGGGCAGCTATTCCTACATTTTCCTGATTGTTTAAATCTGAAAATGTATTCGGGTCGTTTTGACTGAGTGCAAATTCTGTGGTAATTTTATGATTGATATTGGGGTTTATATCCATAGCTGCACTAATCATCCGGTTTCTTTTAGGGGTGATGATCTTGATAAATGGAGCAAAACTTCCTTGCCTTATCCCGGTAATGCTATCGGGAGCTACCCAATTAAAAATTCGACCGTTTACATTGCCTTCTGACAAAACATAATCGCCGTTGCCTGACCCTACAAAGCTAAAACTAACATTGTAAAGGGCAGTCAGGGGGTTAACTGAATAAACAAATACAGAATCGAAAAGCACATTATTGACCAAACTGTCAATCAGTGCATACATGACCCTGTCTCCGTTAAAACCTGTATTTTGCCAACCCGGTAATACTGCCTTTTCCACATCATTTCCAATACTTTCAAGGATTTCTAAATAATTATCAGGCAATGTTAAGTCTGCTAAAAGTTGATTTTTAGCATCCTGTTCTGAAAAATAATTTACTCTGAAAGCAGTTTTAGGTTGTTTTAAAGAAACACTTGCCTGAAGCAACGACCTAAGATAGGTTTGATTGGTATATTGAAATTCAATGGTTATCCGTTTGTCTTTGTTGATAATTTGCTGAGGGGTAAAAGTTAATTCCGCAGTGTTATAGTCAATCACATAATCGAGATTTGCTCCTCTTGTAAGCAATTTGCCATCAATGAAAACCCGTTCACTTCCAGATAATACTATGATGAACGATTCCCCATTTGCCCCTGTAAGTCTGTACGGTCCTTGGTTGCCCTCCAAACCATTAATGACCAAACGGTGATAACTGCCTCTTGCCACTGCTCCGGATGCAGAAGTAGCCATTTCTGTTTTATAGCGATTTCCAAACGATACCCCGGAAGTTGCGCTAATTCCCTGTAAACGCCTGACATATTGCATAAAATAGTTGTTTTCAGGAGTTCTTAAGTCGTAATCTCCGAGCAAAAGGGCGTGTTTGTTTTTCTTTAATTGAATAAAAATCCGGTCAAACTCCTGAATTTGCTGCGTATTTCCTTCGGGCTGAAAAGGGATATTGTTATCAGTCAGAGCAGCAGTAATTTCAATATCTCCCGGAAGTTTTCCACTCATCTGAAGGTTGAAATTAGCGTTAACAGTAGCATCCTGATTACTGCCAACGGTAATTCCCCTGCCAAAAGTGCCGCTATAATCCAAACCACCCATATTAAAAAGGTCTGTGCCCGATTGTTGTTTGTTTCGCAATATGTATTCATAATAACCTGCAGGTTGTTCGGCCAAAGGTATTACTCTCAAGGTGTCCTTGTGCGAATATTGTTTGATTAGCAAAAAAGGGAAAACCCGGTAAACAACACGAACCGAATCAAAAGAGGGAATCGTCTGCCATAGAATGTTGGCAGCAGCATGATTGATAATATAATGGGCCTCCGGAACTAAGATGGCAGTATCTGTTCTGAAAACCCGGACAGAATTTGGAGCAATTGAAAGCGTATCCAGGGTAAAGGCCTGATCAGTAACCGGAATAACTTTGCTTCTCAGGTTTTCAAGCAACTGTGCATTTGCATTTTGACAAAACAAACATAGACCTACCCAAAAAAACAAAACATTCTTATAACCCCCTGCAACAACAAAAAAGTGTTGATGGTGAGTAAAAAGATGCAATGGATTTCTTAAGGTTTTCCGCAGATGGATAGTCAAAATAAAAGGCAAATATTAAAAAATACCAATCAATCAAGGTGATTATCAAAGATGCTGATTTAACTCATTAGGTTGTACTTGTAAAGCAAAAACCCCACCTGCCTATATAAAAGGTAAGGTGGGGTGTTTATAAAATAAGAATAATATTGCTAACTGAAAAGTTCTGTTAAAATTTGATAGATTACGTAACAATAAAATACCGGTTAAAGATTTACCGGATGGCTGGAAGAAGGACGGGTCCAAACGGTTGTTCTTCCAATAAAAGAAAAACCGATATAACCCCTGATGGACAATGAGCCATTATCATTCAGCCACATTTTACAACTATAAGTTTTACCGGATTTAGGATCATAAATGGTCCCGTTTTGCCATAGTTTGCTGTCAGCGGTATAGGTGAAATTTTGGAGAATTTCTTTGCCGAGCAATTTTAATTTTTGTTTGGAAGCATCCGGGTTCTTCTCATCCAGAGTGTTCGGACCTTTCTTTAGCCAGATAAGTTTACCATAAAAGGAGTCTCCTTTTTTAAAAATTTCTACTGCTCCATCTTGTTCTTCGTTCAGCCATTTTCCGATTACCTTATCGGCGGAATTTAATGTAATAGCCGACAAGAGAGACAACGTAGTACAACAAGCCAAAAAAAAAGCAATCCCGATAGTAAAATTTTGTTTCATAGTCAATTCTTTGGGGGGTGTTTAACTTGAAAATAGCTTCCAAAATAAGACATTTAGCGAAATGTATAACTCTTTTAAAGGAATCTAACAAAACGCAGCTTTCTTTGTTTTATTTTATGTTAAGACATACCTTCAAGGATCTTCCCGCCAACAAATGAAAATAGTCTGCTTAATAGCATCATCATTGCCAATAATCTGTTCAGTGAGGTTCATTGATGATTTTGATGAACATCATGATTTGTCAAAATTTCGCTTTTCGTCAATCTGCCGGTACTCCTTTCTTCTGTTATAATCCTGATAATTGAAACTTTGCTCCGTTTTTGATAGAAATCATTTTATATTTTTTGGGGATAAATTCAGGAAAAATGTTTTATTCTTAGATATTGTTGTACGTCTGAGGGTAGTAGATGTTTTTATTTATAACTTTATGGCAGAAAAGCGTAGAAAAATTGCATTTTCACTATAGTAGTGCATCTAATCTAAAACGGAGCTTCTAACAGCAATTGGCTAATTCTGAAACCTATTAACAATTTCCAGCTAACTATTTTACAAAATTTAAAAAAACTCCTTATGAAGTATTTTAAACTCCTTCCAATATTATTGTTTAGTTGCGCCATCTTTTTATTTGCCTGTAATAGCAATTCTGAAGCCGGCAAACAAGAAGAAGACAAAGAATCGACGATAATTTCTGACCCGCCTGCTATGCCTGATGCAACAACTACTCAAGAGCCAGCTCAAAATGCAGCAGGAGTTTGGCACTATACCTGTAGCAAAGGTTGTCCCGGAGGTTCCGGAACGGCCGGTAATTGCGCCACCTGTGGAGGTCCTTTAGCACATAACTCGGCTTACCATTCCAACACGAATAGTTCACCAACAACATCTCCAACAATTCCTTCACCTACCCCTCCTTCTCCTGCCGAACCCGCTCAAAACGCAGCAGGAGTTTGGCACTATACCTGTAGCAAAGGTTGTCCCGGAGGTTCCGGAACGGCAGGCAATTGTAGCAATTGTGGTGGACCCTTAACACATAACACTGCTTATCATCAGTAAAGAGGTTAGGCAGCATCGTTTACAAAGTTAGTAGTTAATATGGTTAGGCAATTCACCTTCCGTTAGAATAGCCTAATCTAAAAACATTTTAACCCAAATTGGCTTTGGTTACTACACATTTCCGCCATTAAGAATAAAACCTCTGCAAATAAGGTTAAAACTATCTAATCTACATATCAAGATTGGAATACCCGGATGTCTTGCATTATTTCCGGGCTTACACTGTCTATTACCCTTGCCTCATATTTGAGTAGAGAAACCCTATAGGTCAAAACAACTTTGTGTTTTTAGGTTGGCACTTGGAGGGATGAAATGAGTTGGCTGATTTAAAGCGACAGTTAATGACATTTTACGTTTTCTGTCGGATTTTTACCCATTTTGGGGCTGATATAGGGAATCCCAAGGTTTAGTCCCCGAAGGATAAATAAGGCAGCAAAAAATATCATGATAACCGGAAGTGCGTTTTGCAATTTTCGGCGGACATTCAAGCTCATCAAATTGCCTGCCAACGAAGCAGATAGCATCATTGGAATTGTTCCCAAACCAAATAATGCCATAAAAATAGCACCATTTAAAACTCCGGAAGTTGTAAGGGCGGCGGCCAAACCGATATATACAAAACCGCAAGGTAAAAATCCATTTAAAATTCCAATACCTAAAAGGGTAAGCGTTCCGTTTGAACGCAGCAAACCGGATAATTTTTGTTTGATATAGGTGGTGAACTGTCGGACTACACCTATTCTTTGTACCCAGTAATCTAAATTAACTGAAAAAACAGCCATCAACAAAAGAAGTATTCCCAAAACTATTGAAAGTGCCTGTTGATAGCCCGAAAGCGCAATCCCTTTTCCGGCAATTCCTAATAAAGCTCCTAAAAAGCTATACGTCAATACTCTGCCGACATTGTAAATCAAAACATTAGCTATTGTTTGAAATTTGCCCGGACTTCTGAAAGGCAAAGCCAAAGCAATTGGACCACACATCCCAATACAGTGAAAACTGCCCAACAAACCCAATGTAAATGCTGTCCAAAGGTACATGGCAATTTATTGTTTAATCAACAGGTCTTTTTTGAAAGTTATGGTTTGGTTGGAGAAAATAAATTTCAGTTGAATACTCAATCAATAAAAACAGTATGCTCTGTATAAAACGGCGTTTTCCCTGTTGACCATTCTATTTTAACCCTCCACAATCCACTTTTCAGATTGGAAGCACTTATGCTTTGCTTATTGGTACTGTCTGCGTCAATCGGTGTTTCAAAATCAAGTTTTCGGTCCGAAGGTCTGAAAAAAGTGATATTCCCCTGCAATTTTTCCTCTAAATTGGGGTATTCAAATACTAAAAGTTTTTTGTCGGCCTCATAATTTAAAGAAATATCGTTCTGTAAACTTTTGGTGTTTTTTATCTTCTGTATTTGAGTTTCATATTTCAAATCTTGTTCGTAGTAATTATCAGCAACCAGATCAATGTTTTCCCTTACCGACAAAAAAACCATAAATAACATCATAGCGACAAACGAGCAATAAAGAATGACTATTTTCCAACCCCAGGAGATATACATAATTAGATGATTAAACGGTAAAAAAATACTTT
Organism: Sphingobacteriales bacterium; assembly: GCA_016700115.1. NCBI lineage: Bacteria > Pseudomonadati > Bacteroidota > Sphingobacteriia > Sphingobacteriales > Sphingobacteriales bacterium. The sequence goes on along the minus strand of CP064999.1, from coordinate 2,866,897 downwards.
AACCTTAGAAGAAATTGTATATGAAATCATTAGGTACTACTTGATAACAAAGGGTCCTATGAAATTGGTTTTTATTCTATCCATTTTTTTGCCTTTCGCATAAACTTCTACAACTACTGGTGTATTTCTACTGCTTAAATCAGATTTGGGCAGGTCAATAAACAATACTTTGTCGGTTGTACTTTGCTTGCTTAGGGTAAAAGTTAACTCATTGACAGCCGAAATTTTGGAAGCATTCACTTTTTCGTTACTGTTTTGTCCTATAATTCTTAAAGTTGCATGTTCAGGAGAAGCTATCTTTACAGTTACCGGTAATTCGTTTGTGCTTTTGTTGACCAATTGAAGGTTATAGAGATTGCTGATGGTTGCAGAATCAACTTCCTGATATAAAGTGCCCGCGGTTCGCAACAATGTTGCTTCAACTTCTCCTCGATTCACAAGTAAATATCCTACTAAAAAAAGCATTAAAACCAAGACTCCGGAATAAGCCGCGATACGGGTTGTAATATGGAAATGGGTCTTATTGACTATTCCATTAAATGAAGAATAACGAATTAAGCCTTTGGGACGATTTACTTTTTCCATTATAGAATCGCAGGCATCTATACAGGCAGTACAATTAATACATTCAAGCTGAGTTCCGTTTCTGATGTCAATTCCGGTCGGACAAACTCTGACACATAAACCACAATCAATACAATCACCTGCTTGTTGTATTTGAACCGAAGCGCTATCGCCTGAAATTTGGAGCGCATCAGCCTGGGGTTTAACGGTATCCGCTTTTTTTATTTTTGTTCTTGGTTCACCTCTTACAAAATCATAGGCAACAACAATAGAGTCTTTATCCAACAAAACTCCTTGCAATCGTCCATAGGGGCAGGCAACCAAACAAACTTGTTCGCGGAAATAAGTGAAAACAAAAAAGAAAACACCAGAAAAGGCAATCATGCTGAAAAAGCCGGCAAGATGCTCTGAAGGTGGTGATGTGATAATGTCTAATAATTGATCAATGCCAATGATATAGGCTAAAAAGGTATTGCTGATAAAAAAAGAGATGCCGTAAAAAAGAGAAAGTTTTGAAACTTTTTTCCTTATTTTTTCACCATTCCAGGGCATGGCGTTCAGTTTTCTTTGTTCGTTTGCATCGCCTTCAATCCAGTATTCTATTTTTCTAAAAACCATTTCCATAAAAATAGTCTGAGGACATGCCCAGCCGCAAAACAAACGTCCAAAAGCAACAGTAAACAAAACAATGAACAGCATCAGGGTCAGCATTGTCAACCCAAACAAGTAAAAATCCTGAGGGAAAAATGTAAGTCCGAATATTATGAACTTTCGTTCCAGGATATTGAACAATAACAAAGGTTCATGATTGACCTTTATAAAAGGTATTCCGAATAACAAAGCCAGCAAGAAAAAACTTACATAAGTGCGCCATTTATAAAAAAAACCTTTTTGTTTTTTGGGATAAATCCATACACGTTTACCATGTTGGTCTATAGTTGATACCGAATCCCTGAACGACTCATCTACGTGTTCGTAGAGTTCTTTCACATTCAATTCGCTCATTAGAAAAATATTAAAATTGGTTATCCGATATAGTGTTTGAGAGCTTACCGGAAATAAAAGGTTCAAAAAAGGTAACCCTAATAGGTTACCTTAATGGATATAGCCCCTAAAAATCAAAAATAAAAAGAAAAGTCCGGTTATAAAATTTTGGTACCGCTATAATTTGCATATTATAGACAATAACACACACTTATTTTCCACTTGATGGGGCTTTAGTTTTAGATGTATCAGCAGGGGCTGCAGTATCGGTTGTTTTAGCGGTGCTGTCTGCCGGAGTTGATGATTTTGGTTCAAAAAGCGTGCCTTCCTGAGCTTTGGCATTTGGTGGGTTAGTTCCCTGAAATGTTAGAATATAACTGGACACCTCATGAATTTTCTGAGGCTTCAACATTGTTTTCCAGGCGACCATACCTTTAGCTAACACACCATTAGAAACTGTATTGTAAATATCTTTTATGTCGCCCCCATGAATCCAATAAGCATCTGACAAATTAGGTCCTACTCCACCTTCACCGGCTTTTCCATGACAAGTAACGCAATTGGTCGTATAAATACTTTTACCGCTTTCAATGCTTGAAGCATCCGTAAGGGCTACTAATTTGGTTAAATCCAGCCCTTCTCCTTTAGCTTCCAAAGCTTTTTGATGGGCTAATTGTGCAATCCGCGCATTTTCCACCTCTGTTTGATATTCAGCAGCAGAAAGTTTTCCGGTTCCTAATAAATGGTAATGGAAAATGTAGGCCACAGCAAAGAAGATAGTAAGATAAAACATATACACCCACCACGGTGGCAAACTATTATCCAATTCACGGATGCCATCATAATCGTGATCGAGCATCACATCTTTTTCCTTTTCTACCGGCACAGCATTTGTCAACGAGTGCATCAGATTTTGCCACCAGGTTTTTTGGGTTGCTGCAATTTTTTGTTCAACAGCATCAATATCAATACCTCTTTCGGCATAGTAGATGCTATGTAACTCAGATCCCAAAGTTTTTATAATTCGAAACAATGTGTACATGACCAACAAAATAGCACCGGCCGCCACTAATAAAACAATGAGGGCTACTTTTTCGGAAGTCAGCATGGAATTGGTAGTTGAAGCAGCTGCATCTGTTTGTTGTGCAAAAACTGCAGTGTTAATCAGGAAAAATATAAAAGCAAGCAGGGATTTATGGAGAAGATTTTTCATAGTACACAATACTTAATTTAAGTTGACCGATTGTTTTTAGAAAGTAAACTATTTTCTGATTGCCTTTTTGCGAAGTTCACTGCTCAAAGTAGTAATGGCCCTTAAGACTATAAAAACCGCAGCAACAACAACTACCCCTGTTACCAGAGTTAATATTACCAACATGTTTGCTTTGTCGCTACCTGATGCGGAACCTGCACCTGTATTTTGTGCAAAAGCAATGAGAGGGAGTAAATTTCCAAGAAGTATAGCCAACAAATTGTTTTTCATAGTAGATATGCCTTTTTTGAAGAGGAGGTAAAATAAGTTTTCAAAAAGATTTAACTTGATTAGGGGATTCATAAGAAACTGTACTGCTGTCTTCGAGAGGAAGTTCAGACATGTGTTGAATATAGCCTTTATTTCGCTTACTTGTCCAGATAGTAAGTAGTATAAAAAACAAAATAAACGCAATCAATGCTCCTATTGCAAGCGGTGCTACACTGTCTAACGATTGTAATATTTGTTTGTACATGTTTTTTACTTTTTTTGGGAGACTTATATAAGTAACGGGCTATCGTTTTTTAGGTAACCCGATGAACCCGTTACTGTTATACACACATCACACTCCACACTTTTTTATTTGTAATAAAGATTTAAAGCACTACTCTTTCGAACTATTCTTTTACTTTGATATCAGTACCTAATCTCTGAAGGTAAGCTATCAAAGCAATAATCTCTTTATTACCGGGGGTTTCAATTTTTCCGTTTTGTTTCAGGTCTGCTGCAATCATATCAGCCTGTTTGTTTAAATCATTCACAGCCTGCTGATCATATCCCTGTTCATAAGGAACTCCTAAATATTGCATCACTCTGATTTTTTTGGCTGTGTAGGTTACATCCAAATCGTTATCCAATAACCATGGATAAGCTGGCATTAATGAACCCGGAGACATACTTTGAGGGTCGAACATGTGGTTGTAATGCCAGGTATTCGGATACTTTCCGCCAATTCTGTGCAAATCAGGTCCGGTACGTTTAGATCCCCATTGGAAAGGATGATCGTAAACAAATTCACCGGATTTTGAGTATTCACCGTAACGTTCGGTTTCTGAACGGAAAGGACGAACCATTTGTGAATGACAAACATAGCAACCTTCCCTTACATAAATATCTCTGCCTTCCAACTCTAATGGAGTATATGGTTTTACGGAAGCAATGGTCGGAATGTTTGACTTAATCATAAACATCGGAACCATTTCTACAATACCACCGATTAAAACAACGACTAAACTGGCAATTAACATTTGAACAGGGCGACGTTCTATCCAACGATGCCAATGCCCTGTATGAACTACTTCGTTCTTATCAAGAGCAGGAGCCTCTGCCTCTTCATTTGCCACAAATTTACCGGCTGCCACAGTTTTGTAAATATTATATGCCATCACAAATGCTCCAATCAGGTATAATAAACCTCCAAATGACCGCATGGCATACATTGGAACTATTTGAATCAGTGTTTCCAGGAAGTTGGGGTATAACAGTGTACCTTCCGGAGTAAATTGTTTCCACATCAGGCTTTGAGTAAAACCGGCCCAATATATTGGAACAGCATAAAAAATAATACCCAAAGTTCCAATCCAGAAATGTATATTGGCTAATCTTTGTGAATACAGTTTTACATTAAACATTTTTGGAAACAGCCAATAAAACATGCCAAAGGTAAGGAATCCATTCCATCCTAAAGCGCCAACATGAACGTGTGCGATAGTCCAATCGGTAAAGTGGCTGATGGCGTTTACATTTTTAAACGACAGCATTGGACCTTCAAAAGTGGACATCCCGTAGGCAGTGATTGCCACGACAAAAAACTTCAACACCGGCTCATTTCTAACCCTGTCCCAAGCACCCCGAAGCGTGAGTAACCCATTGATCATACCTCCCCAGGACGGTGCGATTAACATTACAGAGAAAACAGTACCGAGAGATTGTGCCCAATCTGGTAAAGAACTATACAATAAATGGTGAGGACCTGCCCAAATATAGAGGAAAATTAGTGCCCAAAAGTGAATAATGGATAACCTGTAAGAATAAACAGGACGGTTGACTGCTTTCGGTACGAAATAGTACATCAGACCCAAATAAGGGGTGGTTAAGAAAAATGCGACCGCATTATGACCATACCACCATTGAACCAAAGCATCCTGAACACCGGCATAAATAGGATAGCTTTTAAGAAAAGAAACGGGAATAGCGAGGCTATTAACAATATGCAACATGGCAACAGTTACCCAGGTTGCCAGAAAAAACCAGATTGCAACATACAAATGCCGTTCTCTTCTTTTTAAAATAGTACCAATCATATTGATACCAAAAATCACCCAAATCAAAGCAATTGCAATATCTATCGGCCATTCTAATTCGGCATATTCTTTACTAACCGTATAACCCAAAGCCAAGGTTACAGCAGCAGAAACAATGATTAACTGCCAACCCCAAAAATGAATTCGGGAAAGTACATCGCTAAAAATTCTTGTTTTTAAAAGCCGTTGCAATGAATAATAGACACCGGCAAAAATCCCGTTTCCGACAAACGCAAATATAACTGCGTTGGTATGAATCGGACGGATATGACTAAAAGTCAGCAAATGTGTGGTATGGCTGAAATTTAGCGCCGGAAAAATTAATTGCAAGGTCATCCAAAATCCGACTGTCATGCCGACTATGCCCCAAAAAAGTGTTGCATAGGCAAAATTTCGGGCATGAACATTGTCATAACTAAAGCGTTCGATTTGACTCATAGTAAACTCGTTGGTGGTGAGCTGTTGTTATTTCTGATTGTATTCTATTCTGGCTGGTCTGGGGTTTCAGTTTTTGAAGCAGATTTGTTGTCTTCAAACAATATTCGAACTGAGGGAGTATAACTATCGTCATATTGACCACTCCTTACAGCCCAAATAAAGATAATTAAAAAAATTGCCGCTACGAAAATACTGGCAATTATTAAGAAAAACATAGCACTCATAGTACACTGTTTTCAAGTTGAGGGCAAAGTTATAGGGCAAAAATAACCTTAAAAATGACTTATGTCACTATAGCTTACTTTTTTACGGATTTGTTTAATAATATTTTCTTAGGTGGTTTTTTTAAAATAGATATATATGGATTCTATACCATCTTGCAAAGATTTAACAAAATTAAAATCCGGTTCATTTTTCACAAATAAAAAAGCTGCTTTACCGGAAACTAAAGCAGCTTTTTTTATTGCAAGGTTAAAAAAATCATGCAATCATGGAATCTATGATTCAGCATTCAAAAAAACGAGAATTTATATCCCATTATAAAGAAAAAGGAACGTCTGAGAACAAGGAAAAAACAAGAAAAACCAAAATAGGATCAGTCAAAGCAACGGATGCTTTTTTGAAAAAAAACAGTTTTTACCCTTTTAAAATCTGTTATCAGATTTCATAAGAATCAACAAAACAAAAAAAGTAATGTCCAATTACTTAATGATGGGTACTTTTTGAGTAATGATACCCTTTTCGGTATGAAGTTGAAGGAAATAAACGCCTGTACTCAAGTTTTGCAGGTCAATATTCAATTCTGAATTATAATTTAATACCGTGGAAGAGAATACTGTTTTGCCTGCGTTGTTGACTAAAGTAATCAGATATGTCTTCGTATTTCCCGTTTGAATGGTGAGTTGATGATTTGAAGGGATAGGAAATACCTTGAAGTCCTGAGATATAACAGGAAGTTTTTGATCGAGGGTAAGATCTACTTCTGCACCCTGAGGGATTACCGATAGTTTAGAGCCAGTGGGAGTTGTGGCGGTTATATTATTGAATGTTAAACTCAGATATTCTTCTGTATTTTTGCCGGCCAGCACATCTTCCATAACAAAACTAACAACACCAATTAAACCGGTGCCGTTGGCAAATTCAGAGTTGGTTCTTGTAATTGCAGCTTCTATGGTGTTTTCAACGACCCGTTGAACAGAAATAGTATTTTCACCATTGCTAAGGAAAGAAACCGGAAAATTGACATTCATTGTGCCTTCAAACGGGACAATATTGTAGCTGATTGAAAAAGCCAATCCATATAAATCGGCATCACCATCGGCACCGCTGACTAATATATTGGTAACAACGGTATCGCCTATGGATACACTTGAGTTGAGTATTTCAAGGGTAACCGTCAAATCACCGGTTTCACTTGGCATTTCAGGAATAAAGCTAACCGAACGGGTTAAGCCATAGTTTGCTTCAATAGCTGCTACATCGTCATTGTTAATCCAGCCGTCTCCATTGCAGTCAGCATGTTTGTAGTTTAAATCGCCGCTAAAACTATTAGTCCAATCGTAGCAGTTTTGGCCTTCCCAAAGAATGGAAGCGTCAGGACGTGCATAACCATAAGTGCCGTGTCCAATCCCGATTGGCAATAAATCCCAGGCATTGCAAATTCCATCTGCATTCACATCACCGGGCCAAACACATTCCTCACATTCTAATTCCAAAAAATAAAGAAACACCGTTGCGACATTAGTAGAAAGGGTTGTTGCAACTTCTCCCCCGTTTTCGAAGGCTTCTATTTCTTCTTTTAACAGATAGGTAAAACTGTCTTCGAAAACAGTTACGCCAAATTCAGAGAAAGGGGTAAAAACAAAACAGTTGCAACTGAAGTCTTTAACCAATGAGCCACGGAAAGGATAATCGGCAACTTCAACATCAAAAATAGACAACTCCTCCCCTTCATCATTGGATAAGACATGAAGTTCAACCGAGGTGTTTTCATATATATATATGGTATCATTCACCGCCCAACGTTGCGCAAAGGCAGGTTGAATCACACCAAAAAGTAAAAAACAACTCAAAACAACCTTTTGAACTAACTTGAAGTACATATCAAAAAAGAGTTGGCAGTTTAAAAATTGAAATCCCCCCTGCAAATATCGGCATAAATAATTTAGAAAAGAAGTACAAATTTATGAAGTTTCCGAAGGTTTTTTTTAAAAAAGAAAAAGTTTAAATGAAGCCCTTGTTGTTTGAAACACTATGTTGGTAAGGGTTCGCATAAATTCCAGATTTAAAAGTAATGGAAAAAAAATTCAGACTTTCCGAAAAAAAACCGATTTTGGAGAAATAAAAAAGTTCCTTTTTTAATTTTCTGACGAAATTGACGACTAAGGATTTTAACCGAAAACGAATAAACATTGTAAAGGGTTGCCTGCCTTGCTATAATTTATGGAAAACAGTAAGCTAATTTCTATTTTAAAATGTCTGACGAATAAACAAGTCAAACAGTTGCGCGACTTTATCGCTTCTCCATATTTTAATAAAAAAGAGGAGGTTTTAGCCTTGTTTGATACTCTGATCCGGTTTTATCCGGACTTTGAAGCAAAACTGGTGGAGAAGGAAGCTGTTTTTTCGCTGACCCGTCCGGAAGAGCCTTACAATGAAAAAGAAATGGGGTATTGGATGAGTGATTTGGTAAAACTTATCGAACAGTTTATCGTTACCGAAGAAGTGCTTCAGCAACCAACTGCACAGTTTTCACACTTGTTGAAAACCTACTTGAAATGGAATCTTGAAAAACCTTTTCAAAGAACCATGAAAAATGCTTTTTCTTACCTAAAGACTTTACCCTATCAGGACTCACAATATTATTACCATGAGTTTTTGTTAAAAGAACAGGAGGTCGCTTTTTTTGACAAACAAAAGGTTCATTCACATGATGAGAGTTTACAGGAAGCCATAGATAATTTAGACATCTACTATCTGTCTCAAAAACTCAAATACAGCTGTGAAATCGTGAATCGCCTGAACATGCTGACCTCTGATTATCGCCTTAAACTGTTGGATGAAATTTTGACCTATTTAGACAATGAGCCGCTAAATCACATTCCGCCTGTTGCCATCTATCAATCTATTTTACTCTGCCTTCGTCAACCTGATGTGGAAACTCATTTCATCAACTTAAAAGATTTGTTAGATAAACATGCCACTATTTTTGATCCCGATGAAGCAAGAGGCATGTATTTATATGCAATTAATTATTGTGTGGGTAAAATCAACAGAGGGAATAGCCAATATGTATCAGAACTTTTTGAGCTGTACCGGCGATTGCTCGAAAATCGTATCATATTTGAAAACAAATATTTATCGCCCTGGAGTTATATGAATATTGTAGTCGTGGGAAGCCGAAATCAGGAATTTGATTGGACCGAAAACTTCATCCATGAATATCATACAAGTTTAGCACCACAGTTTCGTGAAAATGCCTATAATTATAATTTGGCTTATTTGTATTACATCCAAAAAAAGTATGGAAAAGCACTTAAGCTTTTAAACGAAGTACAGTTTGATGATGTATTTTATTATATAGAAGCTAAATCCTTGCTTTTGAGACTTTACTACGAATTAGATGAAACAGAACCTCTGTTGGCGCTTTGTGATGCTTTTAAAATTTATCTGAGACGGAACAAACTTATTGCTGAAAACAAACGGGAGATGTATCTTAATTTCATCAGGTTTGTTTCAAAACTCATAAAAATACAAAAAGGCAAAAATGAACTGCTGCTTGAAACTCAGCAGTTGATCAAAAACACAAAGCTGTTGGTCAATGCCAAATGGCTGCATGAAAAAATTGAACAAAAAATGAAAAAGCAGAGATAGAGGCAATATTTAAAATAACTTCCTTCAACATCTGGTTATGAGTAGAATCATCTCCTAATCAGTGTGGCAATGGCTTTGTTCCGGAAATTCCATAATAGCGGGCAACTATGTTTGTTGCTAAAAAGCCAAACAAAACAACGGTAACTGAACTCAACGGCATAAAAATGGCCGCGACCAAAGGAGAAAGCAACCCTTGAACTGCTATACTTAGACCCACCAAATTGTAACTGAGTGAAATCAGAAAAGCAAAACGGACAATTTTTACAGCAGCCACACAATAGTTTAACAACAGATGTAGTCGTTCAAACTCTGAAGCTTCGACAATAGCATCACAAGCCGGGCTAAAATTGTTGATGCTTTCAGAAATGGCGATACCTACATCTGCCTGTCGCAAAGCACCTGCGTCGTTTAGTCCGTCTCCAAACATAAGAACTTTTTCACCACCCTTTCTAAGCTCGGAAATAAAAGCTAATTTATGATGAGGAGTTTGGTTGAACATCAATTGAGCCTGATTTCCAAAAAACCGGATCAGATTGTTTTTTTCTCCGTCATTGTCTCCGGAAATAAGTGTCAGCTTTCTGTTTTTCCCCAATTCCTCCACCACATTTTTCAACCCTTTTCGATAGACATTTTGAAACAGGTAATAACCTTTTACCAAAACGGTTTTATCCCGTTCTGAAATTCTGTTAATCACCAGATAAGTACGGGTGCTTTGTTGGGCAGGGTTTCCCTCTTCTTCCGTAAAACCTGTAAAGCCGGCCGAACCGATTTTTACTTCGCAATCATAAATCTGAACGGATATACCCTTACCAACGGTTTCTTTATAGGATGTTACCGGAATCACCGGAATATCCGGCAGGCTGTTGTAAATCTGGCGGCTTATGGGATGACCCGACTGGCGAACTGCCGATTTTATCATTGAAAGAAATTCTTTTTTTATTTCATCACCCACAAATACAACCTCCTGATGACCTGCATGAGTGATAGTGCCTGTTTTGTCAAATGCAATATGGTTAACCTGAGCTGTTTGCTCAATGACTGCCGTATTTTTAAGATAAAACCGGTTTCTTCCCAAAATTCTAAGGGCATTTCCCAAAGTAAAAGGAGAAGCCAAAGCCAAAGCACAAGGGCAGGCTATGATTAAAACAGCAGTAAAAACATTAATGGCTGCCGGAACACCGCTAACCGCCCACCAATAAATACCGGACAATGTTGCAACCGTTAAAATAGCAGGGGTAAAAATCCGACTGGTTTTATTGACTAACAAGGTCAGGGTACTTGTTCTGTTTTCTGAAAAAGCATCGTTGTTCCACAGTTCGGTTAAATAACTTTGTGAAACTTTTTTTACCAACCTCAATTCAATGGCAGCCCCAACCTGCCTGCCGCCCGCATAAATCAAACTGCCGGCATTTTTCAAAACAGGTTCCGATTCTCCGGTAACAAAACTATAATCAATTTTGGCGGTTCCCCGGGTTAATACTGCATCTGCCGGGATTAACTCTTCATTTCGCACTAAAATTAAATCGTCTGTTTCCAAATCGTTTAACGCGACACTTTCCTCTTGTCCCTGATGGATTCGGGTAGCAGAAACCGGAAAATAGGATTTATAATCGCGCTCAAAAGAAATTGAATCGTAAGTTCTTTGTTGGAACCATCTTCCGGTTAACAGAAAAAAAATCAAGCCGGCAAAAGAATCTAAATACCCCGCACCTGTATGGGTGAGTATTTCAAAAATACTGCGACCAAACAAAGCTACAATACCCAAAGCTATGGGCACATCAATATTAAGTGTGCGTTGTTTTAACCCGCTGTAGGCATTTTTAAAATAATCGGTACTGCTGTACAACAAAACAGGAAGCGATAAAAGTATATTCAGATAACCGAAAAAACGGCTAAAACTCCCTTCAGCCAAATTATCCAAACCCAGATATTCGGGAAAACTTAGCAACATGATATTGCCAAAACAAAAACCGGCAATTCCTAATTTGAAGGTAAGCTGACGGCTTGTTTTACGGTTAATTCCTGCATTTGAATCCAGATTCCCCAATCTGATATCGGGTTCATATCCGATAGATGCCAATAATATGACGATGTCTTTGAGGGTTGTTTCCGATTCATTAAAAGTCAGGTATAGTTCTTTACGGGGAAAATTGACCGTTGAACGGGAAACTGCCGGATTCAGTTTGTACAGATTCTCGAGCAGCCAAATACACGAACTACAGTGCATTTGTGGAATACTAAACGTTACTTTACTTTGTATTCCATCCGAAAAATTGAGCAATGCTGTTTTAACTTCTTCGTTGTCTAAATAGGCAAACCTTCCGGGTGAAACAGGCTTTCGTTGGGTAATTCCCGGATTGTTTTCCAAACCGTAGTAGTTACAAAGGTCGTTAGCGTTCAAAATTTCATAAACACTTTTACAACCTTCACAGCAAAAAAACTTTTTGTCTTGTTCGTTAATACCCGCAAGATTGATGTCGTCTGTTTCGCAATCCAAACCACAGTGGTAGCAGGCAGTTTTGGTAGTTACAGGTAAAACAGATACAGGTGGTGTCATTAAAATTTGTCAAATGTTGATTAGAAAACTCCGGCAAAGTTACCGAAGGTTTTGATGGCAAACAATGCCTGTGATGCTATGCCCATAAATGGCAGCAATCGAAAAGTGCTGAAACTGCCCGGACGCGATAAAAAACAACCTATTTACCGTAATTCATGGAAAAAACCGGGCTAAACCTTCTTTTTTTTATCCGATATATTGGATAACCGTATTAAATTGTAATTTAGCCTCACTTTAGAGATGAAAAAATACCCGTTAACAATATATTAAGCCCAAAATTGAAACTAATTTGATTTAAAAACGATAACAAATTAAAATTCCTATGTCAAAACAACAAAACGAACCCAATACTGAACACATGAATCAGAATCAAATATCGGCTATCCGCGATATTTTGTTTGGTCAGAACATGAAAGTGTATGACGAGGAGTTTAACCAGTTGCGTCATGTAATTTCCCAGCATCGAAAAGAAACCGATACCAATTTACATCAAGCTATTGATGAATTAACAAGGGCATTGGCAGATGCTGAAAAACGCATTTTTGAGCAAATGCAGAAAAACCACGAAGAAGTATTGGCGGCAATTTCTAAATTAGAGGATGACAAATTAGACCGCCGAAAATTGGGCAAGCTATTGAGTGATATCGGAACGCATATCTCCATGTAAAACAAGATTAACGGTTATAAATAGCCTGCTTTTCCTTTTTCGGGTTTGTTTTATACGGTTCCGGTATTGAACCGGTTCATTTATTCCTTTTTCAGCCTTCTGCATTATCATAATATCAAGGCATTATGAATACACAACAGCATCAACAAGAGCTTTTAGACAAGTATCTGATGGAAAAATTGCAGTCTTTGTTATTGCAGGAAGATCGCCGTCAGTTGCAGGATATAAAAAGCAGTCTGAGCAATTTGCGCATTGATGTGTCGCAACTAAACCGCGAATTGAGCAACGCTCAGGGGGGTATATTTGCTTTGTCTGAAAACATGAACAATCCAGAGCGGCTGAAAGAAAAAGTAACACCAATCGTTAATTTAAGAATACAGCAGCTTAAAAAAAATTTCGGGCTTGAGTTCGGCAAAGAGGTAAAAGAAACGGTAAAAGACGAGCTTGAAAACTCAAAAGACGAGTTTATTGAAGTATTGTTTCCCATCATCGGCAAGCTCATACAAAGATATGTGCGGTATCAGTTCGATATTTTTTTAGAAAACACACAAAAAGGAATTGGAAAAACATTTTCGCTTCAATGGTGGAAACAATTTGTGAACTCTGTTATTAAAGGGGAATCGATGACTACAAGAGGAGTTAAAGCAGCAATGCCCGCACAGATAGAAGAAGTATTTATGATTCAGTCAAATTCCGGTCTGCTGATTGGTTATTATTCGAGAAACAATACTGCCGACCCGGATTTGATTGCTGCCATGCTTACAGCGATTCAAAACTTTGTGAATGAAGCATTTAAACAGGATTCCGGAGGATTGCAAACCATTGATTACGAAAATCAACGAATTATTTTGCACAGTTTCTACAAACATTATACTGCAACCGTAGTTTCGGGATTATCAGATACCGGTACTTCCGAACAGTTAAATTTAGCTTTGTCCGATTTCAGCAGTAGCCATATTCCTGCATCTATTCAGGAAATAGATGATAGTCTGTTTCACAGTGTTTCAAAAAGGTTAAAGGAAACATTTGAGGAGTTTGATTTGTCTTAATGACCGGAAATTGAAGATGGGATTGCCCTTTTGTAAAAAAGCAGTAGTTTTACCACACCTGATCAGACATCCGAAACAGAAACACCTCTAACTAACCCATGAAAACTATAACCAAAAAAATTATCCTTTGCGGAAGTTTCGGAGTTGGTAAAACCTCTCTCATCAGCCGGTTTGTTTTCCAGAGTTTTTCTGCAACTTATAAAACAACCCTTGGCGTAAAAATAGACCGCAAAACCATACAATTAAATGAAGACCTTTCGGTAAGTATGATTATTTGGGATATCGGAGGCGAACAAACCCAACAGCGAATACCGGAAAGTTATTATCTCGGAAGCAGTGGTGCTATTTACGTGTTTGATGTCTCACGCCCCTCTGCATTTATTCAAATTGAAGCAGATTTGGAAATCCTGAAACATAAACTCCATCAATCGCAGGTGGTTGTGGTAGGCAATAAAACCGACTTATTGGACGAAACATCTTTAGAAGAAATCAAACATATCATTCCCGTTTCTACCCATTTTTTTACCAGCGCAAAAACCGGTATTCATGTAGAAAAGGTATTTTATTCTTTAGCAGAACAAATCATACATGACCCTTCTTGATTTAAAACAACAATTTTGCTTTGAACGGTTTCAGACCATCCTATTTGACAGAAACGGACAACTGATTGAATCCTGCAACACTCTTTTTGACCTTGCAACATTTGAAACCCAAAATATCTTTGACCTTTTTCCGGTTTTGGATGGAGTAAAAGATGCCCTTTTTACCTTTTCCCCCAATAGTTCACAAAATATCAATATACCCCGAGTCGAATTTTCATTCGGTAATCATTCTTTTCTAAGTGATTTTACGGTCAGTTCAGTCTTGTTTAACAATACCCCGGTCTTTGTCTGCCATATTCAAAACCTGACCGAACAATACCAACATCTGATTGTCATTCAGCAAGAACGGAATGAATCTATTATTGAAGGTCAGCAACTGCGAATTGAAAACGAAATTCTATCCTTACATAAGGATATTGATTTGCTCAACAAACTGCGTCAGGCACGCAAAGAATTAAATATTAACGTGGCATCGGAGTTAGAAGCCCCCTTGAACAAAATCATGGCGCTTGCCGCAAAACTCAAAGATACGGCTATGACAGAAAATGAAGCCAACTACCTCAGTGCAATAGAGGCTTCGGTTGCAGTTTTGGACGATCAACTCACCCTAAACAGACCCGCACAATTAGACTTGTTTTTAATCCCACCTGAAAGAACCCTGCTCGACCTGCCTGCCTTGATTTGGAATGTTCTTAAAATCTTTGAATACAATCAACAGATTAAGGAAAGCCCTTTTTATCTGCGTGTAAATCCGGGATTCCCAACCTTAGTCATTGGAAACAAACCCCGGATAGCTCAATTACTGCACAACTTTCTGTACCATGGCATTTTTGGATGGAAAAGCCTTTCTACAACCCTGACTGCATCAGTAATCGAAATAAAACCTACACATTGTAATGTAGAGTTTTTTATGTCTTGTGCAGTCAACAAATCTCAAATCGAAGAAACTCAACATCTCTCCAAACAAATCAACGAAGATTTAACCGCTCTCACTTCCAACTTAAAAGGAAAGTTTTCGATGTACTTTTTACCCGAAGACCAAAATTTGCTGATGAAACTTTCTTTACCTTTTCGCCTGCCTAATAATCAGGAAACAAGCACTTGATTCCTTTTTTGTTCAATATTTAACGTGAGGTTGGAAATTGGAGTCTTATTTTACAAGGGATTAAGTGATATTAAGCAACAAATTGGATGGTGTTTGTGTAATTATTTTCGTTGGGGATAAAAACAGATGGTTTTTTATCTAAGTGTTGATAGGCAATTAGAGCAGCCATAAAATGTGTAGCAGCGTTTTCCGGTTTGCGATGTCTTGTGTGTTCTAAATTGCAAACTGTTTTCAGAATATCATTTACCGATTCAATCAATGCTCTTTTTTTACTGAGAGAGACATCTTTAGGCAAAGCGGGATATTGATTTTTACGGTTCTTCTTTGGTTTTAGGATAAGCTGTAAACCTTGTTTAACAAATTCGTCAAAGAGTTTGGTGTAATAGCCTTTGTCTGCTGCACATTTGCCCTGCAAGTTGCCCAACAGATAGCGCAGCAAGTTGTGGTTATTGTCTGCCACATTTCCAGCAGTAAGCGCAAACTTAACAATTTCTCCGAATTGGTTGATGACTAAATGCAACTTCAAGCCAAAGAACCAACCTGTGGAGGTCTTACCTTTGGCAGCGATGTCTTTAAACACCCGATTTTGGCTTTGACGATGTATATGGCATACCGGTAATTTGGTTGCGTCTATGAAGTAACAGCCTGTTTTGAGGGCTTTTTCACATGAACGTAACATCCAAAGCACTAATACCGGCAAGCATTTGTGTATCAATGATAAAAAGTGCTTATAGCCGGGTGCTTTCGGAAAATAATGGTTAAATTCGCCCAAAATGAGTTGTTCATAGTAGTATTGAAAAGTTTTGTAACCGGATAATTGGTAAAATACAAGAATTGTGGCTATTTCCGATGGACTTAAACCAAGCTTTCGTCCCCGAGGTTTATGACCCAAAATACAGTGTGATTGATTGCAGTTAGTATAGTCAAGCAATAAATCGTCAATCTCTATGTACAACGATACCAGTTTGTTTGTTATAACAAGAAGCATAAAGAATAGAGGGGTTGTTGGTTGGTGATTTTTTTTCCAAACTCAAAATTATATCAACCACAACCTCTTTTTTCTATTCCCCCCTATTATTTATCTAAATTTAATTCCAACCTCACGTTATTTAAGAAAAAGAATTCTCCCGGAAAAAACAAATCAAAATTCAGTTTTGATTTTTGTAACCCCGGAAAATATCTGTTATCCTGTGCTAAGTTCTTGTTCCCTGCACATTGCTGTATAACTATCCTGCCGGAATACATGAGTGAAAATCCAATCAATTTGAACTGAAAAGTAGTGCCCTTTTTAAGCTAAAAAATAATTTTTTTATCGAATAAAGGCATTTAAGTCACGAAAAAAAGTTAAACAAAAAGATAAATGAAATAAGAAATGAACCATTTCTTGTTTTCTTAACTTCAAAAAAGTCAATTTTGTGCTTTAAGATTAACTTTTTAAGGGATCAAATTGCAATTTTTGCCCTTTCAATTGCAATTTTTGCCTTTACTATTGTGATTTTTAAATTTTTAATTGACATTTTCTTCTTTAAAATTGAAATTTTGTTCGTTTTTGAAAGTAGATTGGGTTCAAATCTTACTTCAATTTTCTTAAAAAAGTCAATTTTATTCTTTCTTAAAACAGGTTTTTTAACTCAATTTATAGGCATTTTTTTAAAAATCCCTAAAAAGGCTGTTAAATCTACCGAATCTGTTAGTCTTTTTTGGTTCATCATCCCCTTAAATTACTGTGGTGTTGGTCGTTTTTAGGGGTTGGCTCAATCACCACTTTCGACTTAACCCCTTTATGACCCATAATTTGTCGAACATTTTTTAGATGTGGAGAAAATCAGCTTTAAAGACAATACATCAGATGATTCATAATTTTTCTTATGTCTTGTTTCAAAGATATTTTTTGTTGAACTTTACTTAATTAATTTTATCCAGGACAACCACCTAAAAAAAATATACCCCATAGTCGTTAGTGGTAATCCAGTGATATTCCCTAAACTTTTTTAAGACAACTGAAATGAACCCAAAACTCTCAACCACAATTTTCTTTTTTTTCATTTTTACAGCCTGTATTTCCGGAGAAAAGAAAAGTTCTTTTCGTTTCATTGAGGAAGGAACTATTGTCAATCTTTATGATGCTTTTGGCAAAGACACAGGCCTTACCAAAGACTTTGGATTTTCCTGTATCACCAAATATCAGGGTAAAACAATCTTGTTTGATGCGGGCAGTAATGCAGACATTTTTAAATCCAATACCATGCAGTTGGGAATTGACCTTTCACAAGTGGAAATAGTGATTGTTTCTCATGGCCATTTTGACCATTTAAACGGGTTGGATTATTTGCTCGAAGTGAACCCAAAAGTAAAAATCTATTTCCCCTACGATATTTTCTGGGGCGCTCCCGTTCCTTTTGATGCAACAGGACAAGAACCGTCAATCAAAGATTCACTCCATAAACACGAACAATATTTTGATGGTGGAGAAACCAAATTTTTAATCAATCAAAGTGGAAGGTTTTGGAAGGCAAATATTGAATTTGTAAAAACCTCCAAAGAAATTATGCCCGGTTTGAATTTAGTCGCCACCAATTCAAGTTTTATGGGTTATTTTTCTTGCTACCCGAACAAAAGCTTTGTGGAAGGACAATTTACCCAACCAAAAGACGAATGTAAGCAAACAGGTTTGCCCGAACTTTCATTGAGTATGAAAACTGATAAAGGGGAAGTGTTGATTGTAGGTTGTTCTCATACGGGCGTAGAACATATTATCTCAGAAACTCAAAAAGTTACCGGTAATAAAATTGAACTGGTATATGGCGGATTTCACCTCTTGCCGTTTGACCGTTCTCAAACCAATGCACTGGCTGACAAAATCAAAGGGGAATTGAAGGTTCATCGCGTCGCTCCAACACATTGTACTGGGCATCTGGCTTTTAAAATCTTACAAGAAAAATACGGCACCGATTATTTGTTTGCCGGCTTAGGTGAAAAAATCGCTTATTAAGGGTTGATTGGTTTCACATCAAAATTTGCTTGAAAAAATAAACAATTACTTTCTCACGACTAACTATATTAAGAAATGTATAAAAACATTTCACCTGACATAAAGAGAATCTATCTCGACCAGTCGCTGCATCAGATACATAAGAAAAATGTAGTGAATAGTAAATTTGGAATGGATGATACTCCCGAATTGCTGGACGGAGGATTTGGGCTATATTCAACCATTGACTTGAAGGGCAATATTGAACCCATCAAAACAGAATATTTCAGAATTTCGCTTACCCGTCAGGGCAATGTTTGTTTCAATATCGGTTTGGAAAAACATCATCCGGTTCGAAATACTATAGTATTTGGAATTCCGGGACAAATTTTTTCACTTTCCAATCCAAGCGAAGATTTTCTTGCTTACTACATGCTGTTTTCTGAAAAATTTATCGGCGATATTTTCTTTCAGCATAACTCCCGCCAACAGTTCCCGTTTTTGACCTATCAGGGGTTTCAGTGCTTTAATCTTTCTGAAGAAACAGCAGCAGAAATTGATAACATCTATCATAAAATAAACGCAGAAATTAAAAGCCGAAAAAGCAAATGTAGCGATGCAATCCGGCTGTATATCCAACTTATCCTTATTTACGCCAGCCGTGACTATGAAAAAATGATTTTTCAACATCAAAATACAAGCCACAGTGCTGTTGCCCTGTACAACAACTTCATTAAATTAGTCAGTCAGCATTTTCTTACAATTCGCAAGGTTGCAGACTATGCCGTCATGCTCCATGTTTCTGCCGACCACCTCAATCGAACAATAAAATCTCAGTCTGATAAAACAGCAGGTGAGTTCATTCAGGAAATGTTGATGTTGGAAGCAAAAGCCTATTTAATTCATACCAAAATGAGTATTTCCGAAATAGCTTACCAATTAGATTTTTCAGACCCTTCCCATTTTAACCGGTTTTTTAAAAAACTAACCGCTCAAACTCCTGTTCAGTTTCGCAATCAGTTCTCCTGATTTGCAGAAAGTCGTAATTGTTCTGTTATTGGTCGGTTTTATTCTACAATTCTGATTTTCAGGTGGCTCATCTTTGCATCATCAAATTTTATTCACCCACCAAAAATTAAATAACAATGAACACAGAACACAACAAAACGCTTGTACAACGGGTAAACAAAGAGTTTATAGAAGGAGGCAATCTGGATACTTTTTACCAAATCTTTGCAGAAGACTTTGTAAACCACACAGCTCCGCAAGGTTCACCCAATAACCGGGATGGTGTGATTTATTTTTTTAACCATTTATTAAAACCTTCTTTCCCCGACCTTAAGGTAGAAATTCACGACATGATTGCCGAAGGAGATAAAGTAACTACCCGTAAATCTTTTTATGCCACCCATAAAGGGGATTTTTTCGGAATACCTCCCACCCACAAATCAGTAGTGATGGAAGTTATTGACATCATTCAACTTCGGGATGGAAAATATATCGGGCATTGGGGCATCTTAGACCTTCATGGTTTGACTGCACAACTGACCTCCTGATGGTTTCTTCAGAATAAATTCAACTAAACTCCAACGGCAAACATACCCAATGCCATAGGCTTCAAACCAAATCCGGCGGGTTCCATTATTGTTGCTATTCAAATTCCTTCCATAAGGCTTTTTTCTTTCAAACCTATAAGGCTATCCAACCTTATAGGTTTTTCTAATAGTTCCCTTTCTACCCAAAGAACAAACATTCGGAATGTTCAGGAACTAACTGCATAAAACAGCAGGTTGCAATACTGAAACCTATATTCAGTAAGGCATCAAAATACCAAAAGCCCCTTTTACGTTTTGTATGAAAAAACCTGAACAAAGTTTATAACCATTTAAAATAGTGGTTATGTTTTGGTGTGCCTGTATGTACGTTCTGCAAAATTTAAATACATAAAAACCATGAAAATGAAACTCCTCCTCTTAATGCTAACTATAAGTATCAGTTCAGTTGCTTATTCTCAAGATTTACCCTGTCCTGAAGCAAAAGAAAATGCAGAATTTGTAAAAGGAATTTGGATAGGTGAATTCACACAATATTCTTGTGGATTGAACGCGACTTATCCAATGACGATTGAAGTCAGCGAGGTTGAAGGAAAGATATTTTCCGGTATCTTTATTTGGAATGATCTGCCAAACGCGCCAAACAGTAAAACTACACTAAAAGGAGAGTTAAAAGAAAACTCCATCTTATTGTATGAAGACACTTTAGTTTCCGGAGGGAATATTGCGTTAAATGGCATTTATGAAATTGAAATTTTGGACTGCAATTCAATGAAAGGAATTTGGCGATTAAAAGAATTTCAAACTTTTTGCAATGAGCCTCATGTTTTAAAAGACGGGGGCAGATTTCAGATTCAAAAATTGGTTGAACATACTGCAGAAGCGGTAAAACCTGAATCCGAAAAAAGAAAAGTCATCATTAAAGACCATGTAAACACATCATCTGATTATATCACCATTAAATTGTGGGATGATGGCTTGGAAGACGGAGATATTGTAACCTTAAGATTAAATGGGAAAGTTGCAATGGATAAATTCAACGTAACAAAAAAGCCACATGAAATCATTATCCCCTTAGCCGGTGAAGAAAATATCATCGAATTGTATGCTGAAAATGTGGGAAATATTCCACCGAATACTGCTGCGATTGTTGTAATAAGTGGTGGAAAAGAAATCAAAAGTTTGGTTTTGGAGTCTGACCTGAATAAAAGTGAAGCGATTAAAATACTAAGAGCTAAGTGAAACTATGTGTATGGTATCTGGAAACAATACTCAAGTATCTCAACCTTATGTCAGTCAATAAATCATTGTGTCTTTCTTAGTCATGTGTTTATACCGGATTATTTCAGGCAATAATTAGTAACCACAACAAAATGAAAATTCTTTCTGAAATCGAACCCAAAGAAATCATCAAAGGCTATACAGCCCGGTTTGTGCACACAGACTGTATCACAATAGCGTTTTGGGAGGTTAAAATAGGTGCCGTTTTGCCAAGCCATTCACATCTTCACGAACAAACCACTCAAGTTTTGGAAGGCAAATTTGAATTGACGGTTGATGGAAAAACTGAAGTGTATGAACCCGGAATGATTGCTGTTATCCCTTCTAATGTTGTTCACGGTGGAAAGGCTTTAACTTTTTGCAAACTGATGGATGTTTTTTGCCCGGTAAGAGAAGATTATCAATAAAAGAGTAGCAAATAACAAAGAACAGTAGAAATAAATCTGAAATTTACAGCAAGATTGTATTGTCATTCCTGACAATGTCAAACCGTTGTTTCTTCATTTATTTAATAAGAAGACTTTGAAACCTGTTTTGTTCCCATTCAGCATTGATATTGACCCAATGTCCAGAGTTTTGTTGATTAACTTTGAAAAAGACCCGGATACCATTTATGTCGGATTTGAGCCGCAGGTGTTTGATGATGAAATAACCGGAAAGGGGCATTTGGTTATTGGTTGGAGAAAAGATGGCAAAGTAGATGTTTATTATCAGCCTACTTTACATCCAAAACCGGAAAAATATGATATTGCCGGAAAAGGTTTGAATGAGTTGATAAAAACCGGTTTTGAAGTAGCTGAATTCGAAATAAATGAGTCAGGAGTTCAATCCAGTTATGTTTTTTCCGACTGCTACGGCCGAAAAATTGATCTCCACATCGAAGAACAAAACAAAACTGCGCGAAAGCCATTCGATTTACTGGCACCTATGGGACATGCAGCGGAAAATCCTTCAGCATTGCCTCTGATATTGCTGTATGATTTTTATTTCGTCAGAAAAAAAGACACAAAACTCAGGGTTTCAATCAATGGAAAAGAACACCGACCGGATTCGTTGCCGTTACCAATGGATTGTATGTGGATGTATTTCCTGCGATATAGTTCTAAACCACTTATTGCAACTTTAAACCCTCAATTTAAAGGTGAACTAAGCCCTGTTTGGTTAAATGAGATTGATGTGGTTTTGACAGACAATAAGTATGAATGGCATTTCTCTGAGCAGGACGGTGAAATTTTAATAAATAAATTAGTACGGTTAAATCTGATTGCTCCTATAGCCCTGCATTTCAATCCCCCCTTTCCTGACTTGTATCGTTTTCTTCCCAAAAAAAACGTTGAGGGTCGTTTCAACATTACAGGAAAACCAAGCATAGGTTATATAGAAGGAAAATATTCTGTCCGCCGAGTGGAGAATCAATTCTATATCTCCCTCACACCTTCTTCCGGTTGGATACCCAAACCCGATAAACTTGTTCTTCGTTTTCTGTATTTTATCGTAAAACCATTCAAAAACTGGCCAAAAACCTATCGTTGGGAAGCAAACATTACAATCAATTCTGACAAATACTATATGGAATCCAAGTGGATTAGAACGAAATAAATACTTTCCTCAAAATACAAGGAAATGAATTCAGCCTCTGTTAGTTTCAGAAAAACCTGCGTTGTAAAAGCCTTATTACTTTGTGGCTTTATCTCGTCAATACTTTATATTGCTACCGATTTAATTGCGGCATTACAATGGCCGGGCTATAGCATAAACTCCCAAACAGTCAGCGAACTATTTGCTGTCAATGCTCCTACCCGATATATTGTTGTTCCGGCTTTCATCATTTACGCTTTTTTGATCTATGCTTTTGGTACAGGAATGTGGATAGTTGCCGGTCCAACCCGATTTTTGCGCATTGCTTCAATATTAATCATTAGCAAAGAAGTTCTCGGCTTAACCGGAACTTTGTTTTTCCCAATTCATCTTCGTGGCGTTGAAGGGAATTATATGGATGTCATGCATGGTATAATCACCGGAGCAGGAGTGTTTTTATGTATGTTTCCCGCTATAGGTTTTGCTGCCACTTCTTTTGGGAAGTTCTTTCGATTATATTCTATGGCAACTATTGTTGTTTTTATAATATTTGGAATTTTAGCCGGTTTATATGGTGCATCTATGGCTGCTAATTTGCCAACTCCTTGTATGGGTATTTATGAAAGAATCAATATTTATGGCTACATGCTTTGGATGATGGTATTATCCGGCTTATTGTTGAAAAAACACAACATGAATCAACAGTAATGCCGATAACAACCTGTACATAGTTCAATCAATCTAAATGATTGAAATAGGGAGGAACAAGTTATATTTAAGCCTTTTGGTTTGAAAAAATCATTCAGGCTTAACATATAAATCAACCACTAAATATCGGATTGCTTTTTTTTCAATCTATTGCTCTTCAATGAGTTCAGATTTTAAAAAACCTTTTCTCAAAAACAAAGTCTGCCTTGTTTTTGGGAAAAGGTTATACAAATAAAAAAGAAGGGATGTGTTTTAAGCAGCAGGTTATTTTTTTACAAACCGGTTGCTGATTACTTTATTGCCGTTGTTTAAAGAAATGAAATACATACCCGAACTTAGTTCTGAGATATTTATTGAATAAACATTGGTGCCTTTTTGCGCAAAAATATCAAGAGATATGGCAAGTTTTCCTGCCAAATCATAAACTTCAATTGAAACCGGTGTGTCAGATTCTGAAGTAAATGAAATTTCCACAAATTTATCGGCAGGAATCGGGTAAATGGCATTAAATCCAAAAACTGCTTCTTTGCGCTTTAAAGAAATGGTTTCAGAAGTTGAAGAAGTGCCGTTAAAATCCACCTGAACCAGCCTGTAATAAGAAGTTCCTGCAGGTGGTTCTTTGTCAAGATATTCGTACTTATTCGCTGTAATGCTTGTTCCTGCACCTTCAACCAATGCAATACGGGTAAAGTTGGTGCCGTTTTCAGAGCGTTCTAACGAAAAATAATCGTTATCGGTTTCCGTGGCTGTTGTCCATTTAAGTAAGTTGCCCCGTTGTTGAACCTCTCCTTTAAATTCAAGCAAGACAATCGGAGTTTTGATACAAACAAAAGCTTCTGAGGCAGTTACGACATCGGTACAAACTCCATCCGTAATTTCGTATTCATATATTGTAGTGGTACCATTCAGGAAAATATTGGTTACACTTTGCCCGAAAAATGCCTCCATTTGAATATCGCCCGTAATAAAATAGGGTTGCGAATTGTCATACTCAGGCAAACCTCCGCTTAAGAACAACACAGTAGTATAATCGCCGGTCATCCAATCGCAACTTTCATTAATCAGATAAGAAATGGGTTCTAAGAAAACAATAGGCGCTCCTTCACCAACTTTTGTACAGGGGTCATTAAAAATCAAGTTGCCTTCAGGATCGGTTGGTCCTGCAACAGGAGATATATAATAAGTAGTATTGGTCAATAAAGTTACCCCGGGTAAAGCATTGTCCATTCCAAAATTGCCATCGGAACTAATGGCCAGAAAATCTCCAAGGTTTGTCGTGCTTCCATTGTGAAGTATATAAATCAGGGTATCTCCGGGTATCAGTACAGGATTGATGGTCGTCAATGTTACAGAACCACCCCAACAAACAGGAGCAGCTGACAATAAATTGGGCATTGTTCCGGCACTTGTAGCACAAACGCAAGGTGAAACACCGCTGACGACCAATATTCCGGAAGCAACATCGTCAGTGATTTCAAAATTGTAAGAAATTCCACAGGGAATCGGATCGCTGATAAAATCTGCATCAGAAGGAAAGCCATCTATAATATAGTTGCCTGATCCGCCGGTAACGGTAAAAGAAACAGTATAAGTTAATCCGTCACCTGCAGGCGTTTCAGTGAGGTTAATTACAGCAAGCGGGTCTAAACAGGCGATTGCATTTTCGGGCAAACAGGTTAAAGAATAACCATTGATATCAAAATCATAGCAAACATCTGCTACACTGAGATTAAATAACATAGAGGAAATTTCATCCCCAATCACAATCGCACTTTGAACTAAAACGGCATCAATATTTGCATAATTGAGTGCATGAATTTGATAATCCCCATCTCCGGGACATGTGATTTCGGTGTTGTTGCTTAGATCAACTATTAAAACTGAACCACTAACAATGGTTGTAACCAGAAAAACGGTCGTATAACCGGATGTTGCCGCTCCGCTGATAATTGCCGGTGTTGCTGTTTCGTCAGGGCATATTTCAGAGTCAAAAGGAGGTGTTATTGTTCCAAAATTAGCAAAACAAGTTTCAGAACAGGGAGAAACATCAAAAGGAATTACTATAAACTGGGTAGTTCCTTCTGATACATCAAAACAGAAGCCGGTATCTCCTGCACTCGATAAAAAGTCATCCAACAATAAACCTGAATTCAGTGCGGTTTCGATGCCTGAAACAAACTCAACAGCAAAGTTTATAGCAAAAACAGTATAAGAACCATCCGGCAAGCCAAGTGCCGTCCAATTGATTGAAGATTCACCGGTAAATGCCATTATCTGAGTGGTAACAGCATCTGTAATAATCAAATAGGTAAGATATCCCGGGGTGGTATTGTTTGCAGTAAACGTAAATGGCTCTGTAATTCCATTCTCACAAACATTGATTTCTCCCGAATAAGTTACAGTTCCTCCATCTGCGAGACAGTTAAAACATCCGACTGAGGTTTCTCCCAATATCAGCACAGGTAGTCCGGCGGAAAGAGCGGCACAAAACTCAAGAGAAGTTATTGCATTTTGAATATCTGAAATTTCAACTCCGGAATCTAACAAGGTATTTACCAATGCTGAGTCTTCAGTTAAAAAATTGAGAGAATATACAAAGTATGAACCTGAAACACTGATGATGAAATCGCCATTAGTCTGTACCTCTAAGACATTGCCAACATCATCAGTTAATAGCCAATAGGTTTGATAAATGCCCGAAGTTGCTCCAATAATTTGGGTAATCAGCAATTCGTCCGGACAAACATTGGGGTCATCTGTCAAAACAATTCCTGAGTTTGCCAGACAGAGTTCTGCACAGGCAGGGTCGTCCGGTGGCAAAACGCTGATGGAAACACAATTTAACAGTTCAGAAGCACAGCCATTCACTACAACAAAAACACAATATTCCCCGGTGATATCCGGCTGAACATCGCAAAACTCGAGATTGGGTTCGTTGGACTCAAAACCAACAGGGCCTGTCCAGTTATAGACAGCGTCCGGAAGACTTGATACAGCATTCAAGGTAAAACAAGTTCCCTGACAGGGGTTGCTATTGCTGACTGAAACTTCTACCGTTGGCAAAGGGTTGATGATAACTTCTGTACTCGAAGGCTCCGAAACACATCCGTTTGCTGTAACGGTTACGGTATATATGCCTGAATTTTCAAAAGAGCCACTGCTCACCTCAGGATCTTGTAAGGTAGAGGTAAAAGCATTGGGACCTTCCCAGTTAAAAGTTACCGTTCCTGTGGCTGAAGTAACTGCGCTCAACTGAATTTCAGGTCCCTGACATACCGGACTATTGTTGGAAGCTATTACAGTTGGAATTGGATTAACTGTAACGCTTGTTGAAGCGGGTGTGGATTGGCATCCGGCAATGGTAATGGTCAATATATAGGTTCCGGTATTTGAAGTGGTTGCGTTGACTATGACCGGATTTTGTTCAGCTGAAAAATACCCACCGGGACCTTGCCATGAAAAAGAGGCAGTTCCGGGGGACGTGGTATTTCCGAAAAGGTTGATTGTTTCCCCTTCACAAAGCGGGCTATTGCCTGAAGCCGAAATATTAGGAGTTGGAAGAACAGTCAGTGAAATCCCGGTGGCATCAAAATCACTGCACAAACCGGGGGTACCTAAAATGCTGTTGAGTTGAGCGATATTAGCGGGAAATGGGGTGATTGAAGACAAGTCTTCACTGCCGATATTTAAGGCATGCACTGTATAAGTGCCTGCTCCTAAAGCACTTCCCGAAATAGTCAGCGTCGTACCGCTGTTTGATAAAACGATATTTCCTGAAGTAGTATTTACTACAGCAAAAAAACTAACATAGCCGGTTGTATTAGCCCCGGAAGCGGTAAAGGTCAACCCCTCGCTTTCACAAATTACACTTGAAGATGAAGGGGAAACCTCACCAAAGTCGGCTTCACAAAGTGGCGGAGCAACAACTTCCACTACTTCTATACAAAATTCACCCCTTGAGTTTTCGTAACCGTCTATTAAAACCAAATACGTTTCGCCGATTGTTGTGGCAAAATTGGTAATTCCGGCTAAAGTATTGGGTCCGATATCATCATTACAAACCAAAAGAGAATAAGGGCCGCCGCAAGTTCCGGTATAAATGGAAATTTGAGAATCGGACAGCTGAGTTTCGGCAGAGCCTTCACAGTTCCGGGTAAACAAGCTATACGTTCCTCCATTTCCGGTTAAGGTAAACCAAACCGATGCCTGATAAGGGTCGGAATCAAAGCAAGACGACGGAACACCGGAGGGGTCGTCAAAAGCGGTGCTGCAAACATTAGAAAAGTTGCCGTAAATTCCGGGAGAAAGTGTTAAAGATATAGCGCCTTCACATTCGTCGTTTTCTTCGGTCAAACCCTCACATTCGCTGTCGCATATTTCAGGGTTTTCTTCCGGGTTCAGGAAACAAATCATCGGGTAGGAAAACCCGGGAACTATCCCTGTGCAGGTTCCGGGCAAATTGGTAGTTGTATCATTGTTGATGATAGGAACAAGATATACACAAACTACAGGAACTCCGGGAGTCAAAATATTGGTATTGGCAAAAATAGCACTTTGCCCACATCCAAAAATGGGATTTCCCTCCGGGTTGGAGAGTAAAACATTAAAGGTAGCTGAACAAGGATCTGAAAATGGATCGGCAGAAGTTGGCTGACAACTGTAAACTGCCCACATTAACCCTGCTGCCGGCCCCGCTTCTGTTGTATTAAAATCTACACAAGGAATTGGCAAAGGTTCGTTGGCACAAAACTGATTTCCGGGAAATACGATGTCTCCCAAATCTACAAAACAACTAACAGGGGGTTCGTCTGATTCATCTGTTTGTTGAGAGAGTACTATAAAAGGGCTAAACGTAATCAGATAAATCAATATGAAAAACCGGTAAATGGCAGTAAGTGTAGCAAGTTTCATAAAGTCGTAGCGATTTGGGTATGTTGGCAAAATGACTGCCTTTATTTCTTTTTAAAAATGTTCTTATAAATACATAGAGGGGTAAAGGTACAAAATAGTTGTAATCAAGTGATTTTGATAAGTTGGATTTTATGTTATTTATCGTTAAAGATTTCAGAATCACAGTTTTGTCGCAAACCTAGTATCTGAAATTAATTATCCCTGAAAAGCAATGCAAACAAGAACAAACTCATTTTAGCAAGCCGGCTAAATTTAATTTGTTTAGATTGAGCCAAGATTAAACACATGACTCTATTGTTTTCACCGAAGAACACAGAAAATTTCCAAAACCAAAGTAAAAATCTAACTTTTTTGTGCTACGACCATCTTCCAACCCGGGAGCGACATTAAGGTAGTTGGTTTTTGAAGTGTTAAACCTGCGTTTGACTGCCATGATCTGATTTCAGCTTCAGACCATGTTCCGGATTGGCTGGTTAAAGAAAAGTATAAACCGGCAAGAGCAGCCACAGCACCACCTTCTCCAGGTTTTTTAAGTCGTATAAATTCCCCTATACCAAACAATCCTCCTTTTTTCAATGCGCGAGCCACTTTCTTAGCTAATTCCTGGTTTTGTTCGGCGGTAAAATGGTGAACTACATTGTTAATCATTATAAAATCATACTGTTCAGTACCTAAATCATCAGTCAGGGCGTTGCCAGCCTGATATTTTACCCGATCTTGTAATCCATGTTCGGCAGCAATAGCACTTGCCCTGTCTATTGCTCCCGGAAGTTCAAGAATAGTACTGTTCAAAGAAGGATGTTTTTTACACAGTTCAATAGAATAAAGTCCATGAGACCCGCCAATATCTAACATTTTTGAAGCATTTGCAGGCAGCTTAATTTTGCCGGCCAACTCTTTGGCAGTGTTTACAGATAAATCCCGCATACCGTCCTGATAATCTGCCCATTCCTGTTCAGTTAGAATTGAATGTAAATCCATTGGCTGCCCGGTTTTCACAAAGTCTTCGAGTTTAGCCATCCAGTTCCATTCACTTTTTTGAAATCTTAGTTTTCCAATCAGATTTGAGGGATATTCTTTTAAAAGCCATTTGTAATATTTGGGTTTTAATTTGTATTTGTCTTCACTCCAGGTTACATATCCCATTGCCGTCAAGCTATCAAGCAACTGTTTTGTCGCAAAGCTGTGTGTTCCGGCAATTTCTGCAATTTGATCATAAGTTCTGCTTTCTTTGCCCATTGCTTCAAAAATACCGGTATCTGACGCAGCCATAATAGCCCTTGCACCATTAAATGCAATTTGAGTCTCTAAAAGTGGTAAGGGTGCAAGATTCAGAATTACTGCAATTCGCTCAAGAATATTTTCCGGAGAAAGTGAGATTTTCATAATTGTTGGAGTTTGACTTTTATAAATAAAGTATTCAGCTTATTAGCTACATCAAAATTAGAAAAGGTTTTTTCATACTGAAGTATTTAGTTCCCTCTATACCAAAATAATCTTTAGTAGTTACAAATAGCTTGTTGAACCAGTTACTTAAAGTAAATGAAAAATCAAAAAGGTGTAAAATCCTTTTCGGGTTGCCTTTATTAACTGAAAAGTTTACTAAACCGGATTATTAATTATGGCTGTTAAATTAATGTTTACTATATTTGTCCGGGTTTTTTCCAGCAAAATATTCTACATATTGTAATCCTCTTCTTAACCATTTCCCGAATTTTGATTTGCTATGTTGTCCATCCAATCAATTTAAACATTTGGTAATTCAGGAAACGATTTCCCTTTTTAATTTATATTTGAAATCCAAAACCAACCATGATATTCAACAGCAATTATCATTTTATCACTTATTGGGAAGTAGTAGCCACTCAGGAAGAAGTTTACCGACTGTTGGAAGAAGTAGAAGCCTTGCCAAAATGGTGGCCTTCGGTATATTTGGAAGTAACTGTTTTAGAAAAAGGTCAAAAAGGAGGAGTTGGCAAAATTATTGATCTTTATACTAAGGGATGGTTACCTTATACTTTGCGATGGAAGTTTGAAGTAACGGAAACAGAATTTCCGAATGGATTTGCAATCCGGGCTTTTGGCGATTTTGTCGGTAAAGGTGTTTGGACCTTTAAACAACGACCCGATTCCGACATTTGTGATATCGTGTATGATTGGAATATTGTAGCTGAAAAACCGTTGCTCAGGTATTTGAGTTTTTTAATGCGCCCAATTTTTGCAGCCAATCATATTTGGGCGATGAACAAAGGCTTAAAAAGCCTGCAGTTAGAATTGTTGCGCCGCCGCGCAAAAACTCCGGAAGAATTGGCTCAAATTCCACCACCACCGCCTGCCACTTTTGTTTTTAACAAATAAAATTCTACAGGATTTTATGTTGATTACACTTTTCAAACTTTGAATATAACGTTAAAACCCCGATAGCTTTTTTTGAACCAAACTCAATGATTTTTTACTACCAATTTATCTAAATCTCAATTAATTATGCAAAAACTAATTACTTTGTTAGTTTGCTTGTTTTCACTCACCATATTACAAGCACAAGACACAAAAGGAGAAAAAGTAGCGGCTGTTTCAAGGCCTGAAAATAAGACAGTTAAAGACACACTTTGGAAGAAGGGTGGCGAAGGAAAACTTGACTTTAGTCACACAAATTTTGGAAATTGGACTCAAGGTGCATTAAACGCTACAACTGCTATTGCAAATATTACCATGTTCGGGCATTACAAAAAAGCAAAAGTTAGCTGGGACAATGACGCGCGTTTTACTTTGGGTTTTGTCAACACTGAGGGAATTAACGATTGGCGAAAAGCTGATGATGTAATCAGAATACAATCGAAACTGGGTTATGGAATCAGTAAAAAGTTGAATTGGTCTGTTCTTGGTGCTTTTGACAGTCAGTTTGCTCCTACCCTTAACTTTACCGGTGATACCATACCCGGAAGTGATTACAAAGCACCTGCTATTGCCCGGTTTTTATCCCCGGCATTTATAAGTATAGGTACCGGTTTAGACTACAAGCCTACCGATTGGATTTCTGTCTATTTTTCACCTGCAACCTTCAGGGCTTTGCTGGTATTAGACCAAGATATTGCAAATCTCGGCTTATATGGGAACAGAGTCGAAAACGGGATTGGCGATAAGTTTAAACCGGAGATGGGAGCACAACTAATTGGTGACCTGAAAAAAGAAGTGGTGAAAAATGTTACTTTTCTGTCACATTTAGAGTTGTTTTCCAATATTTTGAACAATAGGTTCGGTGAAACAAAGCCACAGAATATTGATATTTTATGGATAAACTCTTTGAGATTTACCGTGAACAAATTTATTGCTGCTACTGTTGAAAACACGCTGCGCTACGACGACGAGGTTGTTGTAGTTAAAAACAGGGGTGAAGCTGATCAATATAATGGAAAAAGTCTCCAAACCAAAAGCTTTTTTGGTATAGGTCTTACTTATAAATTTTTATAAAATTGTAAGGTTTTCATGGTTTTCATAGGTTTAATTGTTTGGTTTTGTAAATGATCCGATTTACAGACCAATCTAACGGAGGCTACAATTTTTTTGTAAGCCTCTTTTTTTTTAACTTTTAGTGTAAAGCCTGCACCCAAATAAAGAGCATTATTTTATCAAGTTTGTTTGTGATAAAACTACCTCACTAACAATCAGATTGCTGTTTATAATCAAGAGAAAATCACCGGATTTTGTAAAAAAAACTTCCGGGTTATTAAGCCGGAAGTTTAATGAGAAATAAGCGTAAACAACTATACTGTTTAATTGTAGCAGATGGAAGGATTAGTCAACGTTGTCGTGCAAAAAATTATTTCTTTTTTTGATTTCGGTATTTTTCTTTTCGTCATCAAAGAGTGAATATTTAGACAAAGAATTGTCGTCAGACGCAGGTGTTTCTTCTAATTTAACATTTCGACGCTTATATGCCGGTTCGTTTTCCAGTTCGTTCAGGTTATCGTTCAGTTTCATATTCAATCCTTGCAGTCTTTTTTTCCTATCCTGAAGTAATCTGGATTGATGTTCGGCACTTTTAAAATTATAACCCGGTGCAGGCTTTAATTTAAGATCATCATCTTCAGTATCTGCTTGGTTTTTTGCATTTTCGAGAAAGCTGATCTGACTTTTTTCATCTTCACTGAGGTAAGAATCGTTTTTTTTGCGGGTAGAATAAGTAGGAGCGTCATCTAAGGTGTACACTTTTTTTTCTTGTTTACTTGCTTTTTGCTCTTTAAATTCGTTGTTGTTGGGCTCAAAACCGGTTGCTATTACAGTAACACAAATTTTCTCCTGCAAAGACTCATCCACACAGTTACCCCAAATAATATCGGCACTAAAACCTGCAGCTTCCTGAATATATCCGGTAATATCAGCTACTTCGTCCATTAAAACTTCTTTTGTACCGGAAGTGATATTGAGCAGAATATGTTTGGCACCCCTGATATCGTTGTTGTTAAGCAGAGGTGAATTCAAAGCCATTTTAACAGCTTTCATTGCGCGATCTTCACCATCAGAAATGCCAAGTCCCATGATGGCAACACCACTGTTGCGCATCACAGTATTGACATCTTCAAAGTCAACGTTTACATAACCGGGTACTGTAATGATTTCTGCGATACCTTTGGCGGCGATTGTCAGAATGTCGTCTGCTTTTGAAAAAGCATTGGAAAGCGCAAGGTTGCCATGAAGTTCGCGAAGTTTATCGTTAGAAATGACAATCAGAGTATCTACACTTTCTTTCATTTCTTCAATTCCTTTTTCAGCCTGTTTCAATCGGCGTGGTCCTTCGAACATAAAAGGAGTGGTTACAATTCCAACAGTTAAAATTCCTAATTCACGGGCTGCTTTAGCTACGATTGGAGCTCCTCCTGTTCCGGTTCCACCCCCCATTCCTGCGGTAATAAAAACCATTTTTGTTCCGTTTCCGATGGTTTTTTTGATTTCATCAATGGATTCAATCGTGGCATTTTTTCCGATTTCAGGTTGAGAACCTGCTCCTCGCCCTTCGGTAAGTCCGGGGCCTAATTGAATTTTAACAAGTACCGGACTTGCTTCCAAAGCCTGATGATCCGTATTGCAAACAATAAAGTTAACCCCTACGATACCTTGTCTGAACATGTGGTTTACGGCGTTACTTCCACCTCCGCCTACACCTATAACTTTGATTATACAATTCTGATTTTTGGGTGCATCAAATTTAATAGTCATGATTGATAAAATTTAAAATGTTGAATAATTAAATTGAAAAGGAGTGAGTATTTTAGTTAAAGTCTTTTACGTCGCCTTCTAACCATTCGCGGCCTTTGCGTAAGAATCTGTCCAACCAGTTGCCGCCAGATTTTGAGTTTTCTGCTTCTTCCTCTGATTCATCTTCGTCAGTGGGTAACTGTTCTTTTATCAGGGTTTGATCTTCTTGCTGTGAAACATTACCATTCATATCAGTTTGTTCTTCAACAATGGGTATTTCTGTAGCAACGGTATTTTTTTGCAATGCCAGCATTAACAATCCGATACCTGTAGCATACATTGGATCGTTAAATTCAGAACGCTGACTGTTAACCGATAAATGTTCGGCAGGCAAACCAACCCGGGCATCTAAACCGGTTAGATATTCGGTAAGATGTTCAATATTCTGAAGCCTTGCACCTCCGCCGGAAATCACTATACCTCCGATAAGTTTGTTTTCATAACCTGAAATTCTAAGTTGAACGTAAACATGTTCTAAAATTTCTTCCATTCTCGATTGAATGATATGAGCAAGATTAATCACCGAAATTTCTTTAGGCTCTCTACCCCGCAACCCTTTAATTGAAACAATAGCATTCTCCGGTGCTTCAATGGCAAGTGCTTTTCCAAATTTGACCTTTAACCTTTCGGCTTGATCTCTCATCACCATACAACCCTCTTTAATATCTTCAGTAATGATATTGCCACCGAGTGGAATAACTGCCGTATGGCGAATTATTCCATCGTGAAATACCGCAATATCTGTTGTTCCTCCACCAATATCAACCAAAGCAACCCCTGCTTCCTTTTCTTCTTCGCTCAAAACTGCGGCAGATGAAGCAATAGGTTCTAAAATCATTTCAACAATGCTTAATCCGGCCTTTTGCACACAACGGACAATGTTTTGTATAGCAGTAATTTGACCGGTTACTATGTGAAAATTGGCTTCCAATCTGACACCGGACATACCTACCGGCTCTTTAATTCCCTGTTCATCATCAATGACAAACTCTTGCGGCAATACGTGTACAATTTTTTCTCCCGGAGGAAGATTCAGTTTGAACATATCGCTGATAAGTTTTTCCACATCGGCAGAAGTGATTTCATCCTGACCATTATCTCGCATCATGCTTCCACGATGACGGATGTATTTGATGTGTTGCCCAGCTATTCCGACATAGACATGATGAATATTGATTCCCGATTTTCGGGAAGCTTCAGCAACAGCTTGTTTGATAGCTTCAACGGTTTTGTCAATATTGGAGATAACCCCTCGCATAACACCGCAGGATTCAGCTTGTCCGATGCCTAAGATTTCAATTTTCCCGGTATGGTTTTTCCGTCCGACTAAGGCACAGATTTTAGTTGTTCCAATATCTATGGCGGCTACAATTGGTAAAGTTTCATGTTTCATACGCTTATTTGTTAAGTTTTTTAAAAGTAGTTGGGTAATTGTTTTTTAATGGGTGCTTTTCTTATACTTCAATTTCTGTTTAATAAAAAAGGATAATGCCTTGCTGTGTTTAATATTTGATAATTTACCGTTTAGTACAGACGATTTGATTAGCAAATTTTAAATTAATGGTTTCATAAGTATTCCATCCAACATGAGGCATTGCCTCGCGGTAAAAAATTTGTAGTTTGTTAAATTTGTCTTCCAGATTTTCGGCATTTCCAATCACAACTTTATGTTTGCCAATTTTTGGAATGATGACCATGTCGCCGTTGCTGTTCACAAAAATTTGCTCTGCTAAAGAATTTAAAAATTCGTTTTGTTTGAGGAAAATGCATAAACTAAAGAGTTGCTTAACAATAGGAGCATCAATTTCTCCTTCTGTTTTATTGTTGTCCCTGATATTTCCGGTAGCCATCGTAACACGGGCAGTAAAGTCTTCAGACACCGGCATTTTTAACCCATCTGTGCTGATATAGTAGCTGATGTTGTTTGAGTTGACAACTCTCAGCAAGGGGGTACGTTGTTTAATTTCAGCCCACATTTTACCATTGTAATCGAAGTAGAGTTCAGCATTTTCGATATGTGGGTTCATTTGCAAATAATCTTCGATGACTTGAAGGTTGATTTGATTTATAAGCGCATTTGAGTTGGAATTAGGCATTTTGCTGATAATCAACTTTCTGACCCCGGCATCATCTACAAACCGGGTGCCTTCTGATTCATCAATTTTTACTTCTATTCCTGTACAATTCATCAAGCTATAGGCATACCGCGCTTTCATCAACATCACCGAAAATGCAATGCCACTCAGCATCCATGCTAAGAAAACATACAGTGATTTATATTTTTGAAAGTGGGTCATGTGCTATTGTAAAATTTTAATTTTTAGTCTTGCATTTGTTTGATGAGTATTTCTTTGATTTTAGGTACCAATGCATCAATATTTCCTGCTCCGATTGTAACCAAAACATCAATCGGATGATGTTGCAATCGTTCTAAAAGGGTATTATATTCATAGAGATATTTGTTTTGGTTTGGTATCTTTTCAAAAATTATTTCAGAAGTCACGCCTTCAATAGGCTCTTCTCTTGCGGGATAAATGTCAAGCAAAATAACCTCATCGGCATATCTGAAACTAATGGCAAATTCGTGTGCCAAATCTCTGGTTCGGGTAAACAGGTGAGGTTGAAAAACAACCGTTACCTTGCGGTCTGCATAAAGTTGATGAACAGACTCCAGGAGTGCAGAAATTTCGTTGGGGTGATGTGCATAATCGTCAATCATCACCAAATTATCTGTTTGTATGATGTATTCAAACCTGCGCTTAATTCCTGTAAAAGTTGCCAAAGAAGCGGCAATATGTTGAGGTTCAATTTGAAGCATATATGCCACACTGATGGCAGCAATGCTGTTTTCGACATTATACTGACCCTGAATGTTAAGTTCAAAATTGCCCAACCGAGCACTTTCACAGGCAACCGCGTATTCAAATCCCCGTTTAGTCCGATTTAAGGAATAAGTATATGCATCAGCAATCGGATAAAACAAATGATAAGTCAACACATCCCCAATTCCTTCTAAAATCGGTGCAATAGGTGAGGAAAGTTTTAATACTAAAGTGCCGCCCGGTTTTATCTTACGGGCAAAGGTTAAAAATGCCTCTTCTACTCCTTTCTGATTGCCATAAACCTCCAGGTGATCACTGTCAACCGCAGTGATGACGGCAATATCAGGACTAAGGCGATGGAATGAACGATCAAATTCATCGGCTTCAATGACTACAACATTGTTGTTTCCCGCAATGAAATTGCTGTTGTAGTTGGTCATAATTCCGCCAACAAATGCAGTACAACCATAACCGGATTGATGCAAGACATGGGCAATCATACTGGTTACCGTTGTTTTTCCATGCGAGCCGGCGACAGCGATTGTAAATGACTGTTCCGTAATCACCTGCAAAACTTCGGAGCGTTTAAGCACCATATAGTTTTTTTGACGATAAAATTTTAACCATTGATTAGTGTCAGGAATAGCCGGTGTATAAACAACCAAATCTACCTGTTCCGGCAAAAAATTTACTTCATCACTATATAAAATTTCAGCACCTTCTTCCTCGAGCGTTTTTGTCAGAGAAGTAGAAGTTCGATCATAGCCAAAAACTTCAACTTTTCGGTTTAAAAAATAGCGGGCCAGGGCACTCATTCCTATGCCGCCAATCCCGATAAAACAGATACTTTTTATGTTGTTCAACTGAAACATATAAAAATGAAGTAAAGGCTTCTAAAATTATGATTTGACCAAACTCAGTATTTCGCGGGCTATATGACCTGCAGCATCGGGTTTTGCCAGTTTCCTGATGTTCGTACTCAGATTTTCTTGTATTTCTATGTCAAATAAAACGGTTTTGAGTGCAGGTAAAAGTTTAGTGCTCGCTTCGCTGTCTTTTACCATTATAGCAGCATTTTTTTGAACCAAATTCATGGCATTGGCAGTTTGGTGGTCTTCTGTTACATTTGGCGAAGGCATTAAAACTACCGGTTTACCTACCAAACAAAGTTCTGAAACAGTTCCTCCTGCTCTCGACAAAATAGCATCAGCGGCTATATAAGCCAAGTCCATCCGGTCAATAAATGCCAAAGTGATTAAGTTTTGTCCAAATTGACGAGTCTTTTCTTTGATTTCATCTATATAAAACTTACCTGCCTGCCATAGCAACTGTATGTTATTGTCTTTTATTAAATCAGGTAAACAGGCCAACACCCCCTCATTGATACCTCTCGCACCTAAACTTCCTCCGGTAATCAAAATGGTTGATTTTTGCTCGTCAAGACCAAAGTATTTCAACGCCTCGCTTTTACTGCCCTTTAGGTTGGCAATATTATCTCTGACGGGGTTTCCGGTCAATACAATTTTTTGAGGGTTAAAATATTGGCTCAAATTATCGTACACCACACAAATTTTGGTAACACTTTTTGCTAAAAGGCGATTGGCGATACCGGGGTAAGAATTTTGCTCTTGAATTAGCGTTGGCAAACCAAACCATGATGCAATTTGTAAAACCGCCCAGCTTGCATATCCTCCTACTCCAACAGCTACATCAGGTTTAAATCTGTTAATTATTCGGAAAGACCGCCATAAACTGTTCAAAACTTTTAAAGGAAACAGCAAATTCTCTACGCTCAGCTTTCTTTGCAATCCGCTGATCCAAAGTGCTTCAATCGGATAGCCTGCTTTCGGGATTAAATCCATTTCCATGCGTCCTTTTGCTCCAACAAACAGTATTTCTGCCGCAGGTTCTATCTCTTTGATAGCATTAGCAATCGCAATCGCCGGAAAAATATGTCCCCCGGTTCCGCCGCCGCTAATTATTATTTTTGGAGTTTGAATAGACATTTTACTGTTTGAAGTTTTGGAAAATAGTTTAGATTATTGTGTGTTGTTTATGTTGCAGTTTCTGTGTTTTCAACCGTTCGGCTTACACTTAGAATTATTCCAATTGCAATACTGCTGAACAAGACGGACGTTCCTCCCATACTGATCAAGGGTAGAGTTAATCCCGTTACCGGTAAAAAATTTACCGTTACAGCCATATTCATCAAGGCTTGAATGACAAGGACTGCTCCTAATCCGACAGCCAGCAATGCACCAAACGGGTCGGGTGCACGGGCAAAAATGCGAATACACCGGTATAATAGTAATATGTATAAAACCATGATTAAAAAGCCGGTAATCAAACCGTATTCCTCAATGATAATGGCATAGATAAAGTCTGAATAAGGATGCGGCAGAAAGTTTCTTTGTACACTTTTTCCGGGAGCAAGTCTTAAAAAACCGCCATTGGCAATTGCAATTTTAGCCTGTTGTACCTGATAAGGTTCCTCAATTTCTTTGTTGGTGTGAGTTTCAATCCTTTTAACCCAAGTCTGAACTCTACCTTTTCCGGTATATGCTGCAATCGCAAAAT
This sequence comes from Sphingobacteriales bacterium, assembly GCA_016700115.1. Taxonomy (NCBI): domain Bacteria; kingdom Pseudomonadati; phylum Bacteroidota; class Sphingobacteriia; order Sphingobacteriales; species Sphingobacteriales bacterium. Next base: position 2,827,846 of record CP064999.1, on the reverse strand, counting down.
ACAAAGCAAAAGCACTTAATCCGAACCAAACAGTTAAGGATATATGTCTGAAATGTACGCGTCCGATAAACATCAGAACAATGCAGGTCGTAAATAATAAAGTTGCAGTTGATAAATTTGCCGGCACAATCAGCATACAAACGGTAATCATCGGCAATACAATTGGTATAAAGGAACGATCAAAGTCTTTGATGATATGCTGTTTGCGCGATAACATCCGGGAAGTGTACATGATGAGCGCTAATTTGGCAAAATCAGAAGTTTGAAACGATAAGTTCAAAACCGGAACAGTCAACCACCTTCTGGCTTCGTTAATTTCAGAACCAAAAATCAGGGTTAAAGCCAACAAAGGAACAGAAAGGTAAAGCATAACCTGAGCCACCCTGGAATAGTACAAATGATTTACTTTATGGGATAAATACATCAAAACGAAACCAAAGCCAACTATAAACATCTGTTTTAACAGGTAATATTCTGTGTTGCCACCCAATTGCCTGTATGCAAGCGCTCCTGTTGCACTATAGACCCCTAATATAGAAAACAGTGATAGCAGTATCACGATAAACCATATTTTGCGGTCGCCCTGAAGATGATTAAATATTGCCTGCATACTTTTTACTTTTCAAAAACTTGATTTTTATACTCAAGAATTTACATTCTTTTCTTTTAACTTCAGATTTTCAGCTATTTCCAACTGACGTACTGATTCTTTAAACTGCCTTCCTCTGTCCATATAGTTTTGAAACAAATCGAAACTGGCACAAGCCGGTGAAAGCAATACCACATCGCCGGCTTCAGCCAAATGAAAAGCTTTTTGTACCGCTTCATCAGCACCTTTTGTATCTATTATATTTTTCAACAAGTGCCCGAAAGCTTGGTGAATTTTAGAATTATCCACGCCTAAGCAAACGATGGCTTTCACCTTTGTTTTGACAAATTCTTCCAAAACAGAATAGTCATTTCCTTTATCTGTGCCGCCTGCTATCCAAATGACCGGTTGATTCATCGCATCTAAAGCAAACCAGGCAGAATCAATATTAGTGGCTTTTGAATCGTTGATAAACTCAACTCCATTCACTATGGCAACAGGCTCTAACCTGTGTTCCAAAGGTTCGAAAGAAAGCAATCCGGATTCAATAGCCTGGTTTTCAATGCCTGCAAAATGGCCGATAGCAACTGCCACCATCGTGTTATATAAATTGTGTTTTCCTTTCAGTGTCAGGAAATCCAGACTAATCCGAGATTTGTTTGGAAGCACTATTGAATTGTCCTTTACAAATATTCCATTTTCAGGCTCAGTTTGTAATGAAAAAGGATGTGGTTGTGCTTTTACCTGATGACTCATCAACTGTTTCGTCAATTCAGGGCTATCGGCACTATAAATCAAATGATCTTCCGCATGTTGGTTGAGCGTGATGCGAAGCTTCGCTTTTGAATATAAATCAACAGAGTAGTTATACCGGTCTAAATGGTCGGGTGTTATATTGGTAATGACCGCTATATGCGGTTTAAACAAAACTATATCGTCTAACTGAAAACTGCTGATTTCCAAAACATAAAAGTCATATTGAATTCCGGAAGCCAGTTCCATGGCAAAACTGTTGCCTATATTTCCTGCAACAGCTACTTTATATCCTGCTGTTTTCAGCAAATGATAGGTCAATGAAGTGGTTGTGGTTTTTCCATTGCTTCCTGTTATTGCAATTATGCTTGCATTGGTATATCGAGCAGCAAATTCAATTTCAGATATGACCGGAATACCGGCAGATCTGATTCTCTGAATTACCTGAGCTTTTTCGGGTACTCCCGGACTCTTTACGACTTCAAAAGCTTCTAAAATCAAAGGCAAGCTATGACCGTTTTCTTCGTATAAGATATGTTCCGCATCCAAACGGACTTTATTTTCAGGAGAAATTTTGCCCATATCGGATACAAAAACATCCAACCCGTTGCGTTTGCCTAATATTGCCGCACCGATTCCGCTTTCTGCTCCACCCAATATGACCAATTTGTTTTTCAATGCTAAATTTTAATTGCTTAATTCGTTGATTTAATCTTATCTGATTTTCAGAGTAATAAATGTCAAAACGGCCAGTAGAATGCCGACAATCCAAAACCTCGTTACAACTGTTGCTTCATGTATTCCTTTTTTCTGATAATGATGGTGTAAGGGCGACATCAGAAATATCCTTTGCCCGGTTCCATACTTTCTTTTCGTATATTTGAAGTATGCCACCTGCATCAGCACAGATGCATTTTCGATGACAAAAATACCGCAAAGAATAGGTATCAACAATTCCTTGCGAACAGCAACAGCCAAAGTTGCGATGATGCCACCGAGTGTCAGGCTGCCTGTATCTCCCATAAATACTTGAGCCGGAAAAGCATTATACCACAAAAAACCGATGCAAGCACCGATAAATGCAGCGGAAAAAATGACCAGTTCTCCGGTATCGGGTAAGTGCATAATGTTCAGATAAGTAGCTGTTATGGCATTGCCTGACAAATAGGCCAATATTCCTAAACATGTACCTGCTATCGCTGATGTTCCTGTGGCTAATCCGTCAATACCATCTGTAAGATTTGCAGCATTTGAAACAGCAGTTACAATAAATATGACTGCCGGGATATAAATTAAAAATGCCCATTTATGGTAGTTATCCCCTAAAAAAGCAAGCAGTTTACCATAATCAAACTTATAGTTTTTCAGAAATGGCACGTTGGTTACCGCTGCTTTATAGTCCACCAACACTTTTTTAACTCCATCAACTTTTGTGGTAAACCGATATTCTTCTTTGTAAAAGGTTTTTTGAGGGGTATTGGAAATGTCTTCACGAATCACAATATTTGGATGGAAATACATGATACTGCCCACAATCAGTCCTAATCCCACTTGCCCTATTAGTTTGGTTCTGGCCCGCATTCCTCCTTTGTCGCGTTTAAAGACTTTGATATAATCGTCAATAAACCCGATTGTACCCATCCAAATCGTGGTAAGAAGCATCAATATGATATAGATGTTCAGCACTTTAGCAAGCAATAAGGTTGGCAGAAGAATGGCAAACAAAATAATTAAACCGCCCATCGTTGGTGTGCCTTTCTTTTTTTCTTCACCGGCCAGCCCCAATTGTCGGATATCGTCGCTAACCTGCATTTTATGCAGCTTGGCAATCAAGCGTCCTCCAAAAACAATGGTGATGACCAATGAAATAATTATGGCTAACCCTGCCCGAAACGAAATGTATTTAAACATTCCTGCACCGGAAACATTGTATTTTGCCAAATAATCAAAAAAATAATAGAGCACAATAAAAAATTAATAATTAACAATTTTCAGCATTTTCCAGTCTTCTTGAACTGCCTGCTTCTTCTTATTTACATATTTATGTTTTTAAACCCGAAATTTGATTTAAAGCGGTCTGTAATTCTTCCTTATCGTCAAAGTGTTGCCGGATGCCATTGATTTCCTGATATTTTTCATGCCCCTTGCCTGCAACGAGTATGATATCCCCTTTTTTAGCCAGCATACAAGCGGTTTTAATAGCTTCCCGGCGATTGGTGATGGAGATGGCTTTACCGGAATATTGAGGGCTAACTCCGGCTTTCATGTCATTAATAATAGCTTCTGCATCCTCATATCTCGGATTGTCAGAAGTCAGAATGACCCTATCACTTAATTCACAGGCCAACTTTGCCATGACCGGACGTTTGGCTTTATCTCTGTTTCCACCACATCCCACTACAGTGATGAGTTGTTCGTTTTTGGTTCTGATATGATTGATGGTTTGCAATACCTTTTCAAGCGCATCAGGGGTATGGGCATAATCAACAATGCCTATAATGGTTCGTTCCTGATTACTCACATTGTCAAACCGCCCTTCTGCAGCTTTTAAAGCACTTAAATGGGTCAGTATATTGATTTTTTCATCAATCAGGAGCATTGCGGCTGCATAAGCAGCAGTTAAATTGTAGGTATTAAACTCTCCAATGAGATGGGTATGCAGTTCTTGACCGTCCATCAAAAGGACTAATCCGTCAAAGGAATTTTCGAGAATTTTTGCTTTAAAATCAGCCGGTGATTTGAGGGCATAAGTAAATTTCCGGGCTCCTGTGTTTTGCAGCATGACCTTACCGTTTTTGTCATCTGCATTGACTAAAGCAAAAGCCTGAGAAGGCAGCATATCAAAAAAAGACTTTTTAGCTTTTATATAGTTGTCGTAAGTCAGATGAAAATCAAGATGATCGTGGGTGATATTGGTAAAAATACCTCCGGCAAAGTGTATCCCATTAACTCTGAATTGCACCATTGCATGTGAACTTACCTCCATAAAGCAATAAGTACATCCTTCATTGACCATTTCATTCAATAATCGGTTCAGTTGAATGGAATCAGGGGTTGTATGTGTTGAATCATACACGCGGTGATTGATGAAATATTGAATGGTCGAAATCAATCCGGTTTTAAAACCAAGTTTCAAAAACAGTTGATACAATAATGTGGTGGTAGTGGTTTTGCCATTAGTACCTGTAACTCCAACCACCTTCAATTTTGAGGAAGGATTGTCGTAAAAATTGTCTGCTATAATTCCTAAGGCTTCGGCAACATTATCTACTCTGATATAAGTGATATTGGTTTGAATAGCTTCCGGCATTTTTTCGCAAAGGATAACAATTGCACCTTTAAGAATAGCATCGCCTATAAAAGCATGCCCATCTGAAAGAGTGCCACTGATAGCTGCGAACAAAGTATTGGGTTGAACAAGCCTTGAGTCTAAACAAAGATGTTCAACTTCAAGATTCGTGCTGCCCAGCACTTCTTTGAGCGCTACCTTATATAATATGTTGC